>CAIMEE010000141.1 GCA_903839865.1 Enhydrobacter aerosaccus | reverse complement strand
GGTACCGGCTGACCATCCCGGCGCCACCGCGCCCAGCGGACCGAAGACGAAACTCTCGGCCGGCTTCTGGTCCCTGCTCGTGGCCTACGGGCTGTTCGGTTTCGGCTACATCATCACCGCGACCTTCATCGTGCAGATGGTGCGCGGCACGCCCGCGATCGCGGGCCTCGAGCCATACATCTTCATCCTGTTCGGCCTCAGCGCCGCGCCGTCGGTCGCGCTGTGGACCAGACTGGGCAGCAAGCTCGGCATCCTGCGCACCTTCTCCATTGCCGCGCTCGTCGAGGCCGCGGGCGTCGCGGCGAGCGCGCTGTTCCTGTCGCCGGCAACGGTGATCCTCACCTCGGTCTTCGTGGGCGGCACCTTCATGGGACTGACGGCCCTGGGCCTGATCGGCGCGCGCGAGGGCGGCGGCGATCCGCCCTCATCAGATACAAGGGGACGTATCGCGCTGATGACCGCCTCGTTCTCGTTCGGCCAGATCCTGGGGCCGAGCTTCGCGGGCTATGTCTACGACCTGACCGGCAGTCTCGCCGTGCCGTCGCTGGCGGCCGCCGGTGCGCTGGTCATCGCAGCGCTGCTTTCGCTTCGGCCGCGGCCCTGAGGCCGGAGGCATAGGCGGCGTCGAGCGTGCCGGGAGTGTCCGCCATCGCCTCGCCCGCGAAGAAGACGCGCTCGCCGTGCGGCGTGGCCAACGTCGCCACCGCGCCCTTCGACGGCACGCACCAGGCGCCCAGCGAAAACGGATCGCGGCCCCAGCGCGAGGTGACGCTGCCGCGGAACGCCGCGCGGATGTCGCTGCCATAGATCTCGGCCAGGGTCGTGAGCGCGAACGCGACCGACGCGTTGGCGCCAGACTCCTCGACCTGACGCGCGGCCTGCGACCCGAGCACCAGGATCACGGCGTCGCGGTTCTGCGGCCGCACGAAAGCATCGAACGGCACGCCCGCGCGCGTGATGCCCGTCACCCAGGCATTGGCGGGCGCCTTGGGCATGCCGGGCTGGAAGGAGACGGCGATGCGCGTGCACGACGCCATCGATGTGGCCGCCAGCGCATCGCGCTTCTTCTGCGACAGCGGCGGCGCGAAGCCCATGTGGCCGCCGCCCAGCACGCTCACCGGCAGGGCCACGATGACGACGCGCGCCTGCAGCGTGCCCGTCGTGGTGACGACCTCGATGAACCGGCCCCCTGAGGAGGAGCCTGTCGAATTGATGCGCAGCACGCGGGTGCCCAGCTTCACCCGCACCTTGGCGCCCAGCCGCGCGACGGCGGCCCCGATGCCGCCCTCGAGCGGCTGCGTCACCGCGAACGGCGGCTTGTTGAGGAGGCGCGAGAAGGCCAGCTGCTCGTTGGGCGTCACCGACCGGATGAACGAAGCTGGATCGGCGTCGGGCATCCGCGTGCGGAGATCCTTCAACAGCGCCTGCATCCGCTCGTCGGCCTTGGCATAGTCCGCCATCTGCTCGGCAGTGAGCGGCTTGCCGGCCACGGCGATCGCGCCCACTTCCGGTCCGGGCAGCAATTTGCCGCCGAGCTCCTTGGCCAGCGGTCCCGGCGCCAGCCATGACGCGCCGAGATCGACGGGAAACCCGAGGCTCGTGTCGGTGACGGCGCGGCCGCCGATGCGGTCGCGCGCCTCGAGCACCAGCACCTTCTTCCTGTCGGCAACCAGCGCGCGACCTGCCGTCAGCCCGGCAAGTCCGCCACCCAGGATCGCGACATCGACCTCGTCGGCGGCAAGGGCCGGCGTCACGATTGCGGGCGTGGTGGCCGCAGCCGCGAGCGTGGCGAGAAAGGGCCGGCGACTGAGCCTCATTTGATCCTCATTATATGGTATCGCAGCAGCAATGGCGCCTCCCTTCACCTTCCCCGCCCTGATTGCCACGGCGCGCGGCGCTTTGTGGCTGTCGGCGGACGGCGCGATCGAGCGGCTCCGCGCGCCGGAGGCAGCCCTTCGGTCCTCGCACGCAGCACCCCTCGTCGTGCATGCGCCCGCCGTCGCCGCGCGGCTCGGCCTCGACAACCTGCCGGCGCGCGACCTGCTGGAACTCTATGCCTTCGTCCATCCGGCGACCTTCTGCCTGCCCACCGTGCGCGGCCTCGCCATCGCCGTTGATGTGCACGTGGGCCCCACGCCCGAGGACGAGCTGGCCGCCCTCCCCCAGATCGCCCAGGCCCTGATCGCCTCGCTCGAAGACATGGCCGCCCTCGCCTCGCCCGAGTTCAAGGACATCGCGATCACCATGGCGCGCGGCGACTGGGCGTGGGGCGCCGCCGTGCTGCTCGCCCTCGACGTCGATCCGCCCGCCGGCAAGAAGCCGCGTCCCGGCGCCGGCCTCGATATCTGGAAAAGCCTTGTCCAATGGGAAGAGCCGCCGCCCGCCACGCCGCCCGGCAGCGAACCGGTCGAGCCGCGCGAGGCGCGGCTGCGTCTGGCGCAAATGGTCTCGGCCGGTCCCAACATGGCCGAGGCGCGGCCGACCCAGAGCGACTATGCCTCCGCCGCGTCCGAAGCCTTCGCGCCGCGCCTCGTCGAGGACCAGCCCAACGTCGTGCTGGTCGAGGCCGGCACCGGCGTCGGCAAGACCCTGGGATACGTGGCGCCCGCCAGCCTGTGGGCGGAGAAGAACGGCGCACCGGTCTGGATCGCCACCTACACGCGCAACCTGCAGCGCCAGATCGACAACGAGCTCGACCGCCTGCACCGCGACAGCGCCGAGAAGCGCCGCAAGGTCGTGATCCGCAAGGGCCGCGAGAACTATCTCTGCCTGCTGAACTTCCAGGAGGCCGTGAGCCGCACCGGCCTCGCACCCGAGAACGCCGTCGGCCTCGGCCTGCTCGCGCGCTGGGCGCTGGCGAGCCGCGACGGCGACATGCTGGGCGGCGACCTGCCCGCGTGGCTGCTCGACCTGATCGGCCGCTTCCGTCTCCAGCGTCTCGCCGACCGGCGCGGCGAGTGCATCTATTCCGCGTGCGAGCATTACCGGAAATGCTTCGTCGAGCGCACCATCCGCCGCGCCCGCACCGCCGACATCGTGATCGCCAACCATGCGCTGGTGATGGTGCAGGCCGCGATGGGCGGCCTCGACGACGCCACGCGGCCGCTGCGCTACGTGTTCGACGAGGGCCATCACCTGTTCGACGCGGCCGACGGCGCGTTCGGCGCGCATCTGAGCGGTGTCGAGTGCTCCGACCTGCGGCGCTGGCTGCTGGGCGCCGAGGGACGGCGCGGCAGCCGCGCGCGCGGCCTCGAGAAGCGCGTGATGGATCTGCTGGGCGAGGACGTCGAGGCCAAGAACGCGCTCGGCCGCCTGCTCGACCTCGCGCAACGCCTGCCCTCGCCCAACTGGCAAACAAGACTGGCCGACGGCACGGTGCTGGGCCCGGCGGAAGAGGTCCTCGCCCTCGTGCGCGTGCAGGTGAGAGCGCGCGCGGCGGGCGAGGACCAGGGCTTCGGCCAGGAGTGCGACGTGCGTCCGCTGAACCCGGGCCTGATCGAGGCGGCCGACCAGCTCGCCAAGCTGTTCGAGCAGATGCTGATCCCCGTGCGGAGGCTGCGGCAGGCGCTGCGCACCAAGCTCGAGAGCGAGGCCGATGCGCTCGACACCGGCCAGCGCGGCCGCATCGAGGGCGTGGCGCGCTCGCTCACCAACCGCTGCGAGCTCACGCTGGAGGCGTGGCGCGCCATGCTGCGCGGCCTGCACAACGAGTCCGATCCCGTCTACGTCGACTGGTTCGCGATCGAGCGCAGCCAGACCCGCGAGACCGATGTCGGCATGTACCGGCACTATCTCGACCCGACCGAGCCGTTCGTGAACGCCGTGATCAAGCCCTCGCACGGCGCCGTCATCACCTCCGCGACCCTGCGCGACAATCTCGGCCCCGCCCCCGCCAACGACGAGCTGCCCGGAGCGCTGGGCGACTGGCTCTCGGCCGAAGCGCGCACCGGCACGCGCCACCTGCAGGCGCCGGCGGTGCGCGCCGCCATGGCCTCGCCGTTCGACTACGCCGCCAACACCAAGGTGTTCGTGGTGAAGGACGTGAAGCGCGACGACAGCGACCAGGTGGCGGCCGCGTACCGCGAGCTGTTCCTGGCCAGCGGCGGAGGCGCGCTCGGCCTCTTCACCGCGATCGGCCGGCTGCGCGCCGTGCACCAGCGCATCGCCCAGCCGCTCGAGGAAGCGAACCTGCCGCTGTACGCCCAGCATGTCGGCGGCATGGACGCCGCGACGCTGGTCGACATCTTCCGCGCCGAAGAACATTCCTGCCTGCTGGGCACCGACGCGGTGCGCGACGGCGTCGACGTGCCCGGCCGCAGCCTGCGCCTCATCGTGTTCGACCGCGTGCCGTGGCCGCGCCCCGACATCCTCCACCGCGCACGCAAGGCGCACTGGAAAGACAAGATGACGTCGGGCGGCGCCGGCAGCGCCAACGCCTACGACGACATGCTGGCGCGGTTGCGATTGAAGCAAGCCTACGGCCGCCTGATCCGCCGCGCCGACGACCGCGGGGTGTTCGTGATGCTCGACTCGCGGCTGCCGAGCCGGTTGCTCGGCGCGTTCCCGGCCGGAGTCGAAATTCAGCGGACGGGGCTTGCCGAAACGGTGGCGGCGGTGCGCGGATTCCTCAACGAGGGCTGAGCCGTTCCCATTAAATAAATGGAAATTAAATGGGACGGAACGCGCCGTAGAAAAACGTCTCCGGCCGAGGACCCTCCAAATGCCCTAGGCCAAACATTAGAAGCAATTGTGCGCGCACACGTCGCGACGAGACAACTTTCCAACATTACGCAAGCATCGGGCCCGACCAGGCCAAATGTCGTTGCGACAGTATTGCGATTTTCGCCACATTGTCAAGGCTTTTTGGTTTGGCATCTCGATCTGAAAAACCGTCGCTGCCGACGCGCATCTTACCGATAAGGCCGAAACTGCTTCGCCAGCGCGAGACCTTGGCCTTGATAATTTGAGCGGATGTCAGTGCCATAGATCTGATCAGGCCGAGCGGCCATTTGCTCATAGCGAAGCCAGCCTATTGTTTGCCCATGCTCCAACATGAAGGGCACTTCGTGGGACCGAACTTCCAGCACTGCTCGGCTCTCGGCAGATTGTTCGCCCCATCCAAATCCTGGGTCAAAAAACCCAGCGTAGTGCACGCGAAACTCACCAACGCTTGTGTCATACGCAAGCATTTCAGCAGCGAGATCAGGGGGAACGCGAACAGACTCCTTGGTTGCCAGGATATAAAAATCGTCGGGATTCAAAATAATTGATCCCTCTCTATGATTATAAATAGGTTCCCAAAAGTCGAGCGGGTCATAAAAGCCAATTTTATCTAGATCAATACGATCCGTGTGCTTAACGGCTCGCCATCCAACCAGAGCGTCACGTCCGGCACCCTTAAGGTCGATTGATACTCCGATGAGCTTCTCTCGCACATCGTCGCCTATTTGCCCAAGCTCACCGCTTTCCCGCAGACGCGCCAGTTCGCCGCTAGCGATGTTCGGCGAGGCCCGCCCGCAGCAACGCGTCGGCCATCGCGTTCCCTGGCGCAGTCGGCTTGGCGGCCTGCAGGCGCGCCTGATCGCGGCGGGACGCGCCGCCCGCATCGGCGCGGCCGCCCTCGCCACGCCCCGCCCGCGCCGCCTGGCTGCCGGCCTCGTCGTCGAGCCGCAGCGTCAGCGCGATGCGCTTGCGCGGCTTGTCGACCTCGAGGACCTTCACGCGCACGATGTCGCCGGGCTTCACCACGGCGCGCGGGTCCTTCACGAAGGTCTTCGACATCGCCGACACGTGCACGAGTCCGTCCTGGTGGACGCCGATGTCGACGAAGGCGCCGAACGCCGCGACGTTGGTGACGGCGCCTTCGAGGATCATGCCGGGCTCCAGATCGTTCAGCGTCTCGACGCCGGCCGTGAACTCCGCCGTCATGAAGGCGGGGCGCGGATCGCGGCCGGGCTTCTCCAGCTCGCGCAGGATGTCGGTCACGGTGGGCAGGCCGAATTTGTCGTCGACGAACGCCGCGGGCTGCAGCGCGCGCAGCGCCGCCGCGTTGCCCAGCAGGGCGTCGATCCTGCTCTTGGT
This sequence comes from Enhydrobacter aerosaccus, assembly GCA_903839865.1. Lineage (GTDB taxonomy): Bacteria > Pseudomonadota > Alphaproteobacteria > Reyranellales > Reyranellaceae > Reyranella > Reyranella aerosaccus_A. The sequence continues at coordinate 1,870 of CAIMEE010000141.1, read as the reverse complement.
CGCCTCGATGATCCGGCGCACCACGGGATAGGCTTCGGGATGCACGGACGAGGCGTCGAGCGGATCGTCGCCGCCCGGGATGCGCAGGAAGCCCGCGCACTGCTCGAACGCCTTGGGGCCGAGCCGCGGCACCTCCTTCAGCGCCTTGCGCGAGCGGAAGGCGCCGTTGGCGTCGCGGTGGGCCACGATGCCCTGGGCCAGCACCGGGCCGATGCCCGACACGCGCGCCAGCAGCGGCGCCGAGGCGGTGTTGAGGTCGACGCCCACGCCGTTCACGCAATCCTCGACCACGGCGTCGAGCGAGCGCGACAGCTTGAACTCGCTGAGATCGTGCTGGTATTGGCCGACGCCGATCGACTTGGGATCGATCTTCACCAGCTCGGCCAGCGGATCCTGCAAACGCCGCGCGATCGAGACCGCGCCGCGCAGGGTGACGTCGAGGCCGGGCAGTTCCTCCGAGGCATAGGCCGACGCCGAATAGACCGAGGCGCCCGCTTCCGAGACCACGACCTTCTGCAGCTTGAGGTCGGCCAGGCCCTTAACAAGTTCGATCGCAAGCTTGTCGGTCTCGCGCGAGGCCGTGCCGTTGCCGATCGCGATCAGCTCGACCTTGTGCTCGCGCACGAGTCTGGCGAGGACGGCCAGCGCCTCGTCCCAGCGCTTCTGCGGCTCGTGCGGGTAGATCGTGCTGGTGGCGGTGACCTTGCCGGTGGCGTCGATCACCGCGACCTTCACCCCGGAGCGGAAGCCCGGATCGAGGCCGAGTGTCGGCCGGGCGCCAGCAGGCGCCGCGAGCAAAAGATCGCGCAGGTTAGAGGCGAACACGCGCACGGCCTCGGTCTCCGCCGCGGTCCACAGGCGCAGGCGGAGATCGATCGACAGCATGACGATGATCTTGGTGCGCCACGCCCAGCGCACGGTATCGGCCAGCCATTTGTCGCCCGGCCGGCCCTGATCGGAGATGGCGAAGGCGCGCATGATGCGAAGTTCATAAGTGCTCACGGGAGCTTGCGACGGCGGCAGCCGCGTCGCGGGATCGTCGGGCTCGACGGTGAGGCTCAGGATCTCCTCGCGCTCGCCGCGGCACAGCGCCAGCACGCGGTGCGACGGCATCTTCGCCAGCACCTCGGAGAAGTCGAAATAGTCGCTGAACTTGGCGCCCGCCTCCTGCTTGCCCTCGCGCACCTTCGACGAGAGGCGGCCGTTGGCCCAGAACTCCTCGCGCAGCGCGCCGATCAGGTCGGCGTTCTCGGCGAAGCGTTCGACCAGGATGGCGCGCGCGCCGTCGAGCGCGGCCGCGGTGTCGGCCACGTTCTTGTCGGCCGAGACATAGGGCTCGGCCACGGTGGCGGGCACGCCGCTCGGGTCCTTCAGCAGCAGGTCGGCCAGCGGCTGCAGTCCCGCCTCGCGCGCGATCTCGGCCTTGGTGCGGCGCTTGGGCTTGAAGGGCAGATAGATGTCCTCGAGACGGCCCTTGCTGTCGGCGGCCAGGATCGCGGCCTCGAGCCTGGCGTCGAGCTTGCCCTGCTCGCGCACGCTGTCGAGGATGGTCTTGCGGCGCGCTTCGAGCTCGCGGAGGTAGCGCAGCCGCTCGTCGAGCGTGCGCAGCTGGGCGTCGTCGAGCGATCCGGTGGCTTCCTTGCGATAGCGCGCGATGAACGGCACGGTCGCGCCGCCGTCGATCAGGTCGATCGCGGCCTGGACCTGCTGTTCCTTGACCCCGAGTTCGTCGGCAATGCGCGCCTGGATGGAAACCGCCAAGAAAACCTCATCGCTCGAAGGGAAGACGCTGTCGCCAGTCGAGGGCACCACGCCGTGCCGCGCGGTATGAACGGTCCGCCTGTTAGTCTTCAAGCTGTTTCCATCGTCG
>CAIMEE010000140.1 GCA_903839865.1 Enhydrobacter aerosaccus | reverse complement strand
GTCATTGTGCTCATCGAGTGTCACCCGGATGCCGGCGGCGTGGAGCTGGGTCCGGAGCGAGCAGCCATAGTCGAGCTGCTTGTCACTGATGGGGACAAGCCGTACCTGCTCGGGCGCCAGCCAGACGGGAAAATCACCGGCAAAATGCTCGATGAGCACGCCGCAAAAACGCTCCATCGATCCAAAGGGTGCACGATGGATCATCACCGGGCGATGGGGTTGGTTGTCGGCCCCGATATAGGAGAGGTCGAATCGCACCGGCAGGTTGTAATCCACCTGGACGGTGCCGAGCTGCCACTCGCGGCCGATCACATCCTTGATGACAAAGTCGATTTTCGGGCCGTAAAACGCGGCTTCACCCGGTTCTTCGGTAAAAGGCACGCCGAGGGTTTTGGCCGCTTCCCGGCACGCGTGCTCGGCCTTGTCCCAGTTGGCGGCGTCACCGGTGTATTTGTTCGAATCGGGGTCGCGCAGGCCGACGCGCACGCGGTAGTCGGCCATGCCGAGCGTGGTCAGCACAATCTTCACGAGCGCGAGACAGCCGAGCACCTCCGGACCGACCTGCTCCTCGGTGCAGAACAGGTGGGCGTCGTCCTGCGTGAAGCCGCGGACGCGCGTCAGGCCATTGAGCTCGCCGCTCTGTTCCCAGCGGTACACCGTGCCGAATTCGGCGAGCCGCACCGGCAGGTCGCGGTAGGAGTGCGGCTGGGAGGCGAAAATCTTGATGTGGTGGGGGCAGTTCATCGGCTTGAGCATGAAGCCGTCGAGGAGCTGGTCATCCGGCTTCACGCGGTCCGGGGCAATGGTTTCCCTGCCGGTGCGGGCATTGATCTGGTCGCGGAGGTGCGCTGACACGGCCTCGAGCCGCACGACCATCTCCGCGCATGAACAGCCTTCGGTAAGAATTTTCGCCAGGGAGACATTCTCGACGACCGGCGAAAACTGCGACTCCTTGTAATAGGGGAAGTGCCCGGAGGTTTTGTAGAGCTCCAGCTTGCCGATATGCGGGGTAAACACCTGCGAATAGCCCTGTTTGCGCAGTTCTTCGCTGATGAAGTTTTGCAGTTCCTGCCGGATGATCGAGCCGTTGGGGGTCCAGAGGATCAGCCCCTGGCCCACCTCCTCGTCGATGTGGAAAAGTTTCAGGTCCCGGCCGAGTTTGCGATGGTCGCGCGCTTTCGCCTGCTCTTGCTGGTCAAGGTAGGCCGCGAGCTCGTCTTTGCTCGGGAAGGCCGTGCCGTAGATGCGCTGGAGCTGTTTGTTTTTCTCGTCGCCGCGATGATACGCGCCGGCGATGGTGAGCAGCTTGAACGCCTTGAGCTTCGCCGAGTAGCGGACGTGGGTGCCGGCGCACAGGTCCATGAATTCGCCATTCTGGTAGAAGGAAATTTTTTCGCCTTCCGGGATGTCGGCGAGGCGGCCCAGCTTGTAACGTTCCTGGCCGCGGGTTTTGATGATTTCCGCCGCCTCCTCACGCGAGACCTCCTGGCGGTCAAAGCGCTGGTTTTCGTCGGCCACCTTCTTCATCTCGGCCTCGATCCGGGTCAGGTCATCGGCTGTGAATTTGTGATCGAGGTCGAAGTCATAGTAAAAGCCGGTGTCCGTGGGCGGGCCGATGTCCAGCTTGGCCTCGGGAAAAAGGCGGAGGACCGCCGTCGCCAGGATATGCGACGCGG
>CAIMEE010000139.1 GCA_903839865.1 Enhydrobacter aerosaccus | reverse complement strand
ATCGCCGAGTTGCGCATCGTGCCGCCGGCCGCCATACAGGCGGCTTAACGCCTTTAGTTCGGGTATTTTACGAGAGGAATGACCATGCCGCTTTCGCCGCCGGTCGGGCGACAGCATCTGCACACGCGTCGCGTCACCTGCCAGGGTTTCTTCCGCGAGGATGGACTCTGGGACATCGAAGGCCACATCACCGACGAGAAGAGCTACGAGCATGCCAACGAATGGCGCGGCCCGCTCAAGCCCGGTGACTTCGTGCACGACATGTCGATCCGCCTCACGATCGACCACAAGTTCACGATCGTCGATGTCGAGGCGGTGACCGACAAGTCGCCCTACCAGATGTGCGGCGGCATCACGCCCGACTTCAAGAAGCTCATCGGTCTGCGCATCGGCGGCGGCTTCAATCGCGCCGTGCGCGAACGGGTGGGCGGCGTGCACGGCTGCACGCACATTGTCGAGCTGCTGGGTCCGGTCGCAACGACGGCGTTCCAGACCGTCGCTTCGAAGAGGGCGCAGGAACTGAACAAGGCGCATCGCGCCAGGATGGGCACCCTGCCGCCACCATCACACGAGGCCGCCGACAAGCCGCGGCGCAAGCCCTACATGCTCGACAGCTGCCATACATGGGCGTCGGACAGCGAAGTCACCAAGCGCTGGGTACCGGACTTCTATACCGGCCCCGACGCAGAAGACGTGCGGGCCGCAGCCAAGGGCAAGAAGATCGAGATGGAAGGCTAGCCGCGCTTCTCCGCCTCGGCCGGCGTCAGCGTCGTCAGGGCGAGTGCGTGGATGCCACCCGGCGCCATATCGTCCTTCAAAGTGTCGTAGACCAGCCGCTGGCGCGCCACGCGGCTTTGTCCCTCGAAGGCCGCCGACACGATCTCGACGTGAAAGTGCGTCTCTCCGCCCTCGCGATGACCGACATGGCCGCGATGCTTGTGCGACTCGTCCTCGATCTTGAGCCGCGCCGGCGCGAAACGTGCGCGGAGCTTGTTGTCAATCGTCGTCGCCACCGTGCCCATCTTTTGCCTCTCTTGCCGGCCCAGTCGCCGGAACACATATTAGACGAATGTCTCGACGGCGAGCGAACCCTCTGGCGGAAACCGCGCCCAAGCCCTTCCAGAAGGTCTGCGAAGCGCCGGGGTGCCGCCTGCATGGCGAATTCCGTGCGCCCCTCGCCCGCGACCGGCTGAACGAATACCGCTGGTTTTGCCTGGAGCACGTCCGGGAATACAACAAGAAGTGGGACTATTTCGCCGGTCTCGACGCCGATGCCATCGAACAGCACATCCGCGCCGACACGACCTGGCGGCGCCCGGTCTGGCCGCTGGGCGGCCGGCGCAGCGGCGGCCCCCATCTTCATGACCCTCTGGGTCTCGCCGACGACGCTGGGCTGGGTGAAAAACCACCCCCCAAGATGGATGGCAGCGAGCAACTGACACCGGCCGAGCGGGACGCCATGCAGGTCCTTGAACTTTCGTGGCCGGTGACCCGGGCAGAAGTGAAATCTCGTTACAAGGAATTGGTGAAACTGCACCATCCGGACGCCAATGGGGGCGCTCGCGAGGCCGAGGAAAAATTTAAGGAAATCAACGCCGCCTATTCCACCCTGCGGGCCTCGGAAAACCTCAGAGCGGTGTGATTAGCTCGCTTTGGGGCAGACCCCGCAATTGGCCGCTTGCGATGCACAATTTGGCCTGCGACTATCGTTTTAAGCCCGCAATTTGGCGGGCTTTGTTATGTGGGACACGTGTGATGGCTTCTTCAGCGACCGCCGCTCGGCCGACCGTTACGGGCATGCCGGACATCAAGGTTTCCGCCCGCCAGCTCTTCGGCATCGATACCGACATGGAGGTGCCCGCCTTCAGCACGGCCACCGAGCATGTGCCGCCGATCGATGAAGCTTACCTTTTCGATCATGACACCACGATGGCGATCCTCGCGGGCTTCGCCCACAACCGCCGCGTCATGGTCCAGGGCTATCACGGCACCGGCAAATCGACCCATATCGAGCAGGTCGCGGCGCGCCTCAACTGGCCTTGCCTGCGCATCAACCTCGACAGCCACATTTCCCGTATCGACCTGATCGGCAAGGATGCGATCGTCCTCAAGGACGGCAAGCAGATCACAGAGTTCCGTGAAGGCATCCTGCCGTGGGCGCTTCAGAACCCGACGGCGCTGGTGTTCGACGAATACGACGCCGGCCGCGCCGACGTGATGTTCGTGATCCAGCGCGTTCTGGAAGTCGACGGCAAGCTCACCCTGCTCGACCAGAACAAGGTCATTCATCCGCATCCCGCGTTCCGCCTTTTCTCGACCGCCAACACGGTCGGCCTCGGCGACACGACCGGCCTCTATCACGGCACGCAGCAGATCAACCAGGGTCAGATGGACCGCTGGTCGATCGTGACCACGCTGAACTACCTGCCGCACGACCAGGAAGTGAACATCGTGGCCGCCAAGACGCCGACGATGGACAACGACGAGGGCCGCAAGGTCATCTCTGCCATGGTGGCGCTCGCCGATCTGACGCGCGCAGGCTTCATCGCCGGCGACATCTCGACCGTGATGTCGCCGCGTACGGTGATCACCTGGGCCGAGAACGCGCGCATCTTCGGCGGCGACGTGGGCTTTGCCTTCCGTCTCACCTTCCTCAACAAGTGCGACGAGGTCGAGCGCTCGACGCTCGCCGAGTACTACCAGCGCTGCTTCGGCAAGGAATTGCCGGCATCCAGCGGCAAGGGCGGGAAGCTGCACTAAGGAAAGAGGGCCCCCATGGCCGCCAAAGACTCCACGCCACTCGAGGAATTCCGCCGCGTCACCGCCACCACCATGCGGGCGGTGGCACGCAAGGAAGTGAACGTGGCCTTCGTGCCCGACGGCGGATCGCTGTTGGGAACTGAGGCACGCATTACGGTGCCGGCGCGCGACCTGCCGGTCGAGGATGTGAGCCGTGTCCGCGGCGAGGCCGACTCGATGGCGCTGAAGCTGCGCCATCACGATCGCAAGATGCATCTCCGCCGCGTGCCGCGCGGCGAGACCGCGCGCGCGATCTTCGAGGCGGTGGAACAGGTCCGCGTCGAGTCGCTGGGCGCCAAGAAGATGGCGGGCGTCGCCGACAATCTCTCGGCCCTCTACCGCCAGCGCTCCGACCAGCGTGGCCATGCCCGCATCAAGTCCAAGGACGACGCTCCGATCGCCGACGTGATCGGCCTGATCGCGCGCGAGCAGCTGCTCGGTGCCGCGCCGCCCGAATCGGCCAAGGCGATGGTCGACATGTGGCGCGCCGACATCGAATCGGCGGCCGGCCGCGATTTCCAGAAACTGCGTGATTCGCTCGGCAACCAGGATGCCTTCGCGCGCGCCGCGCGCCAGCTGATCCGCGACCTCAAGCTCGGCGACGAGACGGCCGACCTGCAGGACGACGATCCCGAGGACAGCCAGGACCAGGAAAACGCCGACGGTCAGTCGAACGAGACCGGCGACGACCAGAGCGATTCGAGCGAGACCCAGGGCTACGGCGCCCAGGGCGAGGAGACCGAGGACTCTTCCGAGCAGGAAGACGCGTCGGAGACCTCCGCCGACCAGGCCCAGACCGAGATGCAGATGGGCTCGGGCGACGAGGAGGAACCGGGCCGCGCCGAGCGTCCGTGGCTGCCGCCGGGCGCCCTCAGCAACGAGCCCGCGGGCCAGCAATATCACGCCTATACGGTCAAGCACGACGAGGTCGTCGAGGCCGACATGCTGTGCGACGCAGAGGAACTCGGCCGCCTGCGCAACCATCTCGACCAGCAGCTCGCGCACCTTCAGGGTGTGATCGGCAAGCTCGCCAACCGCCTGCAGCGCCGCCTGATGGCACAACAAAACCGTTCCTGGGACTTCGATCTCGACGAGGGCACGCTCGACGCGGCGCGGCTCACGCGCATCATCACCAACCCGATGCATGCGCTGTCGTTCAAGAAGGAAAAGGACACCAACTTCCGCGACACCGTTGTGTCGCTGCTGATCGACAACTCGGGCTCCATGCGCGGCCGGCCGATCACGGTCGCGGCGATGAGCGCCGACATCCTGGCGCGCACGCTCGAGCGCTGTGGCGTCAAGGTCGAGATTCTGGGCTTCACGACGCGCGCCTGGAAGGGCGGCCAGAGCCGCGAGCAGTGGCTCGCCGCCGGCAAGCCCGCCAATCCGGGCCGCCTCAACGACCTGCGCCACATCATCTACAAGCCGGCCGACGCGCCGTGGCGCCGCGCGCGCAAGAACCTGGGCCTGATGCTGCGCGAAGGCATACTCAAGGAAAACATCGACGGCGAGGCGCTCTTGTGGGCGCACAACCGCCTGCTGCCGCGGCCGGAAGAGCGCAAGATCATGATGGTGATCTCCGACGGCGCGCCGGTCGACGACTCCACGCTGTCGGTCAACCCGGGCAACTATCTCGAGCGCCACCTGCGCGACGTCATCGACTGGATCGAGACGCGCTCGCCGGTCGAGCTAGTCGCCATCGGCATCGGCCACGATGTCACGCGCTACTATCGCAAGGCCGTCACCATCGTCGATGCCGACCAGCGGGGCGGCACGATGATGGAACAGCTCGCCTCCCTGTTCGACGAAGACGAACAGAAGGAACTGCGTGCCGCCCGCGAGGGCAAGCGCGGCAGCGGCAGCAATGCCAAGGCCGGCGCCAAGACGGGCGGAAAATCAGGCGGCAAGCGCGCCGCCTGATCGCAGCCGGCCCGTGCACGCCGTCCTCCGCTCGTTCGTCGCTGTCAGCCTGCTGATCGCGGCCGCCTGCACGGGCGGCCCGCCGGTGGAGCCGGCTGCGGCAGCACCGCTCGAGATCCGCTCCGTCCCGGTGCCGTTCAAGCTCGACGATCCGCAGGTGCGCGAGATCGGCCGGCTGATCTGGCGTGGCGGCATTTCGATGACGGCGAACGTGCCCAATTTCGGCGGCTGGTCCGATCTCGTCGTGTCGCGCGACAACCGTACGCTGACCTCGATCTCCGACACCGGCCCGTGGTTCACGGCCACGATCGAGCGCGACGGTAAGGGCAACCTCGTCGGACTCGGCAAGGCCACGATCGCCCCACTGCGCGACCTGAAAGGACAGCCTCTCGCCGACAAGAGCTGGTCCGACGCGGAAGGTATGGCGTCTTTGCCCGACGGATCGTGGCTGGTTTCCTTCGAGCGCCATCATCGCCTCTGGCGCTACCCCACGCTCGACGGCACGCCGACGGCGATCAATCTGCCGCCGGGCTTCGAGCGGCAACCAGACAACGGCGGCGTCGAAGCGCTGACGGCCTTGAGCGACGGACGCATCGTGGCGATCAGCGAGGAATACAGCCTGCGCCGCAACACGCTGGTCGGCTGGATCGGCAGGCCGATCGGGCCGGATCGATACCTGTGGGACATGTTCGAGTACATGAAGATCCCGAACTTCAGCCCGACCGCGATTCGCGAGCTGCCGGACGGATCGTTCGTCGTGCTGGAGCGCGCCTTCGATATGGTGCGCGGCGTGCGCGTCAGGGTGATGCAGTTCCCCGGCTCAGCGCTGAAGGCCGACGCGATCGTCGACGCCGAGGAACTGGCGCGGCTTGCGTCACCCTATGCGGTCGACAATCTGGAAGGGCTGGCGGCGACCAAGGGCGAGCGCGGCGAGACGCTGTTGTGGATGATCGCGGACGACAATTTCAATCCGCTGCAGCGTAGCCTGCTGCTGCTTTTCGAGCTGGCAAAGTAAAGGCCGCTTAAGCGGCCTTCTTTGGTTCCGGAGGTTGAAGGCCGCTTAGGCTGCCTTCTTGTCCTTCTTGGCCTTGGCCAGCTCGACGCGCTTCTTCAGCACCGTCATTTCCGGCGTCAGCTTGCTCTTGTTGGTGGCCAGCAGATAGGCGTCGATGCCGCCATTATGCTCGATGGTCTTGATGCCGCGCGGCGTGAGACGGAGCCGGATCGAGTGGCCGAGCACGTCCGACAGGACCGACGCGACCTGGAGGTTCGACATGAACCGGCGCTTGGTCTTGTTGTTCGCGTGGCTCACATTGTTGCCGTACTGGACGGCTTTGCCCGACAGGGCGCAACGACGAGGCATGGCACTTCCGCTCAAAAATAACGAACCCGCCGAAGGGGCGGGAAGGCCGGCTTTTTAAGGGCCGAGGCCTCCTACGTCAAGCGAACCAGTCCACGACCCGCTCGGTGATATCCTCGACCTGATCCTCGGGAATCACCCGTCCCCGGGCTGAAATCCCGGCCTGGTGGACGGTTTCGGGATTCCCGGAGACCAGGGGGTGCCACCAGTACAGGTCCTGCTTCAGGTGGACGAGCCGGTATCCACACGTCTTGGGGAGCCAATCCATCTTGGCTACTACCTTTGGGGTCAGCTGGATGCAGTCGGGCACGATTTTCTTGCGATTCTTGTAGTCCCGGCACCGGGCGGTCTTGGGGTCCAGCAGCTTGCAGCAGGTGTCGGTCTGGGCGAGTTCGCCCGTGCCCTCGTATTCGAGCTTGTTGACGCAGCACATGCCGCAGCCGTCGCAGATCGATTCCCACTCCTGCTTGTTCATCTGGGCCAGCGTCTTGCGCTTCCAGAAGGGTTCCTGCTGGGCGGCGGCGGCGCGGCGGGCGCTGCGGAGGAAGGACTTAGCGGCCATGGAAGGCTTCTAGCATAAGACGGGCCGCCGCGGCGGGGGTCGATAAGCCGGCCTCGACCTCGCGCTCAAGCCCCGCCACCAGGCGCTTCACCTCTGGGTGGCGGCGCAGCTCCGAGAGCAGGGTCTCGCCGACCTCGTTCCACATCCAGGCGCGCGCCTGTTCGGCACGGCGGCGCGCCACGCCCTTCTCGCCGACGGCCGCGAGGAAGCGCTCGACGATGCCCCACACCTCGAGCACGCCGTCACCGGCCAGCGCCGAGGCCGTCGTCACCTCCGGCGTCCAGCCGATGGTCGGAGAGCGCAGCATGTGCAGCGCGTGGCGATAGTCGGCGGCCGAGCGGGTGGCCGTCGCCTTGAGGTCGCCGTCGGCCTTGTTGACCACGATCAAGTCGGCGAGCTCGATCACGCCGCGCTTGATGCCCTGAAGATCGTCGCCGCCGGCCGTCAGCAGCAGCACGATGAACATGTCGACCATGTCGGCGACCGCCGTCTCGGACTGGCCGACGCCCACGGTCTCGACCAGCACCGTGTCGAAGCCCGCGGCCTCCACGAGCAGCATCGCCTCGCGCGTGCGCCGCGCCACCCCGCCCAGGGTCGCGCCCGCCGGCGAGGGGCGGATGAAGGCGCGCTCGTGGCGCGACAATTCCTCCATACGCGTCTTGTCACCCAGGATGGAGCCGCCACCGCGCTTCGACGAGGGATCGATCGCCAGCACGGCGAGCGAACGGCCCTTCCCGATCAGGCCGAGCCCGAACCGCTCGATGAAGGTCGACTTGCCGACGCCCGGAACGCCCGTAATGCCGAGCCGCACGGACTTCCCGGCGTGCGGCAGAACTTCCGCCAGCAGCGCATCGGCGCGCGCGCGATGATCGGCGCGCGTCGATTCGATCAGGGTGATGGCCCGTGCGAGCGCCCGTCGGTCGCCCGCCAGCAGCGGCTTGAGCAGAGGATCGCTCATCGTTCGAGACTTATCAGCCGCGCCGCCGCAAGGCCAGCAAAGCGCCCACGCCCGCCACGGCGTAGCAGGCCGCAAGCGACAGGCCGAAGCCCGGCCGGCCGGCGAGATCGAGCGCGGTGCCCGCGATCGGCGGGCCGATCATGCCGCCCAAGGTATAGATGCTGGTGAGCGCGGTATTGGCGCGGGCGATGTCGTCGCCCTTGAAGCGTTGGCCGAGCAACGCCAGGCCGACGCTGTAGATCGCGAAGGAAATACCGCCCCACGCCACCAGCAGGACGAGGATCGCGTGGCTCTTCACGTCGAGCAGCGGCAGGCATGCCGCAAGGACCGCACTCGCCAGCGCGCAGCCTGCGAGCACAAGGCGCCGGTCGACGTGATCGGCCAGCCACCCGATCGGCCATTGCAGCGCGATGTTGCCGATCACGAAGGCCGACAGCCAGAGCACGCCCGTCTCCGCCGGCACGCCCGAGCGCAGACCATAGATCGGCAGGACGGCGAACGCCGCCTGCTCGCCCAGGCCGCTCGCCAGCGCGCCCAGCAGCAGCGCCGGCACGAGGAGGAGAATGCGCGCGAAGCCGCCCTCCTTGGTGGCCTGGATGGCCGGAGCGCTGTTCCAGCTCGCAAGCAGCGGCAGCGCCACCAGCAGCGCCAGCGCCGCGCAGGCGAGGAACGGACGCGGGCCGTAGACGCCGACCAGCTGCAGCGCCAGCGGACCCGCGGCCATGCCCGTGGCCATCAACGCCACATAGACCGCGACCGCGCGGCCGCGGTGTTGCTCGTCGACCACGAGGTTGATCCAGATCTCGCTCACCACCCACGGCACGCCGCCCACCATGCCCATCAGGAACGACAGCACGAACCACAGCGGCAGGCTCGTCGTGTAGGCAAAGGCCACCGCCAGCACCGCGCTCGCCGCCAGCGCGCCGCACACCAGCGGCACCGCGCCCAGCCTTGCGGCAATGGCGGGAATGCGGTGGGCCGTGGCGATCATACCGATGCCCCACATGGCTTCCACGAGACCGATGGTGACGGTGTCGATGCTGCGATGCTCGAGTGCCAGCGGTACCAGCGGCATCGCCGCGCCCGCCTGCACGCCGTAACCGAGGCACGACAGATAGACCGGCAGCAGCGACGGCCGCTTCATGCCGCCTTGCGCCGCCAGGAGATCACGGCGGCGATCGTGGCCGCGAGATAGAAGAACGCCAGCGTGCCGCCGAGGCCCGGTTCGCCGAAGGCATCCATGGCGCCGCCGGTGGCCGGCCGGCCGATGAAGCCGCCCAGGATGTAGATCAGGCTGAACGCGGTGTTGGCGCGCGCGATGTCGCCGCCCTTCATGCGCTGGCCGAGCAGCGCCAGCGCCACCGGGTAGATCGAGAAGGAGATGCCGCCCCACAGCAGCACCACGAAAAGCACGGCGGGCGAGGTCGCAGGCACCAGCGGCAACAGCCCGACGAGAAGCGTGCTCGCGAACGCACAGCCGGCCAGCACGGCGCGCCGGTCGAAGCGATCGGCCATCCAGCCGATCGGCCACTGGAAGGCGACATTGCCGATGACGAAGGCCGAGAGCCAGAGCGTGCCGGTCTGCGCCGACACGCCGGCGCCGACGGCGTAGACCGGCAGGAAGCTGAACGCGACCTGCTCACCCAGGCCACAGGCGAAGGCGGCAAACATCGCCAGCGGCGCCAGGCGCACGACGGCGGCGAAGTTGCTGTCGGCGCTGTGGCGGATGCGCGGCGCGGTGCGCCAGTACGGCAGCAGCGGCACCATCACTAGCAAGCCGAAAAGCGCCGCGACAAGGAAGGGCACGGGCCCGTAGACGCCCGTCACCTGCAGCGACAGCGGCCCCAGCGCCAGGCCGATCGCGACCATCATGCCGTAGATGCCCATGACCCGGCCGCGACGGCTTTCGTCGACCACGGTGTTCAGCCAGATCTCGCTCACCACCCACGGCACGCCGCCCACGACGCCGTGCAGGAAGGTGAGAATGCCCCAGGCAATCGGACCGGAAGTGACCGTATAGGCGGTGTTGACGAGCGCGCCCGATACGGCTGCCGAGACAATCACAGGCACGGCGCCGAAGCGCGAGGCGAGGCGCGGGATGCGGGTGCCGAAGGTCAGCATGCCGACGGCCCACATTGCCGTCACGATCCCGATGGTGAGCTTGTCGACGCCCTCCCGCTCCAGGGTCAGCGGCACCAGCGGCAGGATGGCACCTGCCTGCAGGCCCATGACGGCGCAGGCCGCGAAGATCGGGATCAGTCCACGCCAGGAACCCGCCGCCGCAGGGTTACTCGGCGACACGCAGGTGTCCTTCCGCGCGGAAGGATGGCGGCTCCGAGGTCTCGACCTTGCGTTCGGCCGCCGCGGCAGCGTCCTGCTGGCGGGCCCACATGTCGGCGTACATGCCGCCCTTGGCCAGCAGCTCGCCGTGCCGGCCGCGCTCGGCGACCTGGCCGCGATCGAGGACCACGATCTCGTCGGCGTTGATGATGGTCGACAGGCGGTGCGCGATCACCACGGTCGTGCGGCCGCGGCTCACCTCTTCCAGCGAGTTCTGGATCTCCTGCTCGGTGCGCGTGTCGAGCGCACTCGTGGCCTCGTCGAACAGCAGGATGCGCGGGTTCTTCAGGATCGTGCGCGCGATCGCCACGCGCTGCTTCTCGCCGCCCGACAGCTTCAGGCCGCGCACGCCGACCGCCGAATCGTAACCCTTGGGCAGGCTGGCGATGAAATCGTGGATGCGCGCCAGCCGGGCGGCCTCCTCAACCTCCTCGCGGCTGGCCTCGGGTCGGCCGTAGGCGATGTTGTAGTAGATCGTGTCGTTGAACAGCACGGTGTCCTGCGGCACCACGCCGATCGCGGCACGCAGGCTCGCCTGGCTGACGTCGCGGATGTCCTGGCCGTCGATGCGAACGCTGCCCGCCGCGACATCGTAGAAGCGGAACAGGATGCGCGACACGGTCGACTTGCCGGCGCCGCTCGACCCCACGATCGCCACGGTATTGCCTGGCGCCACGCGAAAGCTCACGTCGCGCAGGATCGGGCGCGCCTTGTCGTAGTGGAAATCGACATGGTCGAACACGATCTCGCCGCCGCTCGCCACGAGGGCCGGCGCGCCCGGCTTGTCCGAGACTTCGGTCGCGACATTCAGGAGACCGAACATCTGTTCCATGCTGACCAGCGCGGCGCGGATCTCGCGATAGGCGAAGCCCAGCATGTTGAGCGGCGCGTAGAGCTGCAGCAGGAAGGCGTTGACCGCCACGAAGTCGCCGATCGTCATCGTGTGCGCGGCCACGCCATTGCCGGCCATGATCATGATGGCGGCAAGGCCGACCGCGATGATCAGTCCCTGGCCGACGTTGAGCAGCGACAGGGTGCGCGCGGAGCGGATCGCGGCCGTCTCGTAGCGCTTGCGGCCGACGTCGTAGCGCCGCGACTCGTGCGCCTCGTTGCCGAAATACTTCACCGTCTCGTAGTTGATCAGGCTGTCGATCGCCTTCGCATTGGCCTCGGTGTCGGCATCGTTCATCCGCCGCACGAAGGCGATGCGCCACTCCGACAGGGTGATGGTGAAGACGATGTAGGCCGCGATAACGCCCAGCGTGACCGCCATGAAGCGCCAGTCGTAGAGGTGCCACAGGATGCCGCCCACCATCGCGATTTCGACCAGGGTCGGCAGGATGTTGAAAGTCATGAAGCGGATCAGGAAATCCATGCCCGTCGTGCCGCGCTCGATCACCCGGCTGAGACCGCCGGTCTGGCGCTCGAGGTGGAAGCGCAGCGACAGCGCGTGGAGATGGCCGAAGACTTCGAGCGCAAGATTGCGGATCGCGCGCTGGGCCACCGGCGCGAACACCGCGTCGCGCACTTCGCCCAGGGCCTGCGCCAGCACACGTGCCACGCCGTAGGCCAGGATGAGCGCGATCGGCACCACGACGATCATGTTCGGTGACTCGCCCAGCGCATCGACGCCGCGCTTGTAGAGCAGCGGTACGAAGACGTTGGCGACCTTGGCGCCGACCAGCAGCACCAGGGCAATGGCGACGCGAGACCGCAGGCCCCACTCACCCTTTGGCCACAAATGGCGCCCTAAAATGGACAGCACGGCCCACGACCGGGGAAGGTCGATGCTGGAGGGACGGGCGCTGGAGGGCGGAGACATGACAGGAGGGCCTTGTATTGGCGCGTAAGTTGGGCGGTACTGGGGGCGAGGGCCTTCTATCGTGCCCCGGACGGCAAAGGTAGCCCCCTGTGGAGCGCCATTTCATGACTTTTCGTAAGGCCTTGTTGGGGTTTGCTTTGTGCGCACTGGCGCCTGCAAGCGCGCGGGCCGACGACGGCAAGGCGATCGAAGGCGGCTACGAGATCACCTTCGCGGGCTTTTCCGGCTTCCGCATCGACTTCACCGCGCGCTTCAACGGGTCGAGCTATGACGTCGAAAGCCATGCCTTCAAGGAAGGCGTACTGAAGGCCATCACGCTCGCCTACGACGGCCGCAACCGCGCCTGGGGCGGTTTCTCTCCCCAGGGCGCGCGTCCTAGCGGCGGATCGCTGTCGCTCATGATCAGCGGCAAGCCGCGCACCTGGCTCGCCCAGTACGGCGCGGACGGCGGCCTGCACGAGGCTCACAATCCGGAATGGAAGCCCACGCCCAAGGACGCGATTCCCGACGACAAGAAAATGGGCTCGCTCGATCCGCTTTCCGCCGTCCTCGTCGTCGGCATGCGGGGCGACGCGGCGTGCGATCAGCTCTCGCCCTCGAACGACGGCCGGCGGCGCGTCGACATCATCCTGCGCAAACTGCGAACGGAGACGCCGGCACAGGCGGGCATACCGAATGCGAAGGGCGAGGTGCTGGTGTGCGAGCTCTATTCCAAGCGCATCGCCGGCGAATTCTTCGACGCACCGGAGGAAGCGGAGTCCAAGCGCGAGGAGCCGATGTACATCTGGCTGGCGCGCTTCGACGACACGCCGTTCCGCTTTCCGGCCAAGCTCGAGGCCAAGACCGGCTTCGGCACGATTCGCGGCAAGGTGCTCTCGTTCAAGGAGCGCCCGCTCACCGAGGGCGAGAAAGCGTCCATGCGGCGGTAGCCTTCCCGAAGTTTCCCGACGGCTCGGGAAGCCTCCGATGCATATGACATCGGCATTGTTCGCGATTCTTCCCGGATTCCCGCACTCTTCCCTCGAGATGACGCCTGGAAGACCCGTCGTCCCGACCGGAGCCGAGTGAAGCGAGGCGTAGTGGACGACGCTAATCGACATCGCGCGAATCTAGGCGCGCTCGGGCAGACCCCCTATTACGGTCGTTATTGACGACATATCGCTAGCCCGCCTGAAACGG
This sequence comes from Enhydrobacter aerosaccus, assembly GCA_903839865.1. Taxonomy (GTDB): domain Bacteria; phylum Pseudomonadota; class Alphaproteobacteria; order Reyranellales; family Reyranellaceae; genus Reyranella; species Reyranella aerosaccus_A. Next base: position 26,336 of record CAIMEE010000139.1, on the reverse strand, counting down.
ACGCGTCTTCAGGCAGCGCGGCGATGGTTGGTCTTGCGCAGGATCGAGACGATTTCGGCGGCGGCGGCCGGGATGTTGGTGCCGGGACCGTAGATCGCGGCAACCCCCGCTTCCCTCAGGAAGGCATAGTCCTGCGCGGGGATCACGCCGCCCACCACGACCATCACGTCCTCGCCGCCCTGCTTGGCCAGCTCCGCGATGAGCTGCGGCACCAGCGTCTTGTGGCCCGCGGCCTGGCTCGACACGCCGATCACGTGCACGTCGTTCTCGATCGCCGCACGCGCGGCTTCGGCCGGCGTCTGGAACAGCGGGCCGACGTCGACGTCGAAGCCCAGATCGGCGAACGCCGTGGCGATCACCTTGGCGCCGCGGTCGTGCCCGTCCTGGCCCATCTTCACGACCATCAATCGCGGCCGGCGGCCTTCTTCTTCGGCGAAGGAAGCGATGTCGGTGCGGATGCGCGCGAGGCCCTCGTCGCCTTCCCACTCCGACGCATAGACGCCGGAGATCGAGCGGATGGTGGCCTGGAAGCGGCCGTAGGCACCTTCCAGCGCCGACGAGATTTCGCCCACCGTCGCGCGGGCGCGCGTGGCGTCGATCGACAACGCCAGCAGATTGCCGGTGCCGTTGCGCGCCGCCTCGCCCAGCGCCTTCAGCGCGGCAACGCACTTCTGCTCATCGCGGGACTTGCGGATGTTGTTGAGGCGCTTCACCTGCGATTCGCGCACGGCATCGTTGTCGATCTCGCGGATGTCGATCGGGTCTTCTTCCTTGAGCTGGAACTTGTTGACGCCGACCACGACTTCCTCGCCGCGGTCGATGCGCGCCTGCTTGCGCGCGGCCGCTTCCTCGATGCGCATCTTGGGCATGCCCGCCTCGACCGCCTTGGTCATGCCGCCCAGCGCTTCGACTTCGGCGATCAGCTTGCGTGCCTCGGCGATCAGGCTCGCCGTCAGGGACTCGACGTAATAGGAGCCGGCCAGCGGATCGACCACCCTGGTGACGCCGGTCTCGTTCTGGAGGATCAGCTGCGTGTTGCGCGCGACCCGGGCCGACTGCACGGTCGGCAGCGCAATCGCCTCGTCGAAGGAATTGGTGTGCAGCGACTGCGTGCCGCCCAGCACCGCCGACATCGCCTCGTAGGCGGTACGGATGACGTTGTTGAGCGGGTCCTTCTCTGTGAGGGACACGCCCGAGGTCTGGCAATGCGTGCGCAGCGACAGCGAATCGGCTTTCTTGGGATCGAACGGCTTCACCAGCTCGGCCCACAGGAAGCGCGCGGCGCGCAGCTTCGCCGCTTCCATGAAGAAGTTCATGCCGATGCAGAAGAAGAACGACAGGCGCGGCGCAAAGGCATCGATGTCGAGTCCCTTGGCCTTGGCCGCGCGCACGTATTCGAGCCCGTCCGCGAGCGTGAAGGCCAGTTCCTGGACCAGCGTCGAGCCCGCTTCCTGCATGTGATAGCCGGAGATCGAGATCGAGTTGAACTTCGGCATGAACTTGGCCGTGTACTCGATGATGTCCGCCACGATCCGCATCGAAGGTCCGGGCGGATAGATGTAGGTGTTGCGGACCATGAACTCCTTGAGGATGTCGTTCTGGATCGTGCCGCCCAACTTGTCTTGCGACACGCCCTGCTCCTCGGCCGCCACGATGTAACCCGCCAGCACCGGCAGCACGGCGCCGTTCATCGTCATCGACACGGTCATCTTGTCGAGCGGGATGCCGTCGAACAGGATCTTCATGTCCTCGACGGAATCGATCGCGACGCCCGCCTTGCCGACGTCGCCCACGACCCTCGGATGATCGGAATCGTAGCCGCGGTGCGTCGCGAGATCGAACGCCACCGAGAGGCCCATCTGACCCGCCGCGAGATTGGCACGATAAAACTTGTTGGACTCCTCGGCCGTCGAGAAGCCCGCGTACTGGCGCACCGTCCAGGGACGGCCGGCGTACATCGTCGCCTTGGGCCCACGCGTGAACGGCGGGAAGCCCGGCACCGTGCCCACGGTCTCGAGGCCCTCGAGATCGGCCGCGGTATAGAGCGGCTTGACCACGATGCCTTCGGGCGTGGTCCAGTCGAGCGACGACAAGGGCTTGTCGCGCAGCTCCTTGGCAGCAGCCTTTTCCCAGTCGGCGAGAGTCTTCTTCGGAAAGTCAGCCATGAACGACAATTTACTGCAAAGCGGGCGGGTTGCCCATCCGGCTCATTTCGTCAGGAGACGGGGCGCCTGGCGAAGGCAAGGCCTAGGCCCAGCGCAATCATCGCGCCGCCCGACACCTCCCTCAGCCGGCGAATCACGCCCGGCCGCTCTGCCGCTCCCTTCCGGATCCTGCCTGCCGCAAGCGCAACCAAAACATCTGCCAAAGTGTTCAGCACGACCGATATGCCACCCAACACCATGAACTGCACCGCGACGTACCCGCTGGCCGGGTTCACGAACTGCGGGATGAACGCCAGGAAGAAGGCCGCCGTCTTGGGGTTCAGCGCTTCAACCAGCACCCCTTCGCGAAACGCGCGGCGAACGCCCACGGCCGAATCGTCGCCGGCTTCCAGACTGATCACTGCATCCCGCCGAGCCGACCGGAAGGTGCGAAAGCCCAACCAAACGAGATAGGCGGCCCCCACCAGCTTCAAGGCCGCAAAAAGCTCGGCGCTCGACAGGATAATCGCGGAGACGCCGACGCTGCCTGCCGCGACATGCACCAAACCTCCGAAACCCGTACCAAGGCTCGAGGCCATGCCTTCAGCCCGGCCACCGGCGAGGGTGCGTGCAGCAACGTAGAAAATCCCGGGACCCGGCGTGATCGCCAGCAGGAAGGCCGCGGCACAGTAGAGAGCGAGATGCGTCGGATCGATCATGTCGTCCATATAGCTCGCGGCCGCACAGACGCAAATACAGGGGCTATTCGTTCGCCAGTATGGTGTTTCGCACCAGCGGATAGATCTGCCCCGCCCAGCGTTTGCCGGCAAACACGCCATAGTGGCCGACGCCCGCCTGCATATAGTGCCTTTTCCGGTAGGGACGAAGGCTGGAGCAGAGATCGTGGGCGGCCACGGTCTGGCCGATGGCGCAGATGTCGTCGCGCTCGCCCTCGACGGTGAACAGCGCGGTCCGCCGGATCGCCTTGGGGTTCACCCGGCGGCCCTTCCATTCGAGCACGCCGCGCGCCAGGCGATGTTCCTGGAACACCCACTGCACCGTCTCGAGATAGAACTCCGACGCCATGTCGAGCACGGCGAAGTACTCGTCGTAGAATTTCTTGATCGTGTCGGCCTGTTCGGTGTCGCCCTTGGCCAGCGCCCTGTAGAGATCCATCTGCGCCTTGATGTGGCGCTCGGCATTCATGCTCATGAACGCGGTGAGCTGCAGGAAGCCCGGATAGACGCGGCGCGTGGCGCCGGGATAGCGCAGCGGCACGCGCGTGATCAGGTTGTTCTCGAACCAGCTGATCGGCTTGCCCATGGCAAGCTCGTTCACCTTGGTCGGCGAGACACGCGTGTCGATCGGTCCGGCCATCAACGTCATGCTGCGCGGCTGGGCGGGATTGTCGTCCTCCGCCATGATCGCCGCCGCCGCCAGCGTCTGCACGCACGGCTGGCAGACCGCGACCACGTGTGAGCCCGGGCCCATCGTTTCCAGGAACTTGATCAGGTACTCGACATATTCGTCGAAGCCGAAGCGTCCGTTCCAGATGCCAACGTCGCGCGCGTTGGCCCAGTCGGTGATGTGCACGTCGTGCTCGGGCAGCAGCACCTTCACGGTGTCGCGCAGCAGGGTGGCGAAGTGACCGGAGAGCGGCGCCACGACCAGGACCTTGGGCTGCGGCGGCGCCCCTTCCTTGGCGAAGCGCAACAGCGTGCCGAACGGCAGCGCCAGCACTTCCTCTTCGACCACCGGCACGGTGCGGTTGCCCATGGCAATCTCGTCGAGGTCGAAGGACGGGCGGCGATGGCTGAGCGACGCCCGGCTCATCATCTCGCACAGCGCTCCGGCCGCCCGCCACCGGTCGGCGCTGGACTGGTCGCCGAGGGCAAACCCCGCCCCCGCAACCGACGCCCAGACGCGCATCGGCAGCATCATGTCGGCGGCGGTCTGGTAAAACGCGTACAACATACAGGTTGCGACCGGTCCGGAATTTGCATGCCCCTGCGCCATGGCCGAGGCTTCTCTAACCATCAGTAGCAAGAACTATTCCTCTTGGTCCCTGCGCGGCTGGTTGCTGTGCAAAATGGCCGGGCTGGACTTCGAGGAAAAAGTCGCCTCGATGGACGATCCGTCCACGCGGGCCGAGCTTTTGCTGCTGTCGCCCTCTTTTCTGGTGCCGCGCCTGGACCATGGCTCGATCAAGGTCTGGGACACGCTGGCGATCGGCGAGTATTTGCACGAACTGAAGCCCGAGGCCGGCCTGCTGCCCACCGACCAGGTGGCGCGTGCCCATTGCCGCGCCGTTTGCGGCGAAATGCATTCGGGCTTCGCCAACCTGCGCTCCGCCCTGCCGATGAACCTCAAGGCGAAGCACGACGGCTTCAAGATCTGGGCGGGCGCCCAGGCCGACATCGAGCGCGTGACCACGATCTGGAAGGAATGCCTGCAGCGTTACGGCGGGCCGTATCTTTTCGGCGCCACGCCCACGACCGCCGACGCGATGTACGCCCCGGTGTGCACTCGCTTTGCCACCTACGACGTGAAGCTCGACCCCGTCTCCGCCGCCTATCGCGACCAGATGCTGCGCTTCCCCGCGATGCTCGAATGGGCCAATGCTGCCCGCTCCGAGCCCGAGGAAGTCGAGGAGCTCGACGTCGAGTTCTAGAGTCGTGGGAGCGCGCCACTCCAGTGGCGCTCATGTCATGCTCTTTTGGACCGCGAACCTCCGGCTCGCCTCAAGATCATGAGCGCCATGGGAGTGGCTCCCTCCATTGAGCGCTTCTAGACCCGACGGATCACGAGTTCGACCCGGCCGATCATCAGGCCCCACTTCCGGACGGTGGAGCGGGCAAGCACGCTGCCGTCGTCGCGCAGGATCATCGTTTCGTCGAAGTCGAAGCCGATGCCCATCAGCATCAACACGTAGTTGAGACGCACCGTACGGCCGGCCGTCCAGACGCGACCGGTGCCGATCATGTCCTCGCGGGTGCCGGCGTAGGTGCCGGGGCCGGTCTTTTCGAGACGCCAGGTCTTGTGATCCATCTCGCCGTCGGAATAGACGAAGCGTTCGTCGAGCGAGAGCAGCTTGCCGTCCCATGCCGGGACCATGTCGATGACGATCCCGCGCCGCGAGCGCGACCACGCGTTCACGAACGAGCCTTCGGCGCGCATCGGGCCGGAGAAGAAATTCTCCAGCACCAGGGTCGCCGGCAGGATGGCGTCGGGCATGTGCTACATACGCAGCCCCTGCATTCCGGATCATGAATTGCGGGCCTTGCCGGGATTGCCCGCGTTGCCCAAAGTCCGGGCAACCAAGCATTTTCGCTTTGGCGAAAATGCTCTAATCGGAGGAAATCATGACCATCTCCCGCCGCGGCACTCTCGCCGGGCTGGCCGCTGCACCCTTCGTGCAACGCGCGGCCCAGGCCCAGGGCGCGGCCTTTCCCAGCCGTCCGCTCACCCTGATCGTGCCCTTCCCGGCCGGCGGCCCGGCCGACATCTTCGGCCGCTATCTCGCCCAGGGCATGACGGCCAACCTGAAGCAGCAGGTCGTCGTCGAGAACAAGAGCGGCGCGGCCGGCGTCACCGGCATGGACGTCGTGGCCAAGGCCTCCGACGCGCACACCATGGGCATCTACAGCGCCTCGGCCGGCGCCATCATGCAGAGCCTGATGGACAAGATGCCGTACCGGCCCGGCATCGACCTCGCGCCCGTCATCTTGGCCGTGCGCATCCAGGAAGTGCTGGTCGTGAATGCAAAGTTCGGCGTCTCGACTTTCGCGGAGCTGATAACCAAGCTGAAGGCCACCCCCGGCAAGTTCTCCTACGGCAGTGCCGGCACGGGCGGCATCACGCACCTGGCGACCGAGTTGTTCAAGATCGAGACCGGTACCGACGTGCTGCATGTGCCTTATCGCGGCGCCGCGCCCGCGACCAACGACCTGATCTCGGACACGGTCCAGATGGCGCTGCTCGACATCCCCGTGCTGCTGCCGCACATCCGCTCCGGCGCGGTGAAGGCGCTGGCGATCAGCTCCGACACGCGCGCGCCGCTCTTGCCCGACGTGCCGACGTTGCGCGAGCTGGGCTTCCCCAAGGTCAACTCCGACAACTGGTATGGGCTGGGCGCGCCCGGCTCCTCCCTGCTCAGGGATCGCGAGCGCCTCCATGAGGCCGCCGCAACCGCGCTGAAGTCGAAGGAGCTGATCGACGCCTACGCCGCCGTGGGCGGCATCGTGGGCGGCGGTTCGACCGAGGAGTTCGCGCGCTTCCAGCGTCTGGAAGTGCAGAAGTGGGCCGCGGTCATCAAGGCCGCCAACGTGAAGCTCGAGTAGCGTGGCCGCCCACGCCCGAGGGTTTTTGCCCTGACCGAGCTCGCTACGCGGTTGGCGCGCTTCCGGCGCCTGGGACTGGCACATCTGCCGACACCGCTCGAGCCGATGAAGCGCCTCAGCGCCCATCTCGGCGGCCCGCGCCTGTGGGTGAAGCGCGAGGACTGCACCGGCGTGGGCCTAGGCGGCAACAAACTGCGCAAACTCGACTATGTGCTGGGTGAGGCGATCGATGCCGGCGCCGACACGCTGGTGTCGGGCGGCGTGGTGCAGTCCAACAGCCAGCGTCAGGTCGCCGCCGCTGCGGCGAAGCTGGGCTTCGACTGCCATCTCGCCGTCTATCATGGCCGGCTCGCGCCGCCATCGCCCGAGTACGAGCACACCGGCAACGCCCTGCTCAACCGCCTGTTCGGAGCGACGCTGCACGACGTGCCCTGGAACGGCGATCGCAACGGCGCGATCCGCGACCTCGCCGATCGTCTGCGCAGCGAGGGGCGCAAGCCGTACGTCGTGCCTTACGGCGTTTCCAATCCCCTGGGCGCGGTCGGTTACGCTTCGACCATCGCCGAAATCGCCGCGACCGGCCTCAGCCCCGCGGCCATTGTCCACTGCACCGGGAGTGCCGGCACCCAGGCAGGGCTGGTGGTTGGCGCGCAGATCGCATTGCCGCAGACTCGCATTGTCGGCATCGACATCGATGCCGAACCCGAGCGGGTCCGTGCCGATGTCCTCACCTACGCCGAGGGCGCGGCGGCACTCCTCGATCACACGCTCGATCCGTCCGGCGTCGAGGTCGTGGCCGGTCATGCGGGGCCGGCCTACGGCGTGCCGCACGACGCCACGGTCGCGGCGATGCGGCTGGGCGCGGGGCTGGAAGCACTGGTGCTCGACCCGGTGTATTCGGGCAAGGGGCTGGCCGGCCTGATCGCGCTGGTACAGAGCGGGCGCTGGACGCAGGATCAGGATGTCGTGTTCATCCACACCGGCGGCGCGCCCGCGCTGTTCGCCTATCGTCATCTCTTTCAAGAGTAGAAACATGCTCGATTCGGAAGCCCGCCTGCTGCTCGACCTCATGAACAAGGCCGTCGAGGACGGCCGCCCCAAGCTCAGCAGCCTGCCGCACGCAGTGGGCCGCAAGGCCGTCGACAAGATGTCGGAAGACAGCGAAGCCAATCCACCCGACGTCGCTTCCGTCGACGACGGCGCCTTCGCAGGACCCGCCGGCGAGATCCGCTTCCGCCGCTACCGGCCGCTCGGCTCGGCGCCCGGTCCGCTGCCGACGCTGGTCTATTATCACGGCGGCGGCTTCGTGATCGGCAACATCGAGACACACGACTCGACCTGCCGGCGGCTCGCCAACAAGAGCCGCTGCCAGGTGATCTCGATCGACTATCGCCTGGCGCCCGAGCATCCCTTTCCCGCACCGATCGACGACGGCATCGCCGCCTTCCGCCACATCCGCGACAACGCCGCGTCCTTCGACGCCGATTCGAAGCGCATCGCCGTCGGCGGCGACTCCGCGGGCGGCGCCGTCGCGGCCGTCGTCTGCCAGAGCTGCCGCAGCGCGGGCGAGAAGATGCCGGCCTTCCAGATGCTGATCTATCCCGCGACCGACTCCAGCCGCCAGAGCGCCTCGCGCCAGGAATTCACCAAGGGCTACTTCCTCGAGAAGGACCTGATCGACTGGTTCTGGAACGCCTATGCGCCCGCCGGCACCGACCTGAAGGACCTGCGCCTGTCGCCGCTGCTGGCGGCGGATTTTTCCGGCCTGCCGCCCGCCTTCGTGCTGACCGCGGGCTTCGATCCGCTGCGCGACGAGGGCCGCGCCTATGCCAACCGCCTGATCGATGCCGGCGTGAAGACGACCTACGTCAACTATCCCGGCACCATCCATGGCTTCTTCTCGCTGACGCGCTTCCTGCAGCAGGGCATCAAGGCCAACGACGAAGCCGCCGGTGTGCTGGCCGCGTTCTTCGGGACTTAAGGAAGAAGCCGCACGAAGCTGACGGGCTTGTCGAAGCCCTTCAACTCCACGCTTTCGTCGCGCTTCTCGTGGCCTTCGAGCAAGGGCTTCACGGCAGGATCGTCGGCCACGGCGCGCGACAGCACGATGTCGTCGCCCTCGCTCTGACCCTGCAGGCGCGCCGCCATGTTCACCGTCGAGCCGAAGTAGTCCAGCCGCGCGTTCAGGTTCACCATGATGCTGCTGCCCACGTGCACGCCGAGCTTGATCGACAGGTCACGGTGGTTTTCATGCGCCTCGTTGAACTCGACGATACGGTGCTGCATGGCGATGGCGGCCTTCACCGCGTCGGCGGGATCGCCGAACGAAGCCATGACGGCGTCGCCGATCGTCTTCACGATGGCGCCGTCGTGATCGCGCACGATCGAGGCCAGGAAGGCGAAGTGATCGCGCACGATGTTGTAGGCCATCGAGTCGCCGACACGCTCGTAGAGCGCGGTCGAGCCGCGCAGGTCGCTGAAAAGCAGCGCCACCTGCCCCACCGCGGCCTCGTCTCCCGGCCGCAAGGTCGCCTCCGAGAACATGTCGCGAAACGCCTGCAGCGAGATCACCTCGGGCGCAGTGAGCGCGTCCTCGGTCCAGCGGCGATCCTCGACCAGGGCCGCGACCTCGAAACCCGCATCGTTGTCGAACTCGATCTGGCCCGCCGCGCCGGGCGGCAGCGCCTCGACGCCCGTCGCAGTGATGCGTACGACCGGGAACGCGCCGCCCTTGTGATCGATGTCGGCGTGCGTGCCGGGATGCAGCGTGCGCAGGCGATACTGGCCGGCGGGCAGGTCGACGGCCAGCGACCGGCGCTCGCCGGGCCGGAGGACAAGCTGCACCGGCACGTGCGGCGTCGACATCGGGCCGCTCAGGCAATAACCGCCATCGAGCAAGGGCCGTATCGTCGGCGCAGGCGAAAACGAGAGCTCGACGTTGCGCTCGAAGTCGCGGTCGTAGTCGATGTTGCACGAGGCGCAGTGGGCGCCGCGCGGCAGTTCGCTCAACGCCATCGCCGTCACCTTGGCGCCGCGGCAGTTGGTACAGAGCAGGTCCCACTTCATCGTGAGCAGGCCCGATTTCACCGACGCGAGGCAGGCCTCGACCGCGGGCCGCGTCGCCACGCCGAACTGGCGCGCCAGCAGCTTGGGCTTCATGTGCCCGAGATCCGACGCCATGCCGGTCATGACGTAGTCGGCGATCGGCGCGCCGAGGCCGTTTCCGTAGATGCTGCGGTCGACCTGCTCCGCCGCCGCGAGCGCGCGCGCCCGGCCGCCTTCGGGCAGTGTGGGCGGCGGCAGGTCGAACATGGTGGGCCGTGCGCCCTTCACGAACTCGATCGCCGTCAGCACGCGCTTCTCGATGGCAGCCCCCGCCTGCGCCGCCAGCTTCCTGCCGAACAGCCGCCCGACCAGGGTGAGCGGCTCCCATTCCAAAGTGTAGGTGACCTTGCTGCCGGCACCTTCCGGCTCGAGCGTGAAGTTCGGCCCGAAGGTCCTGAAGGGGCCCTTGCTGAACACGCGGCCCTGCTTGAACCAGCGGCCGTGGATCCACTCGTAGGGCTTCTCCTCCCATTCGAGGGTGAAGCCCGCCGCCTTGCCCTTGCCGCGGCGCAGCACCGTGCCGTTGGGCTGCGGCGTCTCCTCGAGCGAATAGGGCGGCAGGCCCATCGCCTCGTTGAAGCGATTGGTGTCGGCCAGCACCGGCCACAGCCGCTCCGGGGGAAGATCGAAATGCCAGGTCCAGGTCAGCCGCATGGGACTAATACTCCCGCACCCGGCTCAACGGATCACTCCGAGATCACACCGCAGGCGATCCGGTCGCCGGCGTTGCCGGTCGGATCGCTCTTGTAGTCGTCGGCGCCGGCATGAATGACGAGAGCCGAGCCGTCGGCGTCGAACACGGAATTGGGCTGTCCCTTGGCCAACGAAATCATGGGATTGGCGATCTCGACCATGAGCTCTCCGCTCGCCGGGATATGCAGGTTGGGCATGTCGCCGGCGTGCGAGCCTTCCGCCGCTTCCAGCCCATGCTTCTTCGCGGCGGGATTGAAGTGTCCGCCCGCGCTGGTGAAGGGCGGCTCGCACTTGCCGACCGCATGGACATGGAACGCATGCTCGCCGGGGGCCGCGCCCTTCAGCGACAGCTTGACCAGCACGCCGTGCGGCGTCTGCACGAGCGTGGCTTGGCCCACGTCCTTGCCGCTCGCATCCTTCATCGTTGCCTTAGCGACCTGGGCCTCTGCCGACACAGCGAAGAAGACTCCTGCCAGCAATACGGGCAAAGCGCAGAAAATCCGACCGATGTTCATCGTTCCCTCCAGAGCGAAAGCCTACTCCAACACCTTAGGCACCTTGTAGAGCGGGAAGCCATTGAAAGGCCGCGACCTGTCGTGATCCGGCACTTCGTAGAAGGTCGACTTCGAATTGTTGTGCAGGCCGCCGTCGACGCGCAGCGCAATGCCCGTGACATAGGCCGCCGCATCGCTCAGCAGATAGACGATGGCGCCCGCGATCTCCGATTCGGTGCCGTGACGCTTGAGCGGAATGCGGCCCTTCACGCTGCGCAGCACCTCATGCGCACGCTCGGGATAGCGATCGAGGCCCGACGAGGCGATGAAACCCGGCAGCACCGAATTGATCCGCACGCCCGAATGCGCCCACTCGACCGAGGCGGTGTAGGTGAAATTGGTCTGGCCCGCGCGCGCGGCGCCGTTGTGGCCCATGCCGGGATTGCCCAGTTCGAAATCGGCGCCCACGTTCACGATCGCGCCGCCGTTCTGCTCCATCCAGCGCAGGTAGACTTCCTTGGAGACCAGGAACGTCGCCGTCATGTTGTTGGCGACAACGGCGTTCCAGCCGTTCAGCGAGATATCCTTCAGCGGCGCGGGAAACTGGCCGCCCGCATTGTTGACCAGCCCGTCGATGCGGCCGGACCATTTCATGACGCCGTCGATCGCGGCCTTCACCTGATCCTCCACGCGTAGATCGGCAGAGAAGGTGAACGTGTCGTCGTCGCCCAGCTCCTCCTTGACCTGGTCGAGCTTGGATTGCGTGCGGCCGATCAGGGCGAGGCGCGCGCCGAGCGACTTCAGCTCGTGCGCCGTGCAGCGGCCGAGGCCAGAGCCGCCGCCGGTGACGATGACGACCTGGTCCTTGAACAGGCCCGGGCGGAAGACGGAATTGTATTGGGTCATTCGATCTTGATGTTGGCGGCCTTCACGACCTCCGCCCACTTCTTGCGCTCGTCTTCCATGAACGCCGCGAGCTCGGCCGGCGTCGAACCGATCGCCTCGACGCCCAGATCGGCGAACTTCGCCTTGATCTCAGGGTCTCGCATGATCTTGGCCAACTCCGCGGACAGGCGATCGACCAATGGTCTGGGCGTGGCGGCAGGCGCCAGGATGCCGTTCCACTCCGAGATCACGCAACCTTTCACACCCGCCTCTTCCATGGTCGGCACGTCGGGCGCGGCAGGCGAGCGCTGGGCGCTCGTGACGGCAAGCGCACGCACGTGACCGGCGCGCGCCTGCGGCAGCGCCGCACTCATGTTGCCGAAATAGAACGGGATGTGACCCGCCGCCACGTCGCCGACGGCCAACCCGCCACCCTTGTAGGGCACGTGGCCGATGTCCGTGCCGGTGCGCAGCTTGAACAGCTCGGCGGCGAGATGCTGGGCGCTGCCGTTGCCCGACGAGGCATAGAACAGCTTGCCCGGCTGCGCCTTGGCCAACGCCACGAGGTCGGCGACCGTCTTGGCCGGATGCGACGGCGTGATCACCATCAGCTCCGGCACCGAGGTCAGCAGCGAGACCGGCGCGAAGTCCTCCGGCGTCCGGAAGGGCATCTTGGGCTGGATCAGCGGATTGACCGCATGGGCGAAGGCGCCCAGCAGCAGCGTGCCGCCGTCGGGCGCGGCCTTGGCCACGACCTCGTCGCCGATCATGCCGGCAGCACCAGGCTTGTTCTCGACGACGATGGTGACGCCCAACACCTCCTGCAGGGGATTCTGGATGAACCGCGCCGTCGTGTCCGCGCCGCCGCCCGGCGGATAGGGCACGACGATGCGGATCTGCTTCGGAAAGGTCTGGGCGCGCACGGGGCCCGCGAGGATCGCAGCGCTTGCCCCCAGCATCAGGGCGCGTCGAGTAGGTTTCAATTTCTTCTCCCTAGGCTCAGAGGGGCGGCCGCTTCAGGTGCCAGTCGGTCGCCTGCTGGAAGGCATGCCCGGCGGCGAGGATCCGCCCTTCGTCGAAGGCGCGACCGACGATCTGGAAGCCTGTCGGCACGCCATCGTGGGTCATGCCGCCGGGCAAGGTCAAGGTTGGATGCCCCGACAAGTCGAAGGGCGCGGTGTAGCGCAACCGGGCGGCGACCGATTCGGGATCGCGGCCGCCCGCGGCCAGCGTGTCGAGCGACCACACGGCACGGCCCATCACCGGCATCAACAGGAGATCGAGCGAGGCCAGCAGCTTGTTGAGGCCGCCGGTCAGCGCCGCACGCCGTACCTGCAGCCTCGCGATCTCGAGGCCCGAGAGCCTGCGGCCCATTTCGATCAGGCCGGCCAGCACCGGACCGTATTCCGCCGCGCGCGAGGGGTAGGTCGCCTCGTGGGCGAGCGCTGTCTCGATCGCGCAAAGCGCCACCCAGTCGCGCGAGCCGTTGTTGAAATCGCCCGGCAACGCGACGTCTACGATCTCCGCACCCGCCGCGCGCAACGTCTTTGCGGCCCCGTCGAGTGCCCGGCGCGAATCGTCGTCGAGGTCGTTCATGTTGGTGGCAAGTCCGATCCGTTTGCCGCGCACACCGGCGCCGATCGAGCCGGCATAGTCGGGTACCGCGAGCGGCACCGCCGTGGGATCGTCGGCATCGGCGCCGGCAATGACGCCCAGCATGATCGCGGCATCGAGGGCGCTGCGCGTCATCGGTCCGATGTGATCGAGCGAGTCGGCCAACGCGAAGACACCGGCGCGGCTCACCCTGCCCCAGGTCGGCTTCATGCCGGTGAGGCCGTTCATCGTGGAAGGAAAGCGGATCGATCCGCCGGTGTCCGAGCCCAGCGAACCGAAGCACAGTCCGGCTGCTGTCGCCGCCCCCGAGCCCGACGAGGACGAACCCGTCCAGTACGTCGCGTTCCAGGGATTGAGCGGTGCGGGAATGCTGGGGTGATGCGCGCCAAATGCGCCTTCGGTCATCTGCAGCTTGCCCAGGATGACCGCGCCGGCCTGCTTCAGCCGCGCGACGACGGTCGCATCCTTGACCGGGACATTGTTCTTGTGGATCGCCATGCCTCCCGCGGTAGGCACACCTTCGGTATTGCAGAGATCCTTCACCGCGATCGGCACACCATGCAGCGGCCCCAGCGATTTGCCCGCCGCCGTCTCGGCATCGCGCGCCTTCGCGTCGGCCAGCGCGCGATCTCGCGTCACGGTGGCATAGGCCTTGAGCTTGGGATCGAGCGTATCGATTCGGTCCAGGATCGCCTTGGTGGCGTCGACCGAGGAGAGCTTTCGCGCCTTAAGGCGCCGCGCGACTTCATCGAGCGACAGATAGTGCAGATTCGACATCGGTTCCCCCCAGCGCTTCGCCGGAAGGAGAGTGCACAAACGAAAACGGCGGCGCCAGTGGCACCGCCGTTCCGTTTTCCCTGTCTCGGCGAGGTTTTGTCAGCCCTCGGCCTTGAGGTTGACGGCCGCCGAGCGGCCGCGCTCGGTGGCAATTTCGTAGCTGATCTTCTGGCCCTCATTCAGGCCGTTCAGGCCGGATCGCTCCACGGCACTGATGTGCACGAAAACGTCCTTGCCGCCCTCGTTTGGCTGGATGAAACCGAAACCCTTCGTGGCGTTGAACCACTTCACAGTACCAGTAGCCATCTAGTTCTCTCCTTGGCAGTTTTACGAGCTACACATACGCGTGAGCCCGAGCGCTCGTTGCCGCGGTCCACGACAACTGAAGAATTGGATTCAGCTCGCCGGTGTAATCCGTCGCCACAGTGGGCTCGGCCGCCAAGGCATGGCCAAGTTCGTAGTCGTAAGGCCGCATATAGTGCCCAACGTTCGGGAGTCAAGATTGGTTGCCCGGCGCGCCCGGGCGGCTGTCCCGGGTGCATTGCAAATCGTCGAGCTACATTGTTGCGCCGATTTTCCACGGCTCGAATTCATCGTCTCCGATGCCAAGCACTTCGGATTTCGTCTTCTCGCCTGAAGCTGTTTTCACGATGAGTTCAAATATCCGCTTGCCATTCTCCTGGATGGATTCCTCGCCGTCGACGATGGTCCCGCAGTTTATGTCCATGTCGTCCGTCATGCGCCGGTAGAGCGCGCTGTTCGTGGCAAGCTTGAGGGACGGCGTGGGCTTGCACCCGAACACGCTGCCGCGGCCGGTCGTGAAGCAGAGCACGTTGGCGCCGCCCGCAACCTGCCCGGTAGCGGACACCGGGTCGTAACCCGGCGAATCCATGTAGACGAAGCCCTTGGCCGTGATCGGCTGGGCGTATTCGTAGACATCGACCAGGTTGGTCGTGCCGCCCTTCGCGACCGCGCCGAGCGACTTTTCGAGGATCGTCGTGAGGCCGCCCGCCTTGTTGCCGGGTGAGGGATTGTTGTTCATCTCGCCGCCGGTGCGGGCGCAATGGTCCTCCCACCACTTGATCCGCTTGACGATCTTCTCGCCGACCTCGCGGCTCACGGCGCGGCGCGTGAGCAGGTGCTCGGCACCATAGATCTCCGGCGTCTCCGAGAGGACGGCGGTGCCGCCGTTCTGCACCAGCAGATCGACCGCTGCGCCCAGTGCGGGATTGGCCGAGATACCCGAATAGCCGTCCGAGCCGCCGCACTGCAGGGCCAGGATGAGCTCGCTCACGGGCAGCGGCTCGCGCTTCACGTTGTTGACCTCGGGCAGCATCTCCTTCAGGAAGCCGACCGCGCGCATCACCGTCTTTGACACGCCGCCCTCGTCCTGGATCGCCATCGGGATCAGCTTCGGCCCTTCCTTGAGGCCCTCGGCATCCATCAGGCCGGAAATCTGGTTGGTCTCGCAGCCGAGGCCCAGCACGACGACCGCCGCCATGTTGGGATGACGCGTATAGCCGCCGATCGTGCGGCGCAGCACGTCCATCTCGAGACCGGACGCGGCCATGCCGCAACCGCCCCCGTGCGTCAGCGGCACGACGCCGTCGATGTTGGGATACTGCGCCAACAGCGGCTCGAACTGCTTGGCGATCATGCGGCTGGTCGCGGCCGAGCAGTTCACCGTGGTCACGATGCCGAGATAGTTGCGCGTGGCCGAGCGGCCGTCGGCGCGGCGATATCCCATGAAGGTCGCCGGGTTCTTCGCATAGTCGGTGGGATGCGCGTCGGCGCAGAACGCATAGTCGCGCTCGAAATCCCCCATGACGCAGTTGTGCGTGTGGATGTGGGTGCCGGGCGCCAGATCGTCGGTCGCGAAGCCGATGATCTGATTGTACTTGCGCAGCGGCTCGCCCTTCTTGACGGCACGCGTCAGGATCTTGTGACCCGGCGGGACGCGCGTCGCGGCGGCGACACCGTCCTCGACCTTGGTGTTGGGCAGGATGTCCATGCGCGTCACGACGACGTTGTCGTTGGGATGCAGGCGAATGGCGATCGGTGCGGGCATGTGAACTCCTTAAGCCGCGCGTGAACTTGCGGAAGATCGGGTGCGAATGGCATCGATGGCGGCGAAGATCTTGCGGCATTCCGCTTCGTCCAGCGACCGGAGCGGCGCGCGCATGCGGCTCCACGCGACGGGATCGTTGCGGCGATGGCCGACCAGCGCCTTCACGGCAGCGGTCACGGCATAGGGCAGCACGACCTCTATCATGGCGGCGACCATCGGCTCTTCGATGCCGTTCACCGGCTTCTGCATCAGGTCGGGCGCGATGTTGGCGAGGCCGCAGATCGTGCCCGAGGCACCGAGATTCATGCCCTTGGCCAGAAGGCGCTCGTCGCCGATCAGGATGTGCAGGTCGGCATGCTGCTTCAGCAGCGCCTGCGTGTTCTCCCACTCGCCTGACGAGTCCTTGACGCCCTTCACCTGGTCCGGGAACGCCTTCTTCAACCGGCCGATCAGATCGACCGAGAGGCCAACCGCGGTGACCTGGGGGATATGATAGAGAATGACGTTGCTCGCCATGGGCCCGAGGCCGGTCAGCACGGCAGCGAACCAGTCGAACAACCCCTCATCGCCCGGGTTCTTGAAATAGAATGGCGGCGCCAGCAGGAAGCTGGGGCACCCCAGCATCAGGCCGGCCCGGCCCTGCGCGATGGCGTCCTCGATGGACGATGCCGCTATTCCGACAACGAGCTGCGTCTTCGCATCGACGCCGGCGCCCACCAGGGCGCCCAGCGCGCGATTACGCTCGTTGAGGCCCAGGAGCGCGCCTTCGCCCGTCGTGCCGAAGACCGTCAAGCTGTTGCAACCGTCGGCCAGCGACTGGAGGCCGTGCGCCACGAAGCGTGGCAGGTCGATGGCGCGGTCCTCGGTGAACGGCGTAGCGAGGGCAACGGAGAGCCCGAAGCGGTTGGCGCGAAGCGGCACGTTTGTTTCCTTCCCGGTGGATTTGGCCGGGAGGATAGCAAAAAGAAAGCGGAGCGCCGAGGCGCTCCGCTTCCCTGTTCACCCTGCCTGTCGCCTAGCGACGGTAGGGGTTGCTCGGATGGCTATCGTACCGGTCGGGCACGCCATCGTGGTCGCGGTCCGAGCGGGCCTGGTAACGGTCGGGAATGCCGTCGCCGTTACGGTCCCAGCTGCTGGCGTGATAGCGCCAGCGCTCGTGACCGCCCTCGACGTAGCGCTCCCAGCGATCCGGGACGTAGCGGTAGCCGGGACGCTCGGCGACGAAGTGGCCTGGCGCCCAGACGTGGCGCCCGCCGTCCCAATTCCAGTAACCCGGCGCCCAGACGTAGCCGGCACGCGGGGCCGGGATCACCTCGTAGAGCGGGGCCGGCGGCGGGGCGCCGATGCTGATGTTCACACCGACCTCGGCAGCCGCCGGGGTCACCAGCGCCGGAGCAACGAGCGCCGTCGTGGAAATCGCCGCGGCGGCAAAAGTAACGAGCAGAGATCGCTTCATCATAAAAGCCTCCTGTGCGGCATCAGGGCCGCTTGGGAGGTATTACGCTTTGGACCTGCGGCGCGTGCCCTGCTCCCTCAAAGGAATTCGCGACACTCTTGCGCCTTGTTTCCGCCACAACGAGAACGGGGCGCCCATAGGCGCCCCGTTTCAGATTTCGTGAATGAGTACCTGGAGACTAGCGGCGACCCTTGTCCGGACCCCGGCCATTGTCGGGATGTCCGTCGTGATTATGATCGCCCTTGTTGTCGCGCGGGCCGTCATTGTCCCAGTGACCCGCCTGGTGCTGCCAGCGATCGCGATCGCCGTCGCGATGCGAGTCCCAGCGATCGGCGACCCAATGCTGGCCTGAGCGCTGTTCGATCCAGCGGCCGGGCGCCCATTGATGAGTGTTGTTCTGGACCTGCCAGTAACCGGGAGCCCAGGCATAACCCTGCCTCGGGGCGGGAACGACCTCGTATCTCGGCGCAGGCGGCGGGCCGAGATTGATGTCGAACTTGATCTGGGCCGATGCGGGCGAGAAGGCCGCGGGAGCGACGATCGCGCTGCACAGCGCGGTGGCCGCCATCAAGGAAAGAAGCGAACGATTGATCATGGTGCCTCCTGAAAGGCACGGACGAACTGCCAACGCCTGCATACACTACGCGGCCCAGGTGCTTGTCGTTCCCGAACTCAACAAAGGCGCCGGCCTTTATCGCGCAACCAGCAGCACGATGACGCCCGCAACGCTAACCACCATCCCCACCAGGCCGATCGGATGCATCTTCTCGGCTTTCAGGAAGAAAAAGCTGAGCACCACGGCGATCAGCGGGAAGAGCGCGACCAGCGGCGCCACCACCGTGATCGAACCCAGTCCCAGCGCAGCATAGAGAAGGAATGTCGCCGAACCGTTGAACAGGCCGACGCCGGTGAACCAGAACACGCCGCGCCGGTCGGCGGGTCCGGCACGCCAGGCGCGACGGCCGACCAGCAGCAGGATCATGATCGTCGACATCGTGTAGCCGATCGCCGTCGCCGCCATCGGCTCATGCCACAGGTCGAGGCCGGTCTTGATCGCGGGTTGGATGGCGCCGCGGATCATGGCCGCGCCAAGCGGCAGCAGCAGCACCCAGAGCGGCCACCGGCGGCCGCCCACGCCGCCGCGCATCGCGAGCAGTGCCACGCCGGCGATGACCAGCGCGAGGCCGGCCATCCTTCCGTAACCCAGACGCTCGTCGAGAAAGAGCACGGCGCCCAGCACGGCGAACAGGGGCGTCACGTTGCCGACGGCGCCCGCCACGGCGGGACCGAGCTTCTCGTTCGACCGCACCGACAGGATCGACACGACAACAGGGAAGACCATGCCCACGGCGGCGAAGATCAGCGCGGCCCTAGTTTGGAAGGTGGCCGGATCGACAAAAAGTATGGCGAAGAACCATGCGAGGATCGCCGAACCGCAAATACTATAAAGCGGCGAACGCCACGACGGCATGGTCCGCAGCCCGTATTGGGTGAGGATCAGGGCAACCGCAAAGCAGACTGCGGCGGCCAAAGCCAGAAGGGCTGCCACACTCATGGGAATCTGCTATTCCCGCCGGCTTCCGAGGGACGAGGAAACAACAATGGACACGCTGACCTACTGGAACGAAACGTGGCACGAGGGCAACCCCGCAATCCTGGGCCCACGCGATCACGCTTTCTGGCTGGGGTCGATGGTATTCGACGGCGGGCGCGCCTTCGGTGGCTGCGGCCCCGATCTCGACCTGCATGCCGCGCGGGTCTGCCGCTCGGCCAGGGCGCTCGGTCTCAAGCCCACCAAGACGCCCGAGGAAATCCTGAAGCTGATGCACGAGAGCGTGCGCCGCTTCGGTCCGAAGGTCGACCTCTACGTTCGCCCGATGTTCTGGGCGACCAAGGGCGGCGCCGGACCGATCTCGGTCGATCCCGAATCGACGCAGTTCCTGCTCTGCACCTACATCTCCCCGATGCGCGCCGGCACGCCGCTGACGCTGGGCCTCTGCCGCTCGATCCGCCGGCCGACGCCGGAGAGCGCACCCACCGACGCCAAGGCCTCGTGCCTCTACCCCAACTCCTCGCGCGGCGTGGCCGAGATGCTTGAGCGCGGCTTCAACAACGGCATCGTGCTCGATGCCGTGGGCAATGTGGCCGAAACCTGCAGCTCGAACATCTTCCTCGCCAAGAACGGCAAGGTGGCGACGCCCATTCCCAACGGCACCTTCCTGGCCGGCATCACGCGCAACCGCACGATCTCGCTGCTGCGCAATGCCGGCGTCACCGTCGAGGAACGCACGGTGCGCCCGGCCGAACTCGAGGATGCCGACGAGCTTTTCACCACAGGCAACGCGGGCAAGGTCCAGCCCGTGAACAAGTACGAGAGCCGTGACCTGCAGCCGGGCCCGATCGCCCGCCAGGCGCACGAGCTCTACATCGCCTATGCCGAAACGCAGCGGGTCATCTGAGGCGGAACCCGCGGCAGACGATGGCGTTGGCCTCCTGAAATGCGCATTCAGGTCGTCCACGCCCATCCGCTGACGGACAGCTACAATCACGCGTTGTTCCGCGCGATCGTCGACACGCTGAAGACCAACGGCCACGAGGTCGTCGCGACCGACCTTTATCGCGAGGGCTTCCAGCCCGCGATGACCGAGCATGAGCGTGATACCTACATGCAGGAGTTCTACGACCACAGTGCGATCGCGGGATATGTCGAGACCTTGAAGTCGGTGGACGGCATCATCCTGTGTTTTCCCCACTGGTGGTTCGCGATGCCGGCGATTCTGAAAGGCTGGGTCGACCGCGTCTGGGGACCGGGTATCGCCTTCGACTACGATCCCAAGGATCACCATCTCACGCCGGCGCTGCGCAACATCCGCCTCTTCGGAGTGGTCACGAGCTATGGCTCGCCCTGGTGGGTGGTTACGCTGTTCGCCGGCAACGCCGGGCGCAAGGTTCTGATGCGCGGCATGAAACCGTTGTGCGCCAAAGGCGTGAAGTCCTTTTATCTCGCGCACTACGACATGGACAATTCCACCGCCGCCTCGCGCAGCGCCTTCCTCGAGAAGGTGAAGGCAAGGATCGCCCGGCTGCGCTGATCCGGCCGGTCAGTGGGTCCGTATTCAAGATCGTGGAACAGTCATCGTCCTCGAAACACGCGCTGCAAGCCGCCGTCGCGCTGGCCGCTACCCTGCCCGTCGTCGCCAGCGCGTGGGACGTGGTGCATGGTCTGCAGGGCGCCGGCGCCTGGGCCATCAATCACGAGCGCTATCTTTCCGGCCTGCTGTTCGCGATCGGACTGGGCTTCTGGAGTACGATCCCGCACATCGAAGCGAAGGGCGCGCGCTTTCGGCTCCTCACCTTCGTCGTCGTGACCGGCGGCCTGTGTCGCCTGCTGGGTGTGATGCTGGGCGATCCCGCGTCGCCCGCGATGCTGGTTGCCCTCGTCATGGAACTGGGCATCACGCCTGCGCTCTGTTTCTGGCAAGGCCGGCTGCGGGCGTCGCGCGACAAATATTGGACCGTCCCTTTTTCGCCTCAATTCGACTCGTAACTACCTCTCGAGGATCCCCGCGACGGGACCTTCACAGCCAAGAGGTGATGCGACATGCGTAAATACATCGTCCTGACCGCCATCCTTTTCTCTGCCACCGCCTGCGGTGACACCTGGGGACAGCGCGCGGTCACAGGCGGCGGTATTGGCGCCGCGTCCGGCGCAGTCCTCGGCGCCGCGACGGGCTTCAACCCGCTGCTCGGCGCCGTCGTGGGCGGCGCGGCCGGCGCCGGCATCGGAGCCGCGACCACGCCGCGCCACTAGAGGCGATTCCGCGACTACCTCATGCGCACCTGGGCGTGCTCGCCCATCTTCGGCGGCGTGCCCGTTACCGCCGCCTTGGCCATCTCGAAGATCTTGGTCGCCTTGTTCTTCTTCACATCCCAGTACTCGGCGTGGTTGATGGTCACGGCGATCAAGGCGAGGTCGGGATCGCCCACGCCGCCTGGAAACCAGGCCTGGTACAGCGAGCTCCAGAGCGCGTTCTTCATCGCGGGATCGTTCACGACGCGGGCCGTGCCGGAGACCGAGACATAGGCGTCGCGGCCCGGATCGCTGTAGGCCACGTTCACTTCGGGCGCACTGGTAACGTCGAGCAGGGGCTCGCCGCTCTTCGACATGAAGAACCAGAGAACGCCGCCTTTTTCGTCGCGATTGAGCGTGGTCATCGGACGCGAATGCAGGTGACCGTTCGCATGATGCGCGGTGAACATGCCGAACTTGATGTCCTTGATCAGCTCCCAGAGCTTGGAAGTGGTATCGGTCTGCATGATGTCGCCTCCGTGAGGGGTTCACGCAAGCAACGACATCCGAACGACGATAGTTGCGACTTGCTACCAGGTCTCTTTCCAGGGCCGCAGGTCCATTTCGAACGTCCACGCGCTGCGGGGCTGTCGGTGCAATTGAAAGTAGGCTTCCGCGATGTGATCCGGATTCAGGATGGCGTCGGGACCGGCGTTGTAGCGCTCGGGGAAATTCGCCTTGATCCATTCGGTATCTATCGCACCGTCGACGATGACGTGGGCGACGTGGATGTTCTGCGGCATCAGCTCGCGCGCCATCGATTGCGCCAGCGCCCGCACCGCATGCTTGCCGCCAGCGAAGGCGGAGAAGCCGCGGCCGCCGCGGATACTGGCGGTGGCACCGGTGAACAGCATCGTGCCGGCGCCCCTCGGCACCATCGCCTTGGCCGCCTCGCGCGCCGTCAGGAAGCCCGCGAAGGCCGTCATTTCCCAGACCTTGCGGTACACGCGGCTGGTCGTGTCGCGGATGTCGAAGCGCACGTTGCCGCCGATGTTGAAGACGAAGACCTCGACCTCGCCGATCTCCTGCTCGATCTTGCGGAACAGCTCGGCCACCTGATCCTCGTCGCGGGCGTCAGAACCGAAGGCATGGACCTTGCCTCCCTCGGCCGCGATCCGATCGGCGAGCGGCTTCAGCTTGTCGGCGCTGCGACGCGTCACGACGGCGGTGTAGCCGTCACGCGCGAAGCGACGGGCGATCGCGCCGCCCGTCGCATCTCCCGCGCCGATCACGACGCAGACCTTTTCCTTTGCCATCGGGCGTCTCCTTCCGGGCCACTGTGTGGCCCGAAGGGAAAACGCTCAACGGAGATTAAGTCATGAGGGGCTGAGCTTGGCGATGCTGGGCGCGCAACTCCACGGTCGTCGAGCCCTTGCCGTCGGGGCGCCAGCCCGGCGGGGCAAAGAGGTAGTTCCAGGCTTCGGACGGCGAGCGAGCAGAAAGAAGGTCCTTCACCTGGCCGATCCAAGGGTCGAGGTTGATGCGCACGGGATTGTAGGTCGTGACCCGGTGCACCAGGCCGTACTCGCACGGCAGGTCCTCGCGTTCCTCGACATACGTGCCGAACAGGCGGTCGAACACGATCAGCACACCGCCGTAGTTGGCATCGAGATACTCGGGGTTGCGCGCATGATGCACGCGATGGGCCGATGGCGTGTTCATCACATATTCCAGCACACCCAGCTTGGGGATCCAATCGGCATGGATCCAGAACTGGTAGAGCAGATTCAGCGCCAGCGCCGCCAGGATGGTGGTGGGCTCGAAGCCCAGGAACGCGAGCGGCGTGAAGAAGACGGTGGCACCGGTGAGCTTGCCCATCCAGCCCAGGCGATAGGCCGCCGCCAGGTTGAACTGGTTGGGCGAATGATGAACCGAGTGGGTATTCCAGAAGTAGCGCACCGTGTGGCTGGCGCGATGGTACCAGTAGTAGAAGAATTCGAGGCCGATGAAGAGCGCCAGCACGGCGCCCACGCTGTCGAGTGGCACTGTGAACAGACGATGTTCATAGGCCAGCATGAAGACAGGTGTCGCGAGGCTGTAGGGGATGAAGGCAAAGAGCCGGCGCACCATCACGTCGGCGACCGAAGTGCCCCAGGCCTGCCAGTCGTAGCCGTCCTTGCGGGTACGCGAGATCCAGACACCCTCGATCAGCGCAGCGCCCAGCACCAGTGGCAGGAGGATCATGTAAATCGTGCCGAGATTTTCCATCGGTATGCTCCTTTGCGTTCGATGCCTTTCAATATATGAGTATCCTTCAGGTTTTATACTCGCCTTCGGCACGGCAGGAACGCGATGGCCAGGCCCAGACAACCCATTGAAAACAATAGAAGAATTCCGCACCAGGCACGCGCGACCGAGACCGTCGCGGCGATTCTGGAGGGTGCGGCTCAGGTTCTGGAGGCGGGCGGGCTGCCCGCTTTCACGACCAACGCCGTGGCCGAAAGGGCGGGCGTCAGCATCGGCACTCTTTATCAATACTTCGCCGACAAGAGCGCGCTGCTGCGTGCGCTGGCCGAGCGCGAGATGACGGCGACGCTCGCCGCAGTGGCCAAGGCGCTCCGCAGCGAGACCGACCCTTCCGTCGAGGGCCGCGTGCGCGCCACGGTTCGGGCGATGGTCAACGCCTTCCGCGGCCGGCAGCGCGCGCGCAAGGCCGTGGTGCAGGCGGTGCTGGCCCAGGGCATAACCGTCGAGATGATGGGGCCGATCGCGGCCTTCATCGCCGAGACCGGCGCCGCGCCGCACCGGGGGCTCGCGCGCCTCTCGCCCGAGCAGGTCTTCGTGCTGTCGCGCGCCCTGATGGGCGCGATCCGCGCCGCCGTTCTCGAGGAGCAACCGTTCCTGCGAAGCCCCACCTTCGAGGACGAACTGGTGCGGCTGGTCATGGCCTATCTTCAGGCAGTCACGGCGGGGGATCCCGGTCCGCGTCGAACCATTGCTTGAGGCGGTCGAGCAGCGCGTACAGCGTCCGGCGATCGCGGTCGGACCAGCCGGCAAAGGCCCGCTCAAGGCCCGGCGCGAGCGCCGTGACGGCTCCGCGGTGCCGGGCCTTGCCGGCGGCCGTCAGCGCCAGCAGCTTGGACCTGCCGTCGGCGCCGTTGCTGCGTTCCTCGAGCCAACCTTTCGCCACCAGTTTCTGAACGTTCTTGGTGACGCCGGGCTGCGACTGCTGCAGGGCCCGGGCGATCATCGTCACCGTACGGGCTTCGTCGGGCCGCCAACTGAAGTGGTTGAGCAAAATGAATTGCGCCATCCCGAGACCGAGCGGCTTGAGCACCCGGTTCGCCTCGGTCGAGGCGAGCTGGTCGATGATGCCTATCCAGTTGACGATGCGGAAGGAAAGAGGCGGTTCGGTCACACGCGGATCAGGCTGTCGAGCGGCCGTCGCGGCGACGGCCCGGGATCTGAAGAATAGCCCAACCTGAAGAACATCTGCAGCGTGGCATTTGCGTTCACCCCGGTCTCCGCCCTCATCGCTGCGCGGAGGTCCGCCATCTCCGGATATTCCTGCAGAGTCTGGCTGTGCGGCTGGGTCGCCACCCCCAGCGCGGTTGCGGTGAGTTGCAGGCGGACCCAGGCTCGTCCCACCGCAATCTGCGTTTCCC
Organism: Enhydrobacter aerosaccus; assembly: GCA_903839865.1. Lineage (GTDB taxonomy): Bacteria > Pseudomonadota > Alphaproteobacteria > Reyranellales > Reyranellaceae > Reyranella > Reyranella aerosaccus_A. The sequence continues at coordinate 1,305 of CAIMEE010000139.1, read as the reverse complement.
GGTCGTTGTCGGCACTCGCAAGCCATCCGAAGGCGCGCGCGCTGGCATAGCCCGCGAGTGCATAATCCCGTCCGCCGTTCCAGGCCAGCGTTCCGGGGGTCATCGCCTTCTCGGGCGTCATCTGCCCGGTCTGCCGCAGCGCCCAAATCATCGGCCCCTTAAGCGATATCCCGTCGCGATGATCGGCAATTTCCGCTGCCCCGATACGAGCCACATCGACGCTCTCCTTCTGCGTGCGCGACGTGCTCATCTCCAACTCGCTGCCGGCCGACGCGATTGCGCGTAACTTGTCGAGGCGCGCCGGCTCGGCCACGATGGCGAGCGACAGGCCGGGCGCAAGGGGCAACGCCCGCAAGGCATCGCAATGAGCGGCCTGCAACGGTCGCGCCTCGTAGCTGGTCTTCACCGTGCGCCGGCGCGACACGACGCCAAACAGCGGATCGACCCGCGGGCTCGACTGCCGCACAAAGCCGATGCGCGCGACAGGTTTGTCGAGTTGCCATGCCCCTTCGGGAAAGAGCGCGATATCGGTGCGCCAGCCCTCCGCGGCAGCGGCCATCGAGAGAATCTCGAGAAAGCTGCCGTGGCCTATGAGGATCTGGCGTGACTGCGGGTCGGTGTGGGGCAGCAGTCTCCCGCCATCGACGAACAACCTGATCGCACCGGGGGCCGAAAGGTCAACCGACCAAGACTGCAGATTATGCGGATTGGGCGCGAGCAGGGCCCATGCGAGGGCTCGGCGGCGCGGGTCGGTCTCTTCCTGTCCCGGCCCTCGCCAACCCTCGATTGCCGAGGCGGGCATGGCATCGAGTCGCGGCACGATTGCCACCGCTCCTGCCGCCGCCACGATTCCTCCACCCAGCACCCTCAGGAAACTATTGCGCGACAACATCGGCATCCTCCGCTCACATTCTCTAGAATGTTTCTATATTCCATCGAATATATACACGCAAGACCTGCCATGGCCACTTTCGTCACGACACCGTCAAGCAATCGCAAGCTCACCGTCACCCGAGAGGACCAGCATCTCCGTCACCGTAGGCGACTGCCATCCCGAGTGAGGACTCTCATATGTTACTATCCCGCCGCACAGCGCTTGGCGCCGCCGGAGCGCTGTTCCTGCCGCGCGTCGCCATCGGCCAGTCCGACAATCGTCCCAGCATCGTGGTCGCGGTGCAGAAGATCTCGACATCGAACACGCTGGAGCCGATGCGCGAGCAATCCAATGTCGGACAGCGCATCTTCTACACCTTCGCCGAGACGCTAACCGACCATGCCTGGACCGGCGACCTGTCGCTGCAGCCT
>CAIMEE010000138.1 GCA_903839865.1 Enhydrobacter aerosaccus | reverse complement strand
GAATGGCATATCTGCACGATCAGAGGAGGCGACGATGGTTAGCGGAATCCTGAACCGGAATTCGAATGCGACCGCCAAATTCCCGGCCTTCGATTGGCCGGTATCGAACGGGCCGGCTTTCCTGCCGAAGGAATTCCGGACGATCATCCTGTTCGGCGCGCTGGGAGCGATGGTCCTGGTGGGTCTCGTATACGCCACCGTGGAGAGCGGCATCGATCTCACCATCGGCGCCGTGCCGATCGAGATGCCGATGCGGGTACAGGTGCCGCCCGCCGGCAAGTGAACGACAGGCCCGCATTCGGACATGCCAAAGGCGGCAGACTATCGGTCTGCCGCCTGTTTCGTTTCTAGCCGCGAATGTCCGCTTTCGGCGTGTAAGTTCAACCGGTCAGCGCAACAGAATCCAAAAATTCCGACGACATTCACGTACCACAAATGGAAATTCGACGGGACGGAACGGCCACTGGCCAGTCCACCAGTCCCGCCATATCTTCGAGCGCAACGTCACGCGACAGATCCCGGGGGAAAGACGATGACATTCTCTTCGACGGCACGACGCTCCATCGGACGGCGTTCCCTGCTCGCCGGTGCCGGCGGTCTGCTGGCGACACCGGCCATCGTCCGAGCGCAGGGCAGCAATGGCGTCGCTCTCGTCGTCGGCAATTCGAAATATCATTGGGAAGCCTCGCTGCCCAACGTGCGGCGCGATGCGCCGGACGTTGCCAAACGCTTCGAGCAGTTGGGCCTGAAGACCGAGCTTCTTCTCGATGTCGACGGCGCCGGCCTGCGCGCGGCGATCGCGAAGTTCGGCGAGAGCTGCCGTGGCGCGAAGTTCGCCGCCTTCTACTTCGCCGGGCATGGCGTTTTCTGGGAAAAGAAAACCTATGTCGTGCCCGTCGACGCCGATCTCGGCAATCCGAGCGCAGCCGCCAGCCTGATACCGGTGTCTTCCCTCAATGAAGCGATGAAGGACGCGGCAAACCGCTTGATGGTTTTCGACAGCTGCCGCAACAACCCCGCCGACGGCTGGCGGCAACGCGAAGCCAAGGGCCTCGCCCGAGGTGACGCGCTTGCCAGTGCAGCGGCGTTGGCCAGTCAGCAACCCAACACGCTCATGCTGTTTTCGACCGCACCGGGCGGTATCGCTCTCGACGGGCCGGCGGGAGAGAATAGTCCTTTTGCGGCGGCCCTGTTGCGTCAGTTCGCGGGAGCGTCCGTCGATCTCCAGACCCTTCACGACAGGCTGCGACGGGAGCTGCTGCTCGCGACCGAGTGCCGGCAGATGCTGTTCGCGCAGAACACCTATGGCGCGCCGTTCGCGCTGGCGGGACGCGCCGGCGCGGGACCGGCGGCACGCCACGATCCCTCCAGGATCGTCGAGCTTCCCAATGCCTATGCCTTCGCACGCGAGAACGGCCTCACGCTGCCGCCCGGCCTGGTGGCCTACCGGCCGCTCTCGGCGAGCGATCAAAAGAAGGTCGGGTCGTACAAGTACGAAAGCGTGATCAGCGGGGGCGGCGGATACAAGGCTCTGTCGGTCGCGATCGTGCTGTCCATTCCCGACCCCGGTTCGGCGGAGGTGCTCCAGGCCTTCAAGAACTTCGACCCGGGCGCCGGCGGAACACGCTGGCGCCAT
>CAIMEE010000137.1 GCA_903839865.1 Enhydrobacter aerosaccus | reverse complement strand
CGCGATGCGCGCCGGCCAGCGCGGCCGCAAGGTGCTGCTGTTCGATCACGCCGAGAAGGTCGGCAAGAAGATCCTCATCTCGGGCGGCGGCCGGTGCAACTTCACCAACACCGGCAGCCGGCCCGAGGCGTTCCTCTCGGCCAATCCGCATTTCTGCAAGTCGGCGCTGGCGCGCTACACGCAGCACGACTTCATCGCATTGGTCGACAAGCACAGCATCGCCTGGCACGAAAAGACCCTGGGCCAGCTCTTCTGCGACAGCTCGGCGCGGCAGATCGTGGCGATGCTTCTGGCCGAGTGTGCCGCCGTCGGTGTCGACGTGCGCGTGAACCATCGCATCGCGTCGATCGAGAAGCCCGACCGCTTCAAGGTAACGACAGACCACGGCGACTTCACCGCATCGTCCGTCGTGCTGGCGACCGGCGGCCTCTCGATCCCGAAGATGGGCGCCACATCGTTTGCGCACGACACTGCCCGCCGCTTCGGTCTCAAGATCACGCAGACGCGGCCGGCCCTGGTGCCGTTCACGGCGAAGGTGCCGGAGATCAGCGGCGTGTCTCTCGACGTCGTCGCCCGTTGCGGCAAGACCACGTTCCGCGAGGCCATGCTGTTCACCCATCGCGGCCTCTCGGGCCCGGCGATCCTGCAGATCTCTTCTTACTGGCAGCCGGGGCAGGAGATCTCGATCGACCTGCTGCCGGGCCTCGATGCCGTGCAGTTCCTGAAGGAACGCCGCCATCTCCGGCCCAAGGCGGAGCTGAAGACGCTGTTGGCCGAAGTGATGCCGCAGCGGCTGGCGGAAGTGCTGGCCATGGGCGACACCACGGCGTTGAACGACTGGCGGATCACGCCGACCGGCACCGAAGGTTACGCAAAGGCCGAGGTGACGGTGGGCGGCGTCGACACTGACGGGCTGTCGTCGAAGACGATGGAAGCGCGCAAGGTACCGGGCCTCTACGTGATCGGCGAGGCGGTGGACGTCACCGGCTGGCTGGGCGGCTACAATTTCCAATGGGCCTGGTCGTCGGGCTGGGCCGCCGGCGACGCGGCCTAGTGGCCCCCATCAATGACCGAGGTAGCTTTTCCGCAGTTCCGGATTTTCCGCCAGCTCGCTCGCCCTGCCCGAGAGCGCGATGCGACCGTTCTCCAGCACATAGGCGCGGTGCGCGATGGCGAGCGATTGCACCACGTTCTGCTCCACCAGCAGGAGCGCGAGGCCATCGGTGTTGAGCCGGCCGATCAGCGCGAACATCTCCTCGACCAGCAGCGGCGAGAGACCGAGCGACGGCTCGTCGAGGATCAGCAGGCGCGGCTCGCCCATCAGCCCGCGCCCGATCGCCAGCATCTGCTGCTCGCCGCCCGACAAGGTGCCGGCGGACTGCGTCCAGCGCTCCTTCAGGCGCGGGAAGATGTCGACGACGCGGTCGAGGTTGCGGGCGCGATCCTTGCGGCCGCGGCGATAACTGCCGAGCTCGAGATTGTCGCGCACCGAGAGGTTGGGGAATACGCGCCGTCCTTCGGGCACCTGGATCAGGCCTTCTTCAACGATGTGCGTGGCGGCTGCGCCCGCGATGTCCTTGCCGTCGAAGCGCACGGTCCCACCGAACGGCTTGAACAGGCCGCAGACGTTGTTGTTAAGGGTCGACTTGCCGGCGCCGTTGCTGCCCAGCAGCGCCACGATCTCGCCCGCACCCACGGCCAGGTCGACGCCGCGCAGGATCTCGATCGCGCCGTAGCCCGCGCGAAGACCTGTTATCTCAAGCACGCAGCACCTTTGCGGCGCCGTGGCCCAAATAGGCTTCGACCACCTGAGGGTTCTCGGCGATCTCAGCCGGCGTACCCTCGGCGATCATGCGGCCCTGGTTCAGCACGTAGACGCGCTCGGCGAGCGACGTCACGGCCTGCATCACGTGCTCGATCAGCAGGATGGTGACTCCTGATTGCCGGATCGCCTTGATGATGGCGACGATCTCGGAAATCTCCGTCGGGTTCAGCCCCGCCATCACCTCGTCGAGCAGCAGCAGGCGCGGTCCGGTGGCGAGCGCGCGCGCCAGTTCCAGCCGCTTGCGGCCGGCAACGGTAAGGTCGGCGCCGTTCTGGTCGAGCTGGTCGGCCATGCCGACTTGCGCCGCAACCGCTTCCGCCTTCGCAGCGGCGGCGCGGCGGTCGGCGGTGGCGAGATAGGCGCCGACCATGATGTTTTCGCGCACCGTGATCTTGGCGAAGGGCTGCGTGATCTGGAACGTGCGCACCATGCCAGCGGCGCAGATCTTGTGCGGCGGCAGACCGGTGATGTCGTGGCCGCCGAAGGCGATGCGGCCCGCGTCGGGCCGGTGAAAGCCCGCGATGGCGGCGAACAGCGTCGTCTTGCCGGCACCGTTGGGGCCGATCAGGCCCACGATCTCTCCGGCGTCGACGGTGAGCGACGCCTCGTCGACGGCCTTCAACCCGCCGAACGCCTTGGAGAGGCCCGCGACCTCAAGCATGACGTTTTTTCCGCGCGAAGAGGCTCATCAAACCATCGGGCAGGCGCGCCACGATCAGCATCAGCATGATGCCGTAGACGATCAGGCTGAGCGGCTGGACATTCTTCAGTGCCGGAATGACGGCGGCGGCCCAGCGGGTGATCTCGTTGATGCCGGTCAGCGCGATGGCACCGATCAGCGGGCCGAAAATCGTGCCGGCCCCGCCCACCATGGTGACCAGCAGCATCTCGACCGACTTGTCGATGCCGAAGGCGATGGTGGGATCGACGTAGAGATATTTCTGCGCGTAGAACGTGCCGCCCGCCGCGCACATCGCGCCGGAGAGCGTGAGCACTTTCACCTTCTCCGCGAACACGTCGATGCCGAGTGCGCGGGCGGCATCCTCGTTCTCGCGGATGGCGATCAGACGCGCGCCGAAGCGGCTGCGCGTCAGGCGCCAGGCAATGAACAGCGAGATCAGGCAAAGCGCGAAAGCGAGATAATAGGGCCAGACCGGATCCCTGAACTGCAGGTTCTCCGGCCGCGCATCGGCCTTGATCAGCATGCCAAGACCGCCGTGCGTGAAGCCGACCGAGTTGGCGAGGATACGAAAGACCTCGGCGAAGGCCAGTGTAATCAGCGCGAAGTAGGAGCCGCGCAGGCCGGCGCGGAAGGCCAGCATCGCGATCAGGCAACCGACCAGCGCGCCCATCGCCACGGCCGCGATCCAGGAAATCCACGGGTTCCAGCCATGGGTGACCTGCAGGATGGTCGAGGTATAGGCGCCGGTACCGAAGAACACCGCATGGCCGAACGAGGTCTGGCCCGCGAAGCCGCCCGAGACGTTCCACGCCTGGCCGATGAAGGCCGAGAAGAACATCAGCATGCCGACCGTAATGAGATAGTTCGGCACCAGCCACGGATAGACGACGGCGGCGACAAAGCCGATCACGAGCAGGACCTGAACGCGGGTGCTCACGCCTTGGCCCCGAACAGGCCGGTCGGGCGGAACAGCAGGATGAGGATGAAGATCAGCGAGATGCCGATCTGGCCGAGCTGCTCGCCGAGGAACAGGCCGCCCAGCGATTCGGTGACGCCGATCAGGAAGCCGCCGACCGCTGCCCCCACGAAGCTGCCCATGCCACCCAGCACGACCGTAGTGAAGGCAACGAGCACGAAGGCGTAGCCCGACTGCGGCGTCACGTAGAAGGTGGGCATCAAGAGGCACGCCGCGGCGCCGAGGCAGGCGATGCCGATGCCGTAGGAGATGGCGAAGATCTTCTCGACGTCGATGCCGACCAGCCGCGCGCCCTGGCGCTCCTTGGCAACGGCGCGGATCGCCTTGCCGGTGTCGGTCTTGGCCATGAACAGGCCGAGGGCGAGGCAGATCACAAGCGATGCGACGAACGAGATCACCTTTGCGAGCGGCAGGAAGGCCACGCCCAGCTCGATGATCTGGCCGGCGTAGGGCACGTCCACAGTCTCGGTGTTGCCGCCGAAGAAGAGCAGCGCGCCATTGTCGGCCACGATCGAGACGCCGAGCGTGATCAGCAGGATGTTCTCGTCACGGCCGTGGCTGAAGCGGCCGATCAGCCCGCGATAGAGCAGGAAGCCCACGACAAAGGCGCCGGCCACGACCAGCGGCAAGGACATGTACGGATCCAGGCCCGCCAGCTTCCAGAGGAAGAACACCGCGTACATGGCGAGCATCAGGAGGCTGCCATGCGCGAAGTTGATGATGTGCAGCACACCGTAGATCAGCGTGAGACCTACGGCCACCAAGACATAGATGCCACCGGCCAGCAGGCCGTTCAGCACGCCGGCGAGGATGAACCCGGGATCGAACACCGAAAGGCGTTAGAGCTTCGGCTTGGGGAACACGGCCTTGGCT
>CAIMEE010000136.1 GCA_903839865.1 Enhydrobacter aerosaccus | reverse complement strand
GGCAGCATTGAAGACCATCCGCCTGAAGAGTTCGGCACAGTCAGCTTCCGGCTTGTCAGACCATCGGCGCAAGTTGTCGGCCAGCAGCGGGTAGGACCAACGTTCCCGGTCCAGGTGGCTATCGCCGCAGTCGAGCACGGTCAGGCCACTGACGAGACCGAAACGCAGGTAACCCTTGTCGGTGTAATCGCGATCGAACCGCTGCAGCATCAGCACGTCGCTCTCGCCAACCGTCTCCAGCCGAGATTGTGTGACGTTCAGGCTGCATCTCCGAGCCAAGTCGAGCGTCGCAAATTCGACCCGCTGCAGATTGAAGCGGTCATCTCTGGCGGGAAACTTGCCGAGCCAGAGACTTTGCGCGTCCTCGATCGTGGCCTTCGGCCGCGCACCACCCATGCTGGTGCCAGGATCGAGCTGTTCAAGCAGGTGAGCGGCCACTGGGCGCCCATCTTCGATCGCCTGCGTGGCCGCGATCAGCTCGGCCAGCTGGTGCGTGCGGTTGTACTGGCGCTTGGGCGCGGGCGGTTCGGCCTTCAGCCCGAAGCTCAGGTACCCTGCCCCGTCTTGCGGTCCATGTAGCAAATAGTCGATTTCCTGTAGGTCAGCCGCGCTGCGCTCAAGCTTGTGCTCGATCACGCGTCGTCCCCAAGCGTCGGGGCCAACGTCTCGAACCGCACCGGGAATCCCCTTGAGCTGGGTAAACTCGAAAACATCCTTCGCCAGAGGCAGTTGAAACGGATCGAGTGCAACCGCCTCTTGGCGCTCGAGGTAACGGTCGCCGTAGCGAAACCGCCCTATTTGCGTGCCGTCGGGCAGCATCTGCACCCTGAGCAGCGCTGCCGGCACGGTTTCCAATGTACCGGGCAGCTGAATGTAGACATAGGCCTCGCGCTCAGAAGTCATAGTCGTCGCTCACCTTGCGGGCCTTGCCCGCCCGCCTCGGGCGGCGCGACGCTTCGAGCGCCTTGCCGTGGAGATCGCTGTCGGGATCCGCTACAGCGTCCAGAGACTTTTCCAATCCGAGTGCCCACAGTACCTTGAAGCACACGCCGACCGCCGTACCCTGCTTACCGAGTTCAAGCGCCGTGAGGGTGTTTCGATTGATTCCCGCCTTACTGGCAAGATCGGCGACCGACCAGCCGCGCCGAATCCGTGCAACCCGAATGCGCTGACCCAACTGGGCAACCCGCTCAGTGACTTGCAGGGGGATCACGAATTTGCTCATAAGATTAGGCATTTTCTGGATTCAACGCCCGCTAGATTAGACTTTTGCCATATGGAGCGCAAGCCTGTACTGGAAAGATAAATCGTCAAAATAGGCAAATAAGTTGATAATGCCCTATATTTTAGGCATTTTAAGGGCGAATCTACGCGATTCTTATCGGCCTGTCGGTAAGATTCGTGTAAAAACCTGCCACATCGACCAAAACCTATGTAGGCAGGGTTGTTTGAGTCGGCATCGCCTCGGGCTTTAAGTCGGTTGGGTAGTCACCGAAGCGTTTGAGTTTACTGGTGGCATACGGGCTGAGGAATGCCAAATCCGACGGGCGAATGTCGATTCCTTTGGACTTCAGTACGTG
>CAIMEE010000135.1 GCA_903839865.1 Enhydrobacter aerosaccus | reverse complement strand
GCTCGGGCGGCAGGTCGGTGCGATAGCGCATCAGCTCCTGCATCTCGAGGGTGCGGCGCTGGTTGTGCTCGTCCGGCGTCTCCAGCAACACGGCATGGGCGGCGTCCGTGGCATCGTCGAGGACGTAGCGCAGCCACGGCGAGCGGCAGCCCGCGCGGATCGCCTCTACGCCGCTCTCGGCCACACCGTTCCATCCCGGTCCGCCCAACATCCACGGGCGCGGCGCCGGACCGCGCATCTCCGCCAGCGTGCGCTGGAAGGGGTCGACCAGCACCGCGCTGTAGGGCGTCTCGTTCATGCGCGGCAGCGTCACGAACATCGGCTCGCCCGAGAGGTCGAGCCAGGCCGTGGCTCGCAGCGCGCCGTTCTGCGAGGGCTGCTCGCGGATCAGCCTGTTGAGTTTGTTGCGGCGTTCGACGATGTCGCGATGGCGGCGCAGGTACATCGCATGCAGCGGCGCGAGCCAGATCGTGGCGCGCCGGGCGAGGGCGCGCAGGTCGGGCGTCTGCGCCTGCGCCGATGATGCCGCGAGCAGGCCAGCCAGCACCGGGCGGCGTCCGATCTTCACGCCGCGCGCTCCCGTGCGGCGCGTCGCGCAAGCACGAAGGCTGCCGCCTCGCGCCACGGCTCGATCGTCCAGAACGAGCGCGCGCGGCCCGACGGCGAGGCGAGCACGAAGGCGACCGCACCCTCGAGCAGCGCCGCCTGGCGTCCGTAGCCTGGCACCTTGATGCCCAGCGCGAGCGACGCCGCGTTCTTGCTGGTGAAGGCGATGGCGGCCGGCCGGTATTTCCGCAGCTTGGCATGCAGCGCCCGGGCGTCCATCGCGGCGGGCGTCAGCTCGTGGTCGGAGCCCACCTCAGTCTTGTTGAGATCGGTAAGACCGATCCGCAAAGCCAGCAGTTCGGGGTAGCGCTGCGGCGTGAAGCGCTCCGGCGTCAGGCCGACGGCGTGCAGTGTCGGCCAGAAGGAGTTGCCGGGGTTGGCGTAGTAGGCGCGCGCCTTGAACGAGGCGGGACCGAGCGCGGTGCCGCAGAACACCAGGTCGAGGCCCGGCGCCAGCAGGTCGGGCACAAGCTGCTTGACGATTTTCTTATTGGGGTTTGATGCCCGCGCCACGGATGACCTCGCCCCAGCGCGTGTACTCGGTCTTGATGAAGGCGTCGGCTTCGGCGACCGAGAGGATGCCGGGGTCGAAGCCGCCGGCCTTCATGCTCTCGATCACGTCGGGCGCCTGCAGTGCCTTCTCGGTGCCCAGGCGCAGCTTCTCCTTGATGGCCATCGGCGTGCCGGTCGGCACCGACCACAGCGACCACGAGGTCACGACCAGATCGGGGAAGCCCGACTCGGCGAAGGTCGGCGTGTCGGGCGAGGCCCCCGAGCGCCGGGCGCCGGTGGTGGCGATCGCCTTCAGCTTGCCCGCGCTCACCTGGGGCATCAGCGAGTCGATGTTGCCGATGCACATCGGCAAATGGCCCGCGAGCACGTCGGCGGCGGCGAGCGACGCGCCGCGATAGCTGACGAAGGTGAGTTCGACGCCGGTCTTCTGTTTCAGCAGCTCCATGGTGAGCGAGGGCGAAGTGCCGACGCCCGAAGCGCCATACGAGTATTTGCCCGGTTCGGCCTTGGCCGCGGCGATCAGCTTCTGCGGCGTGTCGTGCGGGAAGTCGGGACGGCAGGCCAGCAGGTTGGGCTGCGTGCCGATCCAGCACGCCGTCTCGAGATCCTTGAACGCGTCGAAGGAGGGCTTGGCGAAGAGATGCGGCACCAGCGCATGGCTGCCGATGCTGCCCAGCAGCACCGAGTATCCGTCCGGCGCCGACTTGGCGACATTGTCGGCGGCGATCGCGCCACCGGCGCCCGAGCGGTTGTCGACCACGAAGGACTGGCCGAACTGCTCGGTGAGCTTGGCACCGAGGCGCCGCGAGATCGCGTCCTGCGACCCGCCGGGCGTGAAGGGGCAGACAAGGCGGACGGTGCGGGTCGGCCAGTCGGTGCCCTGCGCCCGCGCAGACCCGATGAGCATGCGCTCTGCGAACGGGATCGTGGCGGCGGCGGCCAGGAACGAACGTCTCTTCAATGGGCTTTGCATGCGTGGCAGCCTAGCATCGCCGGGTTTGGGAGGCAGCAGAATGAACAAGATCGATCCTGCGGACGAAGCGCAGCTTTTCGCCACGATCGACCGCTGGGTCGAGCGCGAGGTGAAGCCCATCGTCAAGGAATACGACCACGCCGACAAATGGCCGTCCGAGATCGTCGAGCAGATGAAGGAACTGGGCCTGTTCGGCGCGACCGTGTCGCCGGAGTACGGCGGGCTCGGGCTGCCGGCCACGACCTATGCGCAGATCGTGATGAAGATCTCCTCGGTATGGATGGCGATCACCGGCATCTTCAACTCGCACCTGATGCTGGCGCTCGCGGTCGAGAAGTTCGGTACCGAACCGCAGAAGCGCCACTGGCTACCGAAGTTCGCCTCCGGCGAGGTGCGCGGCGGCCTGGCGCTCACCGAGCCCAATGCCGGCACCGACCTGCAGGCGATCCGCATGACCGCGCGTCGCGACAGGGGTGACTATGTGATCAACGGCACCAAGACCTGGATCAGCAACGGCATCGAGGGCTCGTGCTTCGCGCTGCTGGTCAAGACCAACCCCGAGGCGAGCCCGCGCTATTCCGGCATGAGCCTGTTCATCGCGCCCAAGGGCCCGGGCTTCACCACCGGCCGCAAGCTCGAAAAGCTCGGGTACCACTCGATCGATTCCGGCGAACTGATCTTCCAGGACTACCGCATTCCGGCCGACCATTTGATCGGCGAGGTCGAGGGCCGCGGCTTCACGCAGGTGGCGGGCGGGTTGGAGCT
>CAIMEE010000134.1 GCA_903839865.1 Enhydrobacter aerosaccus | reverse complement strand
TTGCCCTCGATCGATTCGATCATCGCGCTTTCTTCGCCGCAGATATAGGCGCCCGCCCCGCGCCGCAATTCAATGCCGACCTGCTGGGTAAAACCGGCAGCATCCAATCGGGCAATTTCGGTTTTCAAGAGTTGCAGAACTGCGGGATATTCATCGCGCATGTAAAGATAGATCCTGTCACACCCGACGGCCCAGGCGGCAATAATCGCCCCTTCAAGCATCCGGTGCGGGTCGTGCTCCAGATAGGTGCGGTCCTTGAAAGTGCCCGGTTCGCCCTCGTCGCCATTGATCGACATGAGGCGCGGCCCGGGGAAGGAGCGAACGATCTCCCACTTCTTGCCGGCCTGGAATCCCGCACCGCCCAGTCCACGCAATCCGGCGGCCTGCATCGTGCTCATCAGCGTCTCGGCGGTGACCTGGCCGTCGCGCACTTTCTTCAGGAGCTGGTAGCCGCCCTTTGCGGAATAAGCCTGGAGCGCGGTGTATTTCGGCACGACGACCTTCGTGTCGCCGGACCGTGCCATCGCCAGCAGGCCGTCGCGCGTGGCGTGGTCGACTTCGCGATCGCCGATCCTCGCGGCCGGCGCGCCGGCACAGCGGCCCACGCACGGGGCGCGCATGACGCGAATCGCCGCCGGATCGACCCCGCCGGAGAGTTCGGCAAAAAGCTTCTCGGCGCCGGCCACCATGCAGGCAACCGAATCGCAGACACGGATCGTGAGTGGTGCAGGTTCGGGCTCGCCTTCCTTCACGACATCGAAATGATCGTAGAAGGACGCCACCTCGTAGACCTCGGCCTGCGACAGCCGCATCTCCTCGGCCAGCGCCCGCAGATGGCGCGCCGACAGGCAATGATATTTGTCCTGGATCAGGTGCAGGAATTCGATGAGCAGGTCGCGCCGCCGCGGACGCGCGCCCAGCAGCGCGCGGACGTCGCTCACGGCGCGGTCGTCGAGCGGTCGGCCCTTGGGACCGCGGTCGCGGCGGCGGTCGTTGCTCAGCGCTTTGGGGAGAGGTCGTGCCATACGATCATCCTACGAGACTTGAATAGGGCAGAAAGGGCACCGACTGCCCCTGCTCGACCTGAACGACGTGTTCGCGCAATTCGACGAGGCCATCCGTGTCGACGAGCGACGACAGAAGCCCTGCGCCTTCGCGCGGAAACTTGATCACTTCGGCACTGCCATCGCTCGCCTTGCGCAGGTGCGCCCGCACATATTCACGGCGCCCGGCCTTTTTCTTGTACGTGAACGCCGCGCGCGCCTGCACGGGCTCCGGCAGTTCCATGGTCGTGCCGGACAAGGCCAGGAGGGCCGCCCGCGCGACATAGGCGAAGGTCACGTAGCTCGCCACGGGATTGCCCGGCAGGCCGATAAAGGGCGTTCCGTCGATCACGCCCATGGCGACCGGCCGGCCCGGCTTGATGGCCATACGCCAGAAGACGAGCGAACCAATGCTTTCGACCGCGGCCTTCACATAGTCGGCCTCGCCGGTCGGGACGCCGCCGGAGGTCAGGATGAGATCGTGATGTGCCGCCGCGCGCTTCAGCATTTGCGCCGTCGCGTCCTGATCGTCACGCAGGATGCCCAGATCGTCCACCTCGCACCCCAGACGACGCAGCATGGCGAGCAGCATGAAGCGATTGGAATCGTAGAGCTGTACGGGACCGCGCGGCGCACCGGGCGACACGATCTCGTTGCCGGTCGAAAAGACGGCGACACGAATCCGTCGACGCACTTCCAGAGTGGTGTGGCCGAGCGCCGCCGCCAGCGCGACATCCTGCGGCCGCAGGCGATGGCCTGCCTTCAGAACGACCTGCCCTTGCGCGATGTCCTCGCCTGTCGGGCGCACATTTGCGCCGCGCTTCAATCCGAACGGCAGGATGACCGTGCCGTCCGGCGCGACCTGCACATCCTCCTGCATGAAGACGGTGTCGGCACCGGCCGGCATGGGCGCTCCGGTGAAGATGCGGATCGCCTTGCCTGCCGTCGCGGCAACGTCGGCCGAGGCACCGGCCTGCACGACGTCGATAACGGAAAAGCTCTTCTCCTTGTCGACGGGCAAATCTTCGCCGCGGAGCGCGTAGCCGTCGACGGCGGAATTGGTGAAGGGCGGCAGCGGCAACGGCGCCACGATGTCCTGCGCCAGCACGCGGCCGTCGGCCGCCGCGAGACCGACAGTCTCGCTGCCCTCGACGACATGCAGCACCGTCGGCAGCCGCGCTACCGCCTCGTCGACCGACAGCATCGGTCCACCGAAGGCAAAGCAGTCGGCCGACAATTGAGCCATTAGGCGGGACCGAGCCGGTTACGAAAAGTACGCGCTAAAATAGCGAGGGAATAGCGAGCATCGCATAGAGAGTCCCGGGAGGCCTCGCCGAGCTGTTCGTGACGATTTTCCATGCTTTTCAAGGTTTTGTCGGAGGGCGAAGGTACTCAAATCTCAAAATAAACTAGGCAGATTGATCCGGATATAAAGCGATTTCCGCAATCTCGTGTCACCACCTGTCGCACCGGCGCATAATGACACAAACGAACATCGCCCTGCCGCCGACCGACCGCATTAAAGCTAACACATGCTGCAATAGAACAAATCTATGAATTGGCGCGATTAACGCCAGGATCGTCGATCAAGTCGACCTAAACCATTGTTTTCGCGAGATATGTCGCTTCGGCGACCAAGGCGACGGTAAGCGGCGTCGACGGCTCACGCAGGGGGACCACCAATCCTATTTGATGTGTGGCCTCGGGTTCGACGATCGGGATTGAACGCAGGCGTTCGGTCAGGCCCAGCGTCAAGGCGAGCTTCTCCGGCATGACGCTGGCCCAGCGTCCGGTGCGCACATGGGAGAAGAGCACGATCATCGAATTGGATTCGAGCGTGGGCTCGGCACGGCCACCGGCGGCGTGCAGCAGGCCGTCGATGATGCGCCGGTTCTGCATGTCCGGCGTCAGCAGGCAAAGAGGAATGGTCGCCACTTCCGCCCAGGTCACGCGGTCACGATTGCCGAGCGGACTTTCGTCGGAGGTAAGCAGCCGATAGTGCTCGGTATAGAGTGGAATCGCGCGCAGCCGGCCGAGCGGTTCGTTGTCGATGTACGTGAGCCCCGCATCGACTTCGAGATTCTCCAAACTCGACAGGATCTCGGTCGACGTCCGCGACAGGATCGTGAACTTCACGTTGGGATGCTTGGCGCGATAGGGCGTGGTCAGCGCCGACACCATCGGCAGGGCTGTGGGGATGGCGGCGATCTTGAGATGACCGTTCAGGCCCTTCTTCAGCGTGCGCAGCTCGTCACGCATGGCGCGCGAGTCCGCGACGATCGTGCGCGCCCAGTCGAGCACGCGCTCGCCTTCCGCCGTGAAGCCGATGAAGCGTGACGTGCGCTGTACCAGCAGGACGCCCAGCGTTTCCTCGAGCTGCTTGATGCCGGAGGAGAAGGTGGGCTGTGTCACGCCGCACGAGGCCGCGGCCTTGCTGAAGTTCTGCTCGCGCGCCAACGCCAGGAGATATTCCAATTTGTCGATCATCAGAGTCCCAGCGTCAGTTGCGGCGCGGGCGGCGGCGCATCGGTCCGCTCGGCCATGTTCGACAGCGAGACGCCGAGCAGTCTCACCTTTTTTTCCAGCGGAAAGATCGTGCGCACGAGCGCCACGCTGGTGCGTGCGAGCTCGTCACGGCTGGCGACCGGTGCGGGTAAAGAGCGGCTGCGGGTCACAATCTGGAAGTCGGCGTACTTGATCTTCACCGTAACCGTTCGGCCCGACATGCCGGTACGTTCGCAGTAGCTCCAGACATCGTCGAGAACAGAGTCGACGCCCTCCTCGATCTCCTGCGGCCGGCCGAGATCCTCCATGAAGGTCGTCTCCGAGCCGACGGATTTGCGTGGCCGGTTGGGCACGACCCTGCGCTCGTCATTGCCGCGCGCGATTGCGTAATAGTACGTGCCGGACTTGCCGAAGTACTGCTCGAGAAACTCCAGGCTCTGCTCCTTCAAATCGGCGCCGGTATTGATGCCGAGCCTCTTCATCTTCTCCGCCGTCTTGGGCCCCACGCCGTGGAACTTCGCCACGTCGAGCCCTTCGACAAAGCCGGGGCCTTTTTCGGGCGGGATCACGGTCTGGTTGTTGGGCTTGCGATAGTCCGAGGCGAGCTTGGCCAGGAACTTGTTGTAGGAGACGCCGGCCGAGGCGGTGAGGCCGGTCCTCTCGAGGATACGCGCGCGGATTTCACGCGCGATATCGGACGCGAGCGGGATGTTCTTGAGATTGGATGTGACGTCGAGATAGGCCTCGTCGAGCGACAGCGGTTCCACCAGCGGCGTGTAGTCGAGGAAGATCTCGCGGATCTGGCGCGACACTTCCTTGTAGACCTCGAAGCGCGGCTTCACGAACACCAGCTCGGCGCACATGCGCTTGGCGGTGACCGAGGGCATGGCCGAGCGCACGCCGAACTTGCGCGCCTCGTAGCTCGCCGCCATGACGACGCCGCGCTGGCGGCCGCCCACGGCGACGGGCCGGCCGCGCAGGGCCGGATCGTCGCGCTGCTCCACGGACGCATAGAAGGCATCCATATCGACATGGATGATCTTGCGGATTTCTGGTTCCGCCATGGGTCTACTATAAGGCCTCGTTCTGAGGAGAAGGAGCCCTCGATGGCCGGCGCCAGCAACGACGAGATCCGCATCCTGACGCCGTCCGGCATGCTGGGGTACGGCTTTCCGATCGATCACTTCAAGATGGGCCTGGCGCTGAAGCCGCACGCCATCACCATCGACTCGGGCTCGACCGATTCGGGGCCCCAGAAGCTCGGACTGGGCGAGATGACCTGCAGCCGCGAGGCTTATGTGAAAGACCTCGAGGTCCTTCTGGAGGCGCAACACGCTACAAGGATACCGGTGCTGATCTCCTCCGCCGGCGGCGACGGTACGAATCTTCACGTCGATGTCTTCCGCGACATCATCGCCGAGATCGCCACGAAGCACGGATGGCATTTCAAGCTCGCCTCGATCTACGCCGATATCGACAAGGCGCTCATCTCCAGGGAACTGAAAGCCGGCCGCGTTGCGCCACTCGGCCCGGTGCCGCCGCTCGATCCGCGCGAGATCGATGCCGCCACCGTCATCGTGGCGCAGATGGGCGCCGAGCCGTTCCTGAAAGCACTCGACGAGAGTGAGGGCGTGGATGTGGTCGTGAGCGGCCGCTCCTACGATCCGTCGCCCACAGCCGCGATGGCGATCCGCGCCGGTTTCGATCCGGCGCTGGCCTGGCACATGGGCAAGATCATGGAGTGCGGCGCGCTCTGCGCCGAGCCGGTCGGCCGCAGCGTCATGGGCTATCTCCGTCGCGACCACTTCGAGATCGAGCCGCTCAATCCCGCCGAGCGCTGCACGGCGGCCTCGGTCGCCGCGCACACGCTCTATGAGAAGACGCATCCCTTCCTGCTGGCCGGTCCCGGCGGCACGCTCGACCTCTCGCAGTGCCGGTACGAGCAGGTGACGGACCGAAGGGTGCGCGTGTCGGGCAGCAAGTTCATTCCGTCCAATCCCTACACGGTGAAGCTCGAGGGCGCCAAGACCGCGGGCTATCGCAGCATCTTCATCGCCGGGGTGCGCGATCCGATCTTCGTCGCACAGGTCGACGACATCCTGACCCAGGTGATCGCAGGCACCCGCGCCTATTTCTCGAACGTGCCCGAGGAGACCTACCAGGTCATTCCCCACGTCTACGGCAAGAATGGCGTGATGGGCGATCTCGAGCCGGTGAAGACACCTGCCCACGAACTCTGCATCATCGTCGAGGTGGCCGCCGCCACGCAGGCGATCGCGACGGCGATCTGCAACAAGACGCGCACCAGTCTGATGCATGCGCCGTATCCAGGCCGCATCGCCACCGCCGGCAATATCGCCTCGCCCTTCACGCCTCTCGAGATTCCGCTCGGCCAGGCCTGCGAGTTCAACGTCTATCACCTGATGGCGGTCGACGATCCGACGAGCCTGTTTCCAATCCGTTACGAGGAAGTCTGAGCATGGCGCTCGTTCCCACGCCGTTGCGCGACATCGCCAAAGTGGTGCGCAGCAAGAACGCCGGCCCGTTCGAGATCACGCTCGATATCGTCTTCAAGACGAAGG
Organism: Enhydrobacter aerosaccus; assembly: GCA_903839865.1. Classification (GTDB taxonomy): domain Bacteria; phylum Pseudomonadota; class Alphaproteobacteria; order Reyranellales; family Reyranellaceae; genus Reyranella; species Reyranella aerosaccus_A. Next base: position 7,012 of record CAIMEE010000134.1, on the reverse strand, counting down.
AGGACTACGAGGCCGTGAAGAAGAGCGGCGTCATCACGAGGGAGTTGGTGAGCGAGCTCTACAACGTGCCGACGCAGTCCATCATCACCTTCGGCTTCTTCGACCTCGTGAACGCCGTGAAGATCACCCTGCCGCGCCCGCGGCCCCAAGGCGGGATCGGCGAAACCGACATGCACGCCGCCCAGCAGCATGTGCCGTTGCAGGAAATCCGCGTGCCATGGCCCGCCTAGCCTAGAACGGCAACCAGCTCCGCCACTTCGGCACCGCGGGTTTGGCCGCCGATACCGGGTCTGACGATGGCGTGGTCGCAGGCACCGGCAGATCCTGTGCGCGCCAACCGCCGCCCAGGGCGGTCACCAGAGTGGCGCTGGTGGTGAAGCGAGTCAGCCTGACGTTAAGCAGGTTCTGCTCGGCGTTGAGTGCCGATGTCTGGCTGGTGACCACCGTCGTGTAGGGAATGGTCCCTGCCTGATACTGGTTAAGTGACAGGCGCTCGGCTTCGCGGGCTGCTGCAACGGCGGCGACCTGCACCTTCTCCTGCTGTTCGAGCAGCCGCTGCTGCACCAGCCCATCCTCGACCTGCTGGAAGGCGGTTAGCACGGTCTGGCGATAGGTCGCGACTGTCTTGTCGTAGTTCGCACGCGCACCCTCAACCTGCGCACCGCGCGCGCCACCATCGATCAGGGTGCCGGCAAGCTGCGGGCCGACCGACCAGACGGAAGACGCGATGGTGAACAATGAATTTAGCATGGTGTTGGCGAAGTTGATGCTGCCGCCCAGGGTGATGCTGGGATAGTAGGCGGCCACCGCGATGCCGATCTGCGCGTTGGCGGCGGCCATGTTGCGCTCCGCCGAGGCAATGTCGGGCCGGCGTTCGAGCAGGGCGGAGGGAATGCCGGCATCGATGGTCGGTACCGTCTGCGGCAAGGGCTCGGGTGCGATGCTGACTTCCGCCGGCGTCTTGCCGATCAGCGCCGCGATCGCATGCTCAAACTGCGCCCGGGTCACGCCCTCGGCGACAAGTTGAGCGCGCGTCTGCTCATAGATCGTCTGCGCCTGCATCTGATCGAGCCTGGAGACCGTACCGGCCGCTGCCTGGTTGTTTACAATCTGCAACGAACGCGCGTAAGCGGCGACCGACTCCTCGAGAAGCCGCCGGCGGCGGTCCGAAACACGCAGCGAGAAATAGTTGGCGGCAAGGCTGGACTGGGCCGAGAGCCGCGCCGCGGCGAGCGTGCCGGCGCTGGCCTGGGCTGCCGCTGCATCGCTTTCGATGGTGCGCCGGATGCTGCCCCAAACGTCGATTTCCCAGTTCAGCGATCCGCCGACGGAAAACTGGCCGACGCTGTTGCCGACCGAGCCGCTCGACGTTCCGGTCGTGCTGGTGCCGCTGCCGACGCTGCGTTGCACCGCGCCGCCGGTGTAGCCCAGCGTCGGATAGAGTTGCGACTGGGTCTGCCGGATGAGCGCCACGGCCTGGCGATAGGCCGCCTCGTTCTGCTTCAGTGTCTGGTTAGAGACATCTACCTGGGCCATCAGTCTGTCGAGCGTCGGATCGCCGTAGACGGACCACCACGGCCCGCGATCGATCGTGTCGCGCGGCAGGGCCGGGCGGAACACCGAGTCGCTCGTCTCCTTGAACTCGGGCGTCGGCTCCGAGGCGGGTGGCGCCTTCTTGTAGTCGGGCCCGACCATGCACCCGGCGAGAGAGAGCGCGACCGCCAGGGCCGTTGCCGTGCGAAGAGTGCTCATGCCTGCGCCTCCAGGCCGCCCATGCGGCGCGCCAGTCGGCTGTGCGGATCGCGATCTCGCCGGCGGAAGCGGTCGAGATAAAGATAGATCACCGGCGTGGTGTAGAGCGTCAGCACCTGGCTGACCAGCAGGCCACCGATGATCGAGATGCCGAGCGGACGGCGGAGCTCCGCGCCGTCGCCGAAACCCAAGGCCAGCGGCAGCGCACCCAACATGGCGGCCATGGTCGTCATCAGGATCGGCCGGAAGCGAAGCAGGCAGGCATGAAAGATCGCGGCGTGCGGCTCCAGCCCATCGTTGCGTTCGACCTCGAGGGCGACGTCGATCATCATGATGGCGTTCTTCTTCACGATGCCGATCAGCAGCAGCACGCCGATCATGGCGATGATGCTGAACTCGACGCCGAATATTTGGAGGGCAAGCAGGGCGCCGATGCCGGCCGACGGCAACGTCGACAGGATCGTGATGGGATGGATATAGCTTTCGTAGAGCACGCCCAGAACGATGTAGATCGCGATCAACGCCGCCAGCACGATGAAGACCTGGTTGTTGAGCGATTTCTGGAAGGCCTGCGCGGTGCCGGCAAACGTGCCGTGGATGGTGGCGGGCACGCCCACTTCGTTCATGGTGTTGTTCACGAAGGCCACGGCATCGCTCAAGGTCTTGCCCTCGGCCAGGTTGAACGACACGGTGGTGGCGACGAACAGGCCCTGGTGATTGACGCCAAGCGGCGTGGTGCCGAATTCGTAACGCGTGACCGACGACAGAGGCACCATCCTCTCGGCGGTGTTGCTGACCGCAGCGCCCGTCGAGGCCGAGCCACGGCCGCTGACGGCGATGGCGTTGGTGCGCTGGTTGGCGACGGCGGCGGCCGCGGCACTGGAGGTATTCGCGGCCGTGCCGCTCCCCGACGAGGACGCCGCGGACGCAACCGTAACGACCGCCTGCGTGGCCTGCGCGCCGCTGATCGAACCGCCGGAGGTGCTGACATAGATGTCCTTCAGCGACTCGGGATTCTCCCAATTTTCCGGCGAGACCTCCATGACGACGTGGTACTGGTTCAGCGCGTTATAGATCGTCGACACCTGGCGCTGACCGAAAGCGTCGTAGAGCGTCGCGGAGATCGACCGCGTATCGACGCCAAGACGGCTCGCGGCGTCGCGATCGATCGAGAGATTGACCTGCAGGCCGCGTTGCTGCTGGTCTGAATCGACGTCGGTGACGACCGACGTGTCCTTCTGCATGGCGGCGACCAGCTTCGGCCCCCAAGTGTAGAGATCGGGCAAAGAATCGGCCTGCAGGGTGAACTGGTACTGGGAGTTGCTCTGCCGGCCGCCGACCCTGATGTCCTGCACCGCCTGCATGAAGAGATTGGCGCCGGCGACCTGGCTTACCTTCGCGCGCAGACGCGTGATCACCTGGTCCGCCGACACATTGCGTTCCGACAGCGGCTTCAGGGTCGCGAACAAGAAGCCCGAATTGGTCTGAAAGCCGCCCGTGAAACCCACGACATTTTCAATCGCCGGGTCGTCGCGCACGATGGCGACGAACTGGCGGAATTTGCGCCGCATCGACTGGAACGAAATGCTCTGGTCGGCCCGGATGCCGGCAACGATGCGGCCGGTATCCTGCTGCGGGAAGAAGCCCTTGGGAATCGAGGCATAGAGGTGGACGTTGAGCAGAACGGTGCCCAGGAACACCACCATGGTCATGCGCGGATGGCGCAACACCCAGCCCAGGCTTCGCCCGTAGAACGACTGCACCGCACCGAACACGCGTTCGGCGGCGACCGAAATTCGGTTGGGCTTCTTCTCTTTCTCGACTTCTCCCTCGCGCCGCGGCGGCTTCAGGATATAGGCGCACATCATCGGCGTGGTGGTGAGCGAGATCACCATCGAGATCAGGATCGCGATCGACAGCGTGACCGCGAATTCCCGGAACAGGCGTCCGACGATCCCGCCCATCAGCAGGATGGGAATGAACACCGCGATCAGAGAGATGCTCATCGAGACCACGGTGAAGCCGACCTCGCGCGCGCCAAGCAGGGCTGCATCCATGCGGTCCATACCCGCCTCGATGTGGCGCTGGATGTTCTCGAGCACGATGATGGCGTCGTCGACCACGAAGCCTGCCGCGATGGTCATGGCCATCAGCGAGAGGTTGTTGAGGCTGTAGCCCAGCAGATACATGACGCCGAAGGTGCCGATCAGCGACACCGGCACCGCGACCGAAGGCACGAGACCCGCGCGGATCGAGCGCAGAAAGGCGAACGTCACCAGCACGACGAGGATCACGCTGATGGCGAGCGACCGCTCGACCTCCCTGAGCGAGGCGCGGATGGTGGTCGTTCGATCCGTGGCGACCATGACATCGACGTCGTTGGGCAGCGCGGCCTGCAGCTCCGGCAGCAGCTCCTTCACCTTGTCGACGGTCTCGATGATGTTGGCGTTGGGCTGGAGATAGATGATGACCAGTACCGAACGCTTGCCATTCGACTGGCCCTCGTTGCGGATGTCTTCCGTCGAATCGATCACCTCCGCGACATCCGAGAGCCGCACCGGGCCGCCGTTGCGCCAGGCGATGATGAGGTCGCGGAAGTCGGCGGCGACCCTGCTTTGGTCGTTGGTGTAGATCTGGTAGCGCTGGGCGCCGACCTCGATCGCCCCTTTCGGCGAATTGGCATTGGCCGCGGCCAAAGCCGCGCGCACGCTTTCCAGACCGATCTGGTACTTCGACAGCGCCTGCGGGTTGATCTCGACCCGCACGGCAGGCAGCGAGCTGCCACCCAGGGTCACCTGGCCGACGCCGTTCACCTGCGAGATCTTCTGCTGCAGGACGTTGGAGGCCGCGTCGTAGATGCGGCCCTGGCCCAGGGTGTCGGAGGTCAGCGCCAGGATCATGACCGGCGCATCGGCCGGGTTGACCTTGCGGTACTGCGGGTTGCTGCGCAGGTCGGTCGGCATGTCGGCGCGCGCGGCATTGATCGCGGCCTGCACGTCGCGCGCGGCGCCGTCGATGTCGCGCGACAGATCGAACTGCAGGGTGATGCGCGAGTTGCCGACCGTGCTGGTCGAGGTGATCTCGCTCACACCCGCGATCGCGCCCAGGCGCCGTTCGAGCGGCGTGGTAACGCTGGTCGCCACCGTGTCCGGCGACGCACCCGGCAGCGACGCCGACACCGAAATCGTCGGGAAGTCGACCTTGGGCAGCGGCGCCACCGGCAATCTGGTGAATGCCATGCCGCCCGCCAGCAGAACGCCAAACGTCAGCAAGGTCGTGGCGACCGGCCGCGCAATGAAGGGCGCCGACAGGTTCACGGCTGGTAGCCCTCCGGCAGTTCGGTAGGCTGCGGCGCGCCCGGCTCGGGCGAGGGATAGGCCGGCGTATCGCGCGGCACGCCACGCACCCGGCGGCCCAGACGATCGAAGGCGAGATAGATCACCGGCGTGGTGAAGAGCGTCAGCATCTGGCTGACGATCAGGCCGCCCACGATGGTGAGGCCAAGCGGATGGCGCAGCTCCGAACCCGTGCCGGTGCCGACCATCAGGGGCAGCGCGCCGACAAGGGCGGCAATCGTCGTCATCAGGATCGGCCGGAAGCGCAGCAGGCAGGCCTGGTGGATGGCCTCCATCGGCGTCTTGCCCTCGTGCCGCTCGGCCTCGAGCGCGAAGTCGATCATCATGATGGCGTTCTTCTTCACGATGCCGATGATGGCCACGACCGAGAGATCGTCGCCGGCGATGATCAGCGCGAGCAGGGCCCCGATGCCGGCCGAGGGCAGGGTCGAGAGGATCGTGATGGGGTGGATGTAGCTCTCGTAGAGCACGCCCAGCACAATGTAGACCGTGACGATGGCCGCCAGGATCAGCAGGAGCTGGCTCGACAAGGCCTTCTGGAAGGCGAGCGCCGCGCCCTGGAACTGGGTCGTGATCGAGCGCGGCATGCCGATTTCCTTCTGCGCCGCGGTGATATCGTCGACCGCCTCGCCGAGCGAAGCGCCGGGGGAAAGGTTGAAGGACACGGTGGTCGAGGGGAATTGGCTGAGCCGGTCGAGGCGCAGCGGCGCGGTCTGCTGCTCGAAGGTGGCAATCGCCGACAGCGGCACCTGCTTGCCGCTCGCCGCCGAGCTCGGCAGGTAGAGATTGTTCAGAGCATCGAGGGTGCGCGCCATCGAGGGCTCGACCTCGTAGATCACGCGGTACTGGTTGGTCTGGGTGTAGACGGTCGAGACGATGCGCTGGCCGAACGAATCGTAGAGCAGGTTGTCGACCGTGGCGGCGGTGATACCGAAACGCGCCGCCGCATCACGATCGATCTTGATGAAGATCGTGAGCCCCTTGCTCTGGAGCTCGCTCGCGATGTCGGTGATGTGCGGGATGGTCGACATGCGGTCCATCAGCTTGGGCACCCATGTGTCGAAGTCGGCGGCGTTGGGGCTGACGAGGACGAACTGGTACTGAGTGCGGCTCACGGTCGAGTCGATCGTGAGGTCCTGCGACGGCTGCATATAGAGTTGTATGCCCTCGACATTGCGCGTCTCGCGCTGGATGCGGCGGATGATCTCGCTCGCCGTCGCGTCGCGCGTGTCGCGTTCCTTGAGGTTGATCACCATGCGGCCGGAATTCAGCGTCGGATTGGTGCCGTCCACGCCGATGAAAGAGCTGATGCTCTCGACGTCCGGGTCCTTCAGGATCGCCGCGACCAGCGCGCGCTGGCGCTCGCTCATGGCGTCGAACGACACGCTCTGCGACGCCTCGGTCACCGCCTGGATCAGGCCGTTGTCCTGCACCGGGAAGAAACCCTTGGGCACCACGACGTAGAGGGCCACCGTGAGCGCGACCGTGCCGATCGCGACCAGCAGGGTAAGCGGCTGGTGCCGGAAGACGAAGACCAGGCCGTAGTCGTACCAGTCGATCAGCCTGGCGAACCACCGCGCGCCGAGCGCCTGGGCATCGGCATGCTTCTCGGTCTGGCCGCCGGCAGTCTTCGGCCGCTTGCGCAGGAGCTGGGCGCACATCATCGGCACGAGGGTGAGCGAGACCACGGCCGAGATCAGGATGGTGACCGAAAGCGTGACGGCGAACTCGCTGAACAGGCGGCCCACGACGTCGCCCATGAACAGCAGCGGGATCAGCACCGCGATCAGCGACACGGTGAGCGACACGACCGTGAAGGCGATCTGGGCCGAACCCCTGAGGGCGGCCAGGACCGGATCCTCGCCTTCCTCGATGTAGCGCGCGATGTTCTCGATCATGACGAT
>CAIMEE010000133.1 GCA_903839865.1 Enhydrobacter aerosaccus | reverse complement strand
TCCCGCCGGCACGGAGATACCGGGCAGCCCCGCCATCGAGGCAGGGATGGTGAACATGTCGTTCAGATACATGGTAACCGGATCGTCCATCTTTTCGCCCGCAGCAAAGGCCGCGGTCGGCGCGGTCGGCGTCAGCAGCACGTCGCATTTCTCGAAGGCTTCCTTGAAATCCTTCGCAATCAGCGCGCGGATCTGTTGGGCTTTCTTGTAGTAGGCGTCGTAGTAGCCGGCCGACAGCACGTAGGTGCCGATCATGATGCGGCGGCGCACCTCCTTGCCGAAGCCCGCGCCGCGCGTGCTTTCGTACATGTCGGTGAGGTCCTTGCCCGGCACGCGCAGGCCGTAGCGCACGCCGTCGTAGCGCGCGAGGTTCGAAGAGCATTCGGCCGGCGCCACGATGTAGTAGGCCGGCAGTGCGTACTTGGTGTGCGGCAGCGAGACCTCGACGATGGTCGCGCCCGCGGCCTTCAGCATCTCCATGCCCCTGTCCCAGAGCGCCGTGATCTCGGGTGCCGTGCCCTCGACGCGATACTCCTTCGGGATGCCGACGCGCATGCCCTTGATGTCGGAGTTGCGCGCGGCGGCAGCGAAATCCGGCACGGCGATCGGCGCAGACGTGGAATCCTTCGGGTCATGCCCCGACATCGCCTGCAGCAGGATGGCCGTGTCCTCGACGGTGCGCGCGAACGGACCCGGCTGGTCGAGCGAGCTTGCGAAGGCCACGACACCCCAGCGCGAGCAACGGCCGTAGGTTGGCTTCATGCCGACGATGCCGCAGAACGAAGCAGGTTGCCGGATCGAGCCGCCGGTGTCGGTGCCGGTGCTGCCCGGCACCATGTAAGCCGCGACCGCCGCGGCCGAACCACCGGACGAGCCGCCCGGCACCAGCTTGCGGTTGTCGCCCTTGCGCTTCCACGGGTTCTCGACGCCGCCGAAGTGGCTGGTCATGTTGGACGAGCCCATCGCGAACTCGTCGAGGTTGGTCTTGCCCACCATCGTGGCGCCCGCCTTCCACAGGTTGGCAGTCACCGTGCTCTCGTACGGCGGCACGAAGCCTTCGAGGATGTGCGATCCGGCCGTCGTCTGCACGCCTTCGGTGCAGAAGAGATCCTTGATCGCGAGCGGCACGCCTTCGAGCAGGCCCGCCTCGCCTTTCGCGCGGCGCGCATCGGACGCCTTCGCCATGTCCCGTGCGCGATCGGGAGTCTCGGTGATGAAGGCGTTGAGCGCGCGATGCTCGTCGAGCTTCTTCAGATGCGCGTCGGCCACTTCGAGCGCGCTGGCTTCCTTCTTCGCCATCGCCGCGCTGAGCTGCGCGAGCGTGAGATCGGTGAGAGAAGTCATCGCCTACTCCACGACCTTGGGGACCGTGAAGAAGCCGCCCGCGTTCTTGTCCATGGGATCTATGTAGACGGCGCCGCCCGGCGCGTTGGCCAGCACCTTCTCGGCCACGCCGCCGTCGGTCACCTTGTCGGCGCGCATCGGCAGGGTCACTTCGGAGATGCTCGACAAAGGCTCGACATTCTTCGTGTCGACTTCGTTCAGTTGCTCGATCCAGGCAAAAATACCCGAGAGCTCGCCCGCCAGCGGGCCAAGTTCTTCCTCCGGCACCTTCAGACGGGCAAGCCGCGCGATGCGCGCCACCATGTCCTTGTCGAGCGACATCCGATAACTCCAGAAAACCCTTTGTGGGCGGGGTTAGTAGCCGGTTTGACCCTAGGGAGCAACGCGCCGCGCGGCCACGGCCTGGATTTCCGCCCGCACCGCCGGACGGCGGGCCAGCAGCTCGTCGAAATCCCTGCGGCGCAGGACCAGCAGGTGGCAGTAGCCGTTGGAAACGACGTCGGCGTTGCGCGGCCGCGAATCGAGCAGACCCGTCTCGCCGAAGAAATCACCCTCCTTCAGCACGACCCGGTTACCGCCCACGTGCACGGTGACCTCACCCGCGGCGATGAAGTACATGGCGTCGGGCGGACCGCCCACGGCAATGATCTTCTCATCCGGCAGCGCCACCAGGGCCCGCAGCTTCCGGCCGAGCTCGCTCACTGCCTCCTTGTCGAGGGAAGCGAAGAGCGACACGCGCCCGATCATGCTGGCGAGTTCGAGACCGAGGTCGAGCGGCGGGCGCTTGATGACTTCGCTGCGGCGCTTGCTGAGCTCGTCGCGCAGGTCGGTGTAGACCTCGCGGCTGATGATCGATTCCTCGAGGCGACGCGTGTATTCGAGCGATTCGAAGCGGATCGCGGCACGCTCGAGTTCGCGCTGCTTCACCGACTCGGCATAGCCGGGGTACTGAAGCGTCAACGCCTTCAGCGCTCGGTCGACGAGCTGCTGGCGATCGGCGATGACCGAAGCCAGCCGCGCCGCCGCCTCCGCCTCCGGGCCCAGCAGGTCCACCATCGAGTGGTTGTTGAAGGCCACGACGTCGGCCAGCACGTCCTGCGATACCATCAGCACCTCGAAGCGGTCGGCGAGTTGCTCCGTCAGCGCGCGTTCGTAGCCGAACGCGCGGTGCAGCCAGAGCGCCATTCGGAAGCCCAGGCTCGGCAACGCGAAGCTGTGCGCGGTCTCCTCGTAGCCCGTCACACTGCGGTCGCGCACCGCATCGATCAGCCGGTCGGCGCGCGCCGTCAGCACCGCCACCATCCGTCGCGACAGGGTCTGCTGTTCGAACAGCGCGAAGTAGAGTTCCTTCTCCTGCGACGACAGCGTCAGCAGACCCACGGTCAGGCGCTCGCCGAATTCGAGCGCCAGGTCGGCCGGCGCCGCCTCGACCTCGGGCTCGCCGGCGGACACGGGGTCGATGTCGAGGCCGCCGCTGCGCTCGTTGTGGGTGCGCATGATGTCCTGCAGCTGGCGGGCGACATTGACCCGCGACAACGCCAGCACCCGGTCGCGCAAGGCCAGCTCGACCCGCGTCAGCTGGTCGAGCCTCAGCAGACGCATGACGAGGCCGAGCGTCGTTGCGTTCACGAAAAGCGTGACCATCACGAAGAGCGTTGCGATGACCGCCGCGAACTGGCGAATCTCGCCCGGCAGGCGCTCGTCGCTGAGCACCACCATGGCCAGCACGATGGTAACGGCGCCGCGCAGGCCACCCCACACCAGGATCGCCTTGTAGCGATTGTCGACCGGCTGCACGAGGTGCGTCGCCTCGAGCACCGGCAACATCCCGAACACCACAAG
>CAIMEE010000132.1 GCA_903839865.1 Enhydrobacter aerosaccus | reverse complement strand
AGCCTCCGCCACGTTAAGGGTAATTAAGCCACGATCATGTCCGCTAAATATCCGTGGAGTGCCGGGAGTGTCCTCGAGAAATTGAAAAGCCAAACCATGTTCCGTATCCTCTTTACGATTTCGGATGGGGAGCTTCAGATTTTGTAGCGAATAGATGAGGCGACGTTTGGCTTGTTCAAGCCGATACCAGCGATCCTTATTTTCCGGTCTGTTGAGCGCGGGGATGATTTCCGTGAGGCTGCAGCTTGCACAATATTCGTTCGTGCTTTCGTCGGATATCATCCAATTGCATACGTTCTCCACACGATAGTTTCGACAAGGCCGGTATTTGCCTGCGGTTTTTCCGACGGCGGTCCACTGCCCATTTTCATCAGGCTTAAATGCGATCATGCCCTGTTTGGTCGGATCATAGCCAAGTGCCGAACCACACTGTTCGCACAAAATGTTTTCGAAGAAGACGGGATGCTGGCAGCGGGTGCAAGAGAATGTATTCAATCGCCTATAAGACTGAAGCCGCGATCCTTAGTTCCGAAGGGGAATCGCCTCAATTCCCTATTTAGTTATGGGAAAAGTTGAGGAGATTGGTTTGCCCTGTGAGCTTGCCCCGAATTGACGGACACGAGATGAGCCCAAAGAAAGGACTCAACGATGACAAAGAAGAAGGTAACCGGGGCAACGCCCCGGCAGTATGACGAGGCGTTCAAGCAAGAAGCAGTACGCCTGTGGCAGAACAGTGGCAACTCGGCGGAGACAACCGCTCGGGAACTGGGAATCAGCGTGTTTAACTTGTATGCGTTGAGAACAAGGAGACACTCTTAGCCGAGAACGAACGTCTCAGACGTGAACTGGCGAGAGTCACCGAACAACGCGATATCCTAAAAAAGCCGCGGGCATCCTCTGCGAACCGTCGCCGAGCGGTATGCCCGGATCAAAGCGATGAGCGACGAACATCCCATTAAGACCCTGTGCACCGTGCTGGCGGTGTCGCGCAGTGGTTACTACCAATGGCGTGACGCCGAACCGTCGCTGCGGGCCCGACAGACGCAGGCCCTCAAAAGCAAGATTGCCGCCGTGCATGTACTCTCTCGTTACACTTACGGCAGCCCCCGCGTAACCGCCGCTCTGCGTGCGCGAGGCGAGAGCGTGGGGCGCCATCGTGTTGCCCGGTTGATGCGTGACGCCGGCCTGCAAGGCCGCAAGCGCTGCCGCTATCGAGTGGTTACGACCCACAGCCGTCACCACGATCCCATTGCGCCCAACCGGCTAGCGCTGGCACCGACCCCGACCAAGCCCGATCAGACTTGGGCAACCGATATCACCTATGTCGAAACCGCCGAAGGCTGGCTCTACCTGGCTGGAGTGCTCTGAGCTTGCCCCGAAAAAACGGACAGCGGGTTGGTTGATGGTTGAGAGTTAATTGAGTGAGGATTCGTAGTCGAGAGGGCTTTTGTAGCCCAGGGAGGAGTGGCGGCGCGTGCGGTTGTAGAAGCACTCGATGTAATCGAAGATCGCGGTGCGCGCCTGCGCCCGGGTGGCAAAATAGGTTCTATGGATAAGTTCGTTTTTGAGGCTGCTCCAGAATGATTCCATCATGGCATTGTCGTAGCAGTTGCCCTTGCGGCTCATCGAGGCTTGCAGTCCGTGAGCTGCGAGGGTTTGCCGATAAGTTTGGCTGGCGTATTGGCAGCCTCGATCCGAGTGGTGGATCAGGCCGGGTTCAGGTTTGCGGTGCTGCACAGCCATGAGCAACGCGGCAAGGGGAACGGCGGTGTCGAGGGTCGATCCCATGGCCCAGCCGATGAGGGCGCGACTATAGGCGTCGAGCACGCCGGCGAGGTACAGCCAGCCTTCGCCGGTGGGCACGTAGGTGATGTCAGTGAGCCATACTTTGTTTGGCTGGGTCGGCGCGGGCAGTTGCGCCAGACGATTGGGTGCGATCGGATCGCTGTGGTTGCTGTCGGTGGTGCGCACCCGGTAGCGGCGTTTCTGGCGGCCTTGCAGCCCATCTTCTCGCATCAGGCGGGCCACACGATTGCGGCCGATTTTTTCGCCCTGCTCACGTAGTTCGATGGTCATGCGGGGGCTGCCGTAGGTCTGTCGGCTTTGCTCGTGGAGCTGGGCGATCTTGGTACGCAGGTGTTGGTTTTGCTCAGCGCGTTTCGATGGTTTTGGATTGAGCCAGGCGTAGAAGCCGCTGCGCGAGACATCGAGAAGCGTGCACAGCGTCTGAAGGGAGTGTTCACCGCTCATGGTTTGGATCAGGGCATACCGCTGCGCGGTGTTTCCGAGAGGATGCCCAGCGATTTTTTTAGGATGTCACGCTGCTCGGCCAGACGGCGGTTTTCTTCGCGCAGGCGCACAATCTCTTGCTGGAGCGCCTCCTTGCTCTCAGGTAAGCCGCTCGCCCCGGCGGCCCGGGTCGAGCGGCTTACCTGCTTCTTCCACTCGTAGAGGTTGAACACGCTAATACCCAGCTGCTTCGCTGTGTGCTCGGCGGCTTGTCCACTGCTTTGCCACAGGCGCACAGCTTCTTGCTTAAACGCTTGGTCGTACTGCCGGGGCGTTGCCCCGGCTTTCTTCTGGTCTGTCATGCAGGAGTCCTTTCTTTGGGTTCTCCCTCTGTCCGTCAAATCAGGGCAGGCTTAATCT
>CAIMEE010000131.1 GCA_903839865.1 Enhydrobacter aerosaccus | reverse complement strand
GCCGGGAAGACGGTCGAGCGGTACTGCGTGCCGCTGTCGGGGCCCTGGCGGTTAAGCTGCGTCGGATCGTGCGCGACCGAGAAGTAGATCTGCAGCAGGCGGCCGTAGCTGATCTTCTTTGGATCGTAGGTGATCTTCACCGCCTCGGCATGACCGGTGCGGCCGCTGCCCACCTTCTCGTACTCCGCGGTTTCCTTGGCGCCGCCGGCATAGCCGGACACGGCGTTCTTCACGCCCTCGACATGCTGGAACACACCCTGGACACCCCAGAAGCATCCGCCGGCGAACACTGCGGTTTCCGTGGCGGCCGAGGGTGTCTCGTCAATCGCGGGCGCCGGCACGACAACCGCCGTCTCCGCGCTGGAGGGGCCGGGCGCCATGGCGAAGATGGCGAGGCCGACGGCGATGATGGCAAGGGTGCTCCAGAGGGAGAGTTTCATGGTTGGCTCCTTCGACCGTGAACATAGGAGGCCGTGCCGCACGCGCCAGTCACTTCCTTGTCAGCGTGCCGGATTCGAGGCTCTACTGGGCAAAAGCGACGAGGAAACAATGAAAGTCGGCGTCCTCCAGTTCTTCAGCTGGCCCGGCCGGCATGGCCCGCTCGAGGATGTGTTCGGCCGTGCGCTGGAGCGCATCGAGATCATGGATCGCGGCGGCTTCGATGCGGTGTGGCTGGCCGAACATCACTTCACGACGTTCAGCGTCTGCCCCTCGGTCCACATGCTGGGCACGCTCGCCGCCGCGCGCACCGAGCGGCTGCGCATCGGCACTGCGGTGTCGCTGGCCGCCCTCTATCATCCGCTGCGGCTGGCCGAGGAGGTCGCGCTGCTCGACATGCTGTCGGGCGGGCGGGTCAACTGGGGCGCGGGCCGCGGCTTCGCCCACAGCGAGTTCAACGCTTTCGGCGTTCCGCCCGAGCAAAGTACCGAGCGTTTCCACGAGGCCGTCGACATCGTCCTGCAGGCCTGGACGCAGGAGAAGCTCACCTACGCCGGCAAGCACTTCTCCTTCGACAATGTCGAGGTCCTGCCCAAGCCGCTGCAGAAGCCGCATCCGCCCGTCTGGATGGCCGCGACCTCCGAGACAGCCGTCGACTGGGCCGCGAGCCAGGGCTTTTCCATCCTGATGGACCCGCACGCCTCGATGGCCGATCTCGGCGCCAAGCGGCGGCGCTACGCCGAGCGCCTCGCGGCGGCCGGTTTCTCCGATTCCGGCCGCGACATTCCGATGGCGCGCCTGCTGGCGCTCGCGCCCACGATGGGCGAGGCGGAGACGATTGCTCGGCGGGGCGCACAGTGGCTGGTCGACGCCTATGCCGGCCCGCAGCACCATGGCCAGAAATCGATGCAGGCGCCGCGCACCTTCGGCGGCAAGGATCCGGTGCAGTACTATGTCGACGACGTGATCATCCACGGCACGCCCGACGCCGTCGTCGAGCGGATCGCGGGCCTGCGCGAGGAGATCGGCCTCAATTATTTGATGTGCGCACCGCTCAGCCGCGCGACCTTCCGCCTGCTCGCCGATCAGGTGGTCCCGCGCCTATGAAAACGGCCGTCATCGTCAATCCGGCCGCGCACAAAGGCGGGGCGGCGAAGCGATGGGCGACGATCGAGCGCGCGCTCGGCAAACGTCTCGGCTCCTTTGTGCCGAAGTTCACCGAAGCCCCCGGGCATGCGACCGAACTCGCGCGTGCGGCCCTGTCCCAGGGTGCGCGGCGCATCGTGGCGGTGGGCGGAGACGGGACCGCCAACGAGACGCTGAACGGCATGCTCGACGCCAGCGGCCGTCTCGGCGTGTCCGATGCCGTGCTCTGTCCGATTCCCTCCGGCACGGCCAACGAGCTGTGCCGCGCGCTGGGCTATCTCGCGCGGCCCGAGCTTGCCTTCGACGCGGTGGCGGGCACGGCGAGCCGTCCCATCGACCTGATGCGCGTGCGCTGCACCGGCCTCGACGGCAGGCCGGTCGAGCGCTTCGGTTATCTCATCGTCTCTCTGGGCGGCGCCGCCACGATCAGCCATCGCACGTCGCAGTCGCGCTGGCTGAAGAAGCTGGGCGGCATTGCCTATCTGTTGATGACGCCGCCGGTGACGCTGGGCTATCGCAATCGCCCCGTTGCAATTTCGGTCGACGGCGTGGCGCAGGGCACGCGCCCGATCTTCACGGCCATGGTGGCCAACACCGAGAACGGTGGTGGCGGCATGCGGCTCGCGCCGGGCGCGGTCTTCGACGACGGCGCGCTCGACCTGATCGAGATGGGCGACATCGCGCCGCTCGCGATGCTCACGCAGGTGCTG
>CAIMEE010000130.1 GCA_903839865.1 Enhydrobacter aerosaccus | reverse complement strand
CGGCTGTAGCAGGCTCCCCTGCGAACAGCGCTTCAATGCAGAGATTTGGATGCTAGAGCATCGCGCTTGAAATAGGAATCGAAAGGGGATTCCCAAGCGCCACCGATGCACAGTATCGCGAGCGCTATGACCTGATTCACGAGATCAAGGTGGCGGATCTGCCGATCCTCGAGATCTACAGAAGCCAATGAGGCGTCACATCGATCAGTTGCCGGACACGTGGGTGGCAAGCGGCAGGCGTAATCCGCTCCAGACGCCGCGCGCGAAGGCCCAGTGCAGGGCGGCCATTCGGCCTAAGGCGTACCGGTTCAGCACCAGGCGTCGGTAGGATTGCCAGTTGGCCTTGAGGCGGCCCGGCCAGCGCACGTGAACCGCGCGAAAGAAGTAGTTCTGGTTGCGGGCGAAGTTGCGGACATAGTCTGGGCCCGACGCGGTGCGCGTGCCGCCGGTCACCACCTGGACGTGCCAGAGCGCGGCCTTGGCCGCGTAGTGGATGATGCCGCCGGCTCGGGTGATGCGGTAGCAAAATTCGGCATCCTCTCCCACGGCATTGGCGATGAACGTCTCGTCGAAGCCGCCGATCCTCTCGGCGGCGGCCCGGCGGACCGAGATGTTGCACCCGGCCCCCCAGCAGCACGGCGCGTAGTCGAAGTCGGGATGAAGGTGGATCGACTGGCCGTCGAGCAGGTCGCTGAACGCCTTGTCCGAAAGCTCGGCGCGGCTGGTCAGCTGGCCACCGGGTGCCGGCGACGGGCCGGTCACCATCCAGACCTTCGGGTCGGCGTAGGGAGCGGCGTGGGCGGCTAGGAAGCCGTCCCACGGCTCGACGTCGTCGTCGACGAACACGACGATCTCGCCCTTGGCCATCTTCAGCGCGTGGTTACGCGCGCGCGGCAGGCTCTTGAAGGAGACGCGCTCCAGCCTGATGCGGGACGCCACGCTGTCGAGATAGGCCACGGTCTGCGGCTCGTGGCGCTCGCTCTGGTCGACCACGATCACCTCGAACGGCGCGTAGGTCTCCTGTTCCAGGAAGTAGCGGAGGGTCGTGCAGAGGGGCTGCTCGCGATTCAGGGTCGGTATGACGACCGACAGGAACGGCGTCGCCGGATCGCGGGCGGGAAGCAAGGCCCAAAGAGTAGCAAGCTTCGTGGAGGCTGTCACGGGGACGGCGGTTCGAGCCCGAGGTGCCGGTCGATCTCGGCAAGGACGGGCTGCGATCCGGTCGAGGAAAACTTGCGGGCGAAATGGCAGCGCTGGCGCTCGATGATCGGCAGGTCGTCCGGTGCGATCTCCCGCGGATGCGAGTCCTGGCCCGCCCAGTTCGTGTAGCGGCGGTTGTCCTTGCAGATGCGCAGGTCGGGGCGGTTGCCGAGGATGGTGTGGTAGATCGCCTCCTCGGGGCAGAAGCGCGTGGCGAAGTAGGCGAACAGGTCGCCCTGCCGGGCCTCCGCCTCGAGCAGGACTTCGGCGACGGCGGCGGTGCCGGTGAACCAGGGGTCCCCGGCATGGCAGCTCCGGTCCTTGCCGAACGGCACGAACGGGGCGCGCACGAGCTCGTTGCGGAAGACGATCCGACGGTGCGTCGGCTTTAGGCGCCGGGTCAGTGACGGATAGCGCCACTCATGGGCGATGTACCGGTCGTACATGCGGCGGCGCCAGTCGACCGCGTCCGTTCCCATGCGGCTGAGCGCCGGCCCCGGGAGGGGCAGGGGCCGCCGCTCGATCTTCTGGTGGTCGAGATAGAGATCGAAAGCCGCGCCGGCGAGATCCGCCACGACCGCCTCGCCGCGCATCACGGGATAGTCGGCACCGCTCAGCAGGGTGAACCAGGCGGGGCTGGCGTCGCGATAGAGCAGGCGGAGCGCCGCCTGCGCGGCATGCACGACGGAGATATGGGCCCAGCGCGTGCGTATGCTCGGGGAAACGAAAGCGACGTTGCCGGAAAAGCGATCGGTCTCGACCTTGGACTGGTAGAAGTCGTGATGGATGGCGATCGGCGGCCGATCGTACAACCGGTTCAGGCGGTCCACCAGGCGTCCGAGCTGGCCGGGATCGGCGTGGGACAGTATCACGAAGCCGATGGGTTCGGTCATCGAGGCGCGCGGCGGATCATCGGCGCGAGTCTAGCCGCGGCGGTCGGGGCTGCAACCTCGTTTCGGCAGGGCCGTCGGCCGATGGCGCTTCCTTGTCGGTCGCCCAATGCTGCTGGATCGTGGTTGCGTTGCTGCCCAGCGAGATAACCTTCTTCACGTCGTGCCTTGCTTAAGCACGAATATCCGCGATGCCTCGTCAGTGCGTCCTCATTACACATTTCACTCATCCTGCCTATTTCTGGGTTCCTCGAAGGCCACAGGGCTAATCAGCAGACCAGTGCTCGTTTCAACGGGCGGCCCAACAAGATATTGCCGAGAAATGTATGCGTTGGGTGGCACCAGTGCATCCGTTGGAGAGTTCACAACGCTACGCCTACCATCGGTCTGTTGATGCGAGACATAAAGGGCTGTCCAGTACAGCTGTGGAACTAATGTCACCACCATCACTGCCTTCGCGATCCGGGGATGGAACGGCACAGCGGTCACGTAAGCGAGCGGAACGAGGATCAGGACCACAAACAGGATCTGTCGTGAGCTGGTCAGAGGGCTCGTTACCCACGTCGAACTAAAAAGAAGTAGAATCCCAAGGGTGGAGTACAGCGTCATCACAGCGCCGTAACGCAACCCTGAAGCCTCGCGCCAGCGAACCAGAATGATGACAGTGGCGAGGAGTATGAGAACGGCAATAAAAGGGGCACCAAACCTTGGTGGCAGGAACAGTTGTCCTACCCCCTCTAACAGCTGGCTGATATAGGTTAGCGCATCGTATCGCCCTGCTCCAATGCCAATGTGATGGCTTCCAGTCTGACCCAAAGCAAGACGAACGGTGAGCCAGCATAACGCTGGTATGGTAAGCGTCGCAGCTGCCAGCGACAGCGAATGCCAGGATCGCGGCCTACGCGCGGCGAGCATGAAAGAGGCACCAACTACAAAGACGATCGCTGTGTTGTGCGCCAGCCACAACATCGCCCCGAGTGTCGCCAGCAAGCTGAAGGCACCTGTGTCGTGTTCGAGCTTAGTGCCGGATACAAGCTTCCATAGGACCGTCAGATACGCGGGTAGTAGGCAGTACACCAGGTCCTGTGCGAAGAGTTCCTGCTGATGCAGGGGCACGAACAGTCCTAGGTAGACAGCCAGCAGCAGAAGCGTGCCACTGGACAGTCTCAGTCCAGAATCGACAGTAATGATCAGCGCAAGACGGATCCACCCAAATGCCTTCAAGACGATGAGCACTCCATTGGCTACTAGAAGACTCCAGCCCGTTGGGCCGAGAATAATGGTCCACAGCGATAGGTAGGCTGAATAGAGAGGCGGCCAAGCAACGATGGGATTGCCGGAAAAGTATCTGTATCCGCCTCCCGTCGCGAGTGAGACTGCGCCTTGCCAAGCGGCCCAGCCGTCAGGGTCCAACAGCATCCCTCTAGTGTGGAGAAGAATGTAAGACAGAAGGGCAAAAAGAGGCGCGACCACAATGCATAACGGCCCGCAACGTTCCATGTTAACCATGGCGGCAGGCTGCCCTAGGAAGAAGGCCGGCAGCCGCCTTCGTTGTCAGATAACTCTCTACCATTGCTTGGACCTACGGAACTGAGCTACCCCCAAGCGTTGGCTAAGCTTGGCAGTAGTTTAACCGACATTCCCCGGATGAATCCTTGGAACAGTGCAAATGCTAGCATTCCGGTGGGTTCCGCAGAAGCCATCGGCAGCCCGTCGGTCAGAACGGCGGCACGGCAAGGCCATCCACGTTAATGGGATGCGTCGCCTCATCTAAAACTCTACCATGCTAACCGACCAACTCAACCGCCGCACGCTTCATTTCATCATTCACATCGATGTAGGCCTGCGTCGTAGCAATCGATTTATGCCCAGCAAGGGAAGCCAACACCCGCACGCCGATGCCTTTGCTGGCCAACGCTGTTATGAAGCTGCGTCTTCCTGAATG
>CAIMEE010000129.1 GCA_903839865.1 Enhydrobacter aerosaccus | reverse complement strand
TGTCGTTCTCGATCTCGTCGAGCGTGTAGCCGACCGCGAGCTTGGCGGCGACCCGGGCGATGGGGAAGCCCGTGGCCTTGGAGGCCAGCGCAGAGGAGCGCGACACGCGCGGGTTCATCTCGATCACAACCATGCGGCCGGTCTGCGGATCGACCGCGAACTGCACGTTCGAGCCGCCGGTGTCGACGCCGATCTCGCGCAGGCACGCGATCGAGGCGTCGCGCATGATCTGGTATTCCTTGTCGGTGAGCGTCAGCGCGGGCGCCACCGTGACCGAGTCGCCGGTGTGGATGCCCATCGGATCGACGTTCTCGATCGAGCAGATAATGATGCAGTTGTCCTTGCGGTCGCGCACGACCTCCATCTCGTATTCTTTCCAGCCGAGCACGGACTCCTCGACCAGCACCTCGGTCGTGGGCGAGGCCTCGAGGCCGCCCTGCACGATCTCGAAGAACTCGTCGCGATTGTAGGCAATGCCGCCGCCGGTGCCGCCCAGCGTGAACGACGGGCGGATGATCGCGGGCAGGCCCACGAAGTCGAGCGCCTTGGCCGCTTCCTCGCGATTGTGCACGGCCTCGCTCTTGGGCGATTCGAGGCCGATCTTGGTCATGGCATCGCGGAACAGCAGGCGGTCCTCGGCCTTGTCGATCGCCTCGGCGTTGGCGCCGATCAGCTCGACACCCAGCTTCTTCAGCCGGCCGTCGCGATGCAGCGACATCGCCGTGTTGAGCGCGGTCTGGCCACCCATGGTCGGCAGGATGGCGTCGGGCCTTTCCTTCTCGATGATCTTCGCCACCATGTCGGGCGTGATCGGCTCGATGTAGGTCGCGTCCACCAGCCCCGGATCGGTCATGATCGTGGCCGGGTTGGAGTTGATCAGGATGACGCGGTAGCCTTCTTCCTTCAGCGCCTTGCACGCCTGCACGCCCGAGTAATCGAACTCGCAGGCCTGGCCGATCACGATCGGACCGGCGCCGATGACCATGATGCTCTTGATGTCTGTACGCTTGGGCATGGTTCTCTACTTGCCCTTGCTCTTCTCGATCATGTCGAAGAAGCGATCGAAGAGGTAATGGCTGTCGGTCGGGCCGGGCGAGGCCTCGGGATGGTACTGTACCGAGAAGGCCGCCTTGTCGGTGCAGCGGATGCCTTCGTTGCTGCCGTCGAACAGCGAGGTGTGCGTCACCTCGACGTTCTTGGGCAGCGATTCCTCGACGACGCAGAAGCCGTGGTTCTGCGACGTGATCTCGACCTTGCCTGTCGTCAGATCCTTCACCGGCTGGTTGGCGCCGCGATGGCCGCGATCCATCTTCTTCGTCTTGCCGCCCAGCGTCAGCGCGAGCAGCTGATGGCCGAGGCAGATGCCGAACAGCGGCACCTTGCTGTCGAGCACGCCCTGGATCGCGGGCACCGTGTAGTCGACCGTGGCCGCGGGATCGCCCGGGCCGTTCGACAGGAACACGCCATCGGGCTTGTGGCGCAGGATGTCCTGGGCCGTCGCCGTCGCCGGCACGACCGTCACCTTGCAGCCGGTGTTGGCGAGGCAGCGCAGGATGTTGCGCTTGGCGCCGTAATCGACGGCCACGACGTGATACTTGGCCTTCTCGAGCTTGCCGTAGCCCTTGCCCAGCGCCCAGGTGGTCTCGTTCCAGGTGTAGCTCTGCTTGGTCGAGACCTCGATTGCGAGGTCCATGCCGTCGAGGCCGGGCCAGTCCTGCGCCGTCTTCACCAGCTTGGGAATATCGAACTTGCCGTCCGGCGCATGCACGACCACGCCGTTGGGCGCGCCGCCGTCGCGCACACGGCGCGTGATCTCGCGCGTGTCGACGCCGCAGATGCCCGGCAGATTGTGGCCCTTCAGCCAGTCGTCGAGCGGCTTGGCATTGCGCCAGTTGGCGGGCTCGGTGATGTCGCCGCGCAGCACGACGCCGCGCGCGGCGGGATTGATGCTCTCGATATCCTCGAGATTCGTGCCGACGTTGCCGATGTGCGGGAAGGTGAAGGTGATGATCTGGCCGGCATAGGAGGGATCGGTGATGATCTCCTGGTAGCCGGTCATCGAGGTGTTGAAGCAGACCTCGCCCACCGCCGACCGCGCCGCCCCGATGCCCTTGCCCCAAAAGACCGTGCCGTCGGCCAGCGCCAGCGCGGCCGTGGCCCAACGCGGCGCGGCGTTTTCGGCGCCGGCGGTCTTTTGTGAAGTCATGATGGTCTGGTCCGTTCTGCGGCCCGTCCGGTTGCGCCCGGAATGGCGGCCTGCGAACCGCGCGGTTTGTAACCAAGCGGTCGCATAGGGTCAAGGCGCACGAAGGGGATAATTCCCAAGCTATTTCAATAACTTATTTGCTTTGCCAACAGCGGCGGGGGTCATTAGTTTCGGCAGCTTCTACCAATGGGATGCAAACATGCTGCGCGACAAGCTCACCGAGGCGATGAAGGAGGCCATGAAGGCCCGCGATCAGGCCGCGCTGGGCACGATTCGCCTGATCCTGGCCAAGCTCAAGGACACCGATATCGCCGCCCGCACCGAGGCCAACCGCGAGGGTGTGGCCGACGAGAAGATCCTCTCGATGCTGCAGGGCATGATCAAGCAGCGGAACGAATCGATCGTGCTCTACGAAAAGGGCGCACGCCAGGACCTGGCCGACAAGGAAAAGGCCGAGATCGCCGTGATCGAGCGCTTCCTGCCGCAGCAGATGGACGAGGCCGCCGTGGCCGCTGCCGTCGGCGAGGCGATCAAGGCGTCGGGCGCCACGTCGATCAAGGACATGGGCGGCGTCATGGCCGCTTTGAAGGGCAAGTACGCGGGTCAGATGGACTTTGCCAAGGCCTCGGCCGCCGTGAAGAAGGCGCTCGCGGGCTAGTTCATTGGAGCG
>CAIMEE010000128.1 GCA_903839865.1 Enhydrobacter aerosaccus | reverse complement strand
TACTTCGTCAGCCCAAAGTTCTTGACTGAGAAAGCCTCCCAATCGTGCAGCAGAGGAATGACCTTCGACCGATCCGTTTGTAGTGTCCTCAGCAAATATGGCAGGCGCCAACGCAGGTCCTCGGAGTACCTAATCTCATCCGTTGCCTGTTCAGCTGAGAATTCGTATCGCCATGGCCCGGGCTTCAGACATCTGGCGGCAATCTTCTCGGCGCGATCAAAATCGCCTTGAGCACATAAGCCAAGGGCGGCGTTAAGGGTGAAGAGGGGAGAGCCTCGCTCACCGCAAATGTAGGCTCGCCTCTTTCGATGCTCTGGAAAATTTACGATAGGTTCAACGGGCGGTAATGCGTGCCGCTCCATAATCTCGCACAAATCCCGTGAAGCCCTGTCCTCGTCCTTGTGCCAATCCCGGTTCAAGCCGAACTCATATTGCTCGTTCCGATGGCCCGAAAACATAACCCATAGCGTTCCACTGGAAAGCTGTTGAGCAAAAGAGACGCCGTGAGGGGCGTCGTGCCATCGGGACGAGAGAAATTCGACTCCCCGGAGATAGTGGGTGACGGGCGTGAAGAAGAGAGTGCGCCCAGAAAATGCGAGGTCGTGACGCCGCTTGAGAAGAGGCCTCAGAAGGAGCTTGGTCTTGCCGCTACTCGCCATCAGGGCACGTACACAGGAATGACGTAGATGTGCGTATGACCGAGTTTCTTTGCTGTAGCGTAAGCCTCTGCCTCCTTCGCATAGCGCGCAATCGTCTCGTCGGGAAATCTTGCCCCGCCAGTCTTGAAATCATAGACGCATACTTTCCTGTCACTATGGACCTCCAAGACGTCTAGCCGTGAATGCCCTTGCGTGAACAGGCTGACGGGGGCGCCGATTTTCAGCGCAATTTCCGGACGTAGTTCAATGATGCCCTGTTGCTGTAGCAGCTCCTTCGTCACAGCAATTTTCCCAATTTCTGCTGCGGCAAAGCCATGAACGAAATTTCCGTATTGCAAACCATTTGGCAGACCGCTTGCTCTGGCCATTGCAGCTCCCTGCAGCGCGATGCCCTGATATAGAGGATAATTGGGGCAATATCGTGTGACTTCTTCGTCCGTCGCTTCCCGAAACTTCGTCGACGCCCCGCTCATCAAAGTGCCGATTCGGATTTCATAGATCGACGGCTTCGAGGCCGGCAAAGCCTGAAAGGACGGGGCGACGCCCGGTGTGAGCAGGATCTGCTTTGCTGCTTCTTCCCCAACCTCCTGCTTCAGCATGAGCGGATCGATGAACAGGGTCGGCCGTCGATCCGACCCGCCTTCATGCGTCGCCGGGACGGGAACCCGCTCCCACTTGGTCCCGACACCGCTGCCGGACAGTCCATTGTCAACACGCCGCTCGATCACGGCCGAGAGCTCGGTCGGATTCCATCGAGCCCGCATCCCGTAGCCCAAATCGATCGCGTTTCCTCCTGAGTTCGTGGGCCAGAGGAGAATAGGTGCGGCTAACGTGGCTGCAGCAGTCGCGGTGAGGCCGCCTACCGGCGCCGCGACTGGCCCGGTCGCTGCGGCAAGCCGCCCAGCAGTCAACGCCGCCATCCCGCTGCTTGCGGCAGCGTCCGCCGACCGGCCGTTTCGCCGAAGGCCTTCGAGCAGTCTCGCCTGACGGGTGTCATCGAGCTGCGTCCAGAGTTCTGGCGGCGGAAGATCGGTTTGCGGCTTGCCGCCGGCGGCGGTCGTCGCAAGCCAGTCTGTTACGAGCTTGTCGAGTTCGGCCTGTCGCTGTCCGACGGCGCGCTTCGATTGTCCATAGCCGATGTCGAGCAGGCTCTGGACGATGGCTTTCTGTTCTGGATCATCGACGTGATCACGTTCGTTCTTTGCGGTCGCATTGCCATACCAGCGATCGGCCTCCTCAGAGCTGGCAATGGTGCCGGGCAGCATCGGCAATGCATACGCATGTGCATCGCTTCGACGCCGCGCCTTCTCAATCTGGCCAGCGAGCAACGTAGCCTGACCGTCGTCGAGTTGATTTTTCACCCTGTCGTAAAGCTTTTCTGCCTCGACGGTATTGCCTGCATCCAGGCGACCCTGAATGGTTACCGTCAGCACGCGGCTTCGGGCAGAAGCGACAGCGTCGTTCTCGATGTCCGGCACCGACGCGGGGGTGCCCACCCGAGCCCGAGCGCGCGCCGCATTGGCGGCAGCCTCGCCAAGAGCGTCAATCCTGCCGTCATCCGCGGCGTGATGGAGAGACGCTTCCTTGACCAGAAGGTCGATGCGGTCCGTAGCCGTCTGACGTTGCCAAACCAGGCTCTGTTCGGCGGCGTGGCGGGAAATGCCATCTCGCGCAAGGATCATGTGGGCATCCAGCGCTTCTGCGAGCTTGCGGCGCTGGTAGTCGTTGGCAAGGCCGTCGAGCAGGCCGTCCCTTATGCCGTTGAGACGCTGGATAGCCTGCGGCGCACTGTCGACTGCGTCGCGACCTTGCTTGCGATAGTAGGCGTCGGGCGCCTCGAAGAGTGCGGCTTGCTTGGCAGCGATGAAGCGGTTCAGTTCGCTTTCGACGCGGGTGTCGTTGGCGATCTTTTCCTCGCGGGCGACCGTGGGATCGATCGGCGGCGGAGGCGGAGCAATGGGAATGCCCGTGAAGTCGAAGTCTGTCATGCGCCGAAACTAGGCGCGTCGGCCGGATTCACCGATTACGGTCGTTACTGAGGCTAAAAATCACGCCGGCTTGAAACGGATGCCTCCGCCCGACGCGCGATTTGGGCTTGTCGAAGGTCTCCGCCGGACAAAAATCAGGGCCGGACGATCGTATAGCCCTTCTCGCTGAGCTCGATCAGTTCGACCACGCCCGCCGTCACGATCTTGGAGCCGGCGAACAGCGGGATCTCGCTCACCTTCTTGTTCTCGCGATGCGCCATGCCGTCCAGCGTGTTGCCGCAGACCTCGAGCGTGAGGTTGGGCAGGCTCTCGGTCACCGACTTCAGCCGCTCCAGCACCGGCGACTTGTCGGTACGCATCATGTTGACGCCGGCGTTGAAAGCGACGATGCGGATGTCGACCTCCTCGCCCTTCTCCGAATAGTAGCGCGAGACGTTGGCGGCGTTGTTCAGCACGGTGGTCATCTTCTCGGGCGACTCGTCGCTGATCTGCAGCGCCAGGTGATGAACCTTGTCCTTGTCGGCCGCGATGGCGGGCACGGCGGCAGCGAACGCGAGAGCGGCTGCAAGCAGGAAGCGTTTCATGGGCGGTTCTCCTATCCCGGCTCGTAGCCGGCCGGGTCGGCATTCAATAGCTTCACGTGACGGTTGGGTTCCAGCCGCACGGTCTTCACGTTCTGGAGATGGCCGGCGACGACGTCGTAGACCGGCGGTCCATCGGTGCCCTCGTTGACCGAGGCCCAGCCGCTCACCGTGTAGGTCTTCGCGGCGTCGATCTTGTCGCCCGTCCGCAGCAGGGTCATGTCGGAGATGCGCTGGCCTGCCTTCTTCGTGACGTCGAGTGTGTAGGCGAGGCCGCCCGCGCGCACCATGTCGCCGCCCTGCTGGTAGTAGGGATCGGGATTGAAGAGATTGTCGGCCACGTCTTCCAGCACATCCTTCAGCGTCGCGCCGGTCATCTGGTTGCGATAGGCCGCGGGATAGGTGATGGCGGTCTGGTTGAAGAGATCGTCGCCGGTGATGTCCTGGCCAGGCAGCAGGCTCGAGCCCCAGCGGAAGCCGGGCGACAGAGCAATCTCGGCGTCGCGCTCCCGGAGCAGCGCCTGGCAGATCAGGTCGTCGAACGTGCCGTTGACGTTGCCGCGGCGGTACAGAAGCGACTCGGTGCGGCCAAAGACCTTGGTGAGCGCGTCCTGGTGTGGCGCGCGGATGTCCCTGATCATTGCCGCCATCTCGGGATCGGGCTGGATGACGTCGGACAGGATCGGGATCAGGCGAAAGGCATGGTTCACGACCTTGCGCCCGGAGACCTCGAGATCGAGCCGGGCCAGGAACTTGCCGTGGCTGCCGGCCGCGACCAGCAAGGTGTCGCCGACTTTCGTCACCTCGGGGATCGCGTCGTGGGTGTGGGCTGTGAGGATAACATCGATGCCCTTCACGCGGCCTGCGAGCTTGCGGTCGACATCGAAGCCGTTGTGGCTCAGCAGCACGACCAGATCGACTCCGCTGTCGCGCAGCTTGGCGACACGCGCGGCGAGCTTCTCTTCCTCGATGCCGAACGACCAGTCGGGGATCAAGTAGCGCGGGTTGGCGACCGGCGTGTAGGGGAAGGCCTGGCCGATCACGCCGATCGAGAGACCGCCGCGCGATACGATCGTGCTCCCCTCGAACACCTCGTCGCCCCAGGTCGCCTCTTTCACGTTGCCGGCGAGGAACGGAAACTTCAGCTGCTTGATCAGCTCCTCGACGCGCTTGGCGCCGTAGGTGAATTCCCAGTGCGCCGTCATGGCGTCGGGCCTGAGCGCATTCATGACGCGCACCATGTCGGCGCCCTTGTTCTGCAGCGCCGTGTAGCTGCCCTGCCAGGT
Organism: Enhydrobacter aerosaccus; assembly: GCA_903839865.1. Lineage (GTDB taxonomy): Bacteria > Pseudomonadota > Alphaproteobacteria > Reyranellales > Reyranellaceae > Reyranella > Reyranella aerosaccus_A. The sequence goes on along the minus strand of CAIMEE010000128.1, from coordinate 6,526 downwards.
GTCGCCGCCGTCGAGCAGCAGCACCTTGCCCGGCCGCTCCGCGCGGATCGCCTTGATCAGGGTCGCCATGCGGTCGAGACCGCCGATCCGGCCGTACGTCCTGGCCAGCGCTTCGAAATCGGTCGAGGCCAGCGCATAGGCGTCGGCGCTGCCGCGGCCGACCTTGAAACCGGCCAGCAGCTTCTCGCCCACGAGATGCGGTGGCAGGCCCTTGTCGGCGCCGACGCCCACGTTGACGGAAGGCTCGCGGAAATAGAGCGGCACGAGCTGGGCGTGCAGGTCGGTGAAGTTCAGGATGGTGAGCTGGCCCACCGGCTTGAAGCGCAGCAGGTCGTCCTGGGTCGGCGCCTTGCCCTGGGCCAGTGCCGGGGTCGTCGCGGCGAGCGCCGCCGTCGCGCCGGCGACCTGCAGCAGCTCGCGCCGGCCGAGACTCATCGGGTCAGGAAACCTCGATCTTGCTCTCGGCCGTCCAGCCGTTCTTGTCGTCGTCGGTCCAGGCGAACTTGAGCGTGCCGCTCTCCTCGACCTTCACGAAGAAGGACATGAAGGGATTGGCCGCGACCGCCGTCTCGAGCTTCACGTTCACGACCGGCTTGTCGTTGTAGGTGACCTTGAGCGCGTTCACGATCTGGCGCGGGATGACGTTGCCGGCGGCATCCTTGCGCTGGCCGTTCTCCATCGGATGGGTGATCAGGGTCTTGACCTCGATCACTTCGCCCTTCTTGGCGGTGGAGGGCACGCGCAGGCGCGGCTTGATGTCGTCAGCCATAAGTCTCTCCTAAAAAGGGGGCTTCCTCAGCCGCCGCAGCCGCCGATGGTGACCTTGATCTCGCGGCTTGCCGTGTAGAGCGTGCCGTCGTTCATCTCCGCGACCACGACCAGCTTCTGCGTCTGGGCAAGCCGCACGCGGAGCTGAATCTCGGCTTTGCCGGCGAGCGGCGTGAATTCGTAGGTCGCGACCGGCGGATTGGGATTGCCGTCGGCGGCGATATAGATCGCCTTCACGAACGACTTGTCGGTCATCTCGCTCTCGACCGAGACGCTGACCGGCACGGCATTGCCGTTCTCCGCGATCTCCGGCGCCTTCAGGGTGATCTTGCCTTCCTGCGGCGTTCCCTTTGCCTGCGAGGCCAGCCAGTCCTTGGTCTGTTCGGGCGTCGCAAAGGCGCTGCGCGTGGCGATCACGCTCGCGATCGCCGCGATTGCCGTTCGCCGTGTGAGAAGAGTGGTCATTGTCGAAGCCTCAGTGCCGGATGTTCGGGGCCGACAGGGTCAGTCCCTCGTTCGCCTTACGCAGATAGAGTTCGAGCTCGCCATATTCAACCGCGTCGGGCGGCAGTTCGTTGGCGCGCACCTGGACGTTACACCATTGGAAGCGCTTGCGGATGTCCCAGTTCTCGTTGCGGCTGGTGCGCCACAGCGGGAAATGGTCGAACTGGCCCTTGGGATCGCCCAGCCACTGGCCGCGGATCCACTTGTTGGCGCCCAGCTCATGGCAGTCGGTGCACGCGAAATTGAACTGGCCGACCTTGGTCTTGGACAGCACGACGCCGCGCTCGTAGGCGGCTTGCGCGTCGGGGTTCGCGAGATCGACCTTGATCGCCTGGCCGTTGGCCAGACTGTGCAGGTAGATCGACAGGTCGATGTTGTCGCGCGTTTCCATCAGCACGTCGGCGCCGGTCGTGGCCTTGGCGTGGCGCGCGATGAATTCCTCCGCGCCCAGCACCTTCTTGAGACGCGGCTCCCATTTTGGCATCTCGACCGCCCAGCGCTTGAAGGCGGCCTTCGGATCGGCGTGGCAGGCGATACAGGCCTGGCCATTGGGGCCGGGCTTCTTGAACAGAGCGGCACCCACGTCGATCCGCTCTGCCGCCGGATTGACGAAGGGATCTGTTGCATCGCGATCCTCGACCGGCTTCGCACGCTTCTCGGGATCGTCGATCGGATTGGTGAACTTCGCGGGCGTCTTCAGCGTCTTAAGGAAAGCGACGATGTCCTTGATTTCGTCTTCCTTGTAGAAGCCGTGCTTGCCCCAGGACGGCATCATCGAGGTCGCGTTGTAGACGCGCGGATCGAAGACGTAGTTGTAGAGCCACTGGTCGGTGCGGCCGGCGTTGCCGATCTCCGACAGGTCGGGCCCGACGTTGCCCGGCGTCTCCAGCGTCTTCGGTCCCATCACGTGACAGGCGAGGCAGCCGCCGCCACGGCTGCGGTCGAAGGCGAGCTTCTGGCCCGTGGCGGCATCGCCCTTCACTTCCTTCAGCTCGATCTCGCTGCCTTTGGGCGGCGTGACGTCGCGCTTGGCCAGCGTGTTGTAATTATCCCAGCGCGCCTTGTTCCAGTCGCCGTAGCGCTGCCACGGCTGCGGCGAGACGGGGCCTTCGACTTGCAGCGGCGTCTGCGCAAAAACGGGGCCTGCCAACAAGACGGCCACGATCGCCAGACGCGCGATTGAAATCATTGAGCGACTTTCTTGAGATACGCGATCACGTCGGCGACCTGGGGCGGCCGCTTCAGGCCCACGAAGGCCATCTTGCCGTCGGGCACCTTGGCCTTGGGATCCTTCAGATAGTCGGCAAGGCTCGCCTCGTCCCAGGTAATGCCCGACTTCTTCATGGCGTCCGAGAACTCGTATCCCGCCGCGGTAGCGGCCTTGCGGCCGATCACGCCGAAGAGGTTCGGGCCGACCGGGCTCTTGCCGTCCTTCTCGACTGTGTGGCACGTCTTGCACTGCTGGTTGAACGTGCGTTCACCACTCTCGGAGGATTGCGCAAATGCACCTCCCGCAGCGAGGATGAGGACACTTGCAAACAAGAGCGCTGTCGCAGCTTTCATGAATCGGAGATTGCTGACGTTTTGACATTATTCAAGTGATAGATTGTCGGGTACTCAAAAGAGGATCGCATGACGGGAGCCTTTCTGCGGGCGGCAATAGTGGCGGGCCTCGCGCTGGCGTCCCTGCCGGCTGCCGCCGAACCCACCCAGTTGAAATCGGGGCAGTTCCGGCTCAACGGAAATCTCGAGCTGCCCGCCGGCAAAAAGGTCGCCGACGGCGTCGCTCTGATCCTCCATGGCACGCTCAGCCACGCCAGGCACGAGACCGTCGCGGCGCTTCAGGAAAATCTCCAGAAGCGCGGCATCGGCTCTCTGGCCATCACTCTGTCACTGGGCATCGACAATCGCGAAGGCCCTCGCGCCTGCGGCCTGCTGCACGACTATGCGCTGGCCGGCGCGCAGCGCGAGGTCGCGGCCTGGATGGCGTGGCTGCGCGCGGATGGCGCACAGACCATCGACCTGATCGGCTTCTCGCGTGGCGGCGCCCAAATTGCCGCGATCGCGCCCAAGCTCTCGCGGGTCGGGCATGTCGTGCTGATGGCACCCGCGTTCGCCACCAAGGACGAACAGGCCGCCAACTATCAGCGCAGCTTCGGTCACCCGCTGGCCGAACCGCTGGAAGCTGCCGGCAAATCACCGCTGCAGAAGTTCACCGCCGACTTCCTGCTGTGCAAGGACGCACCGGTCTTGGGCGTCACGTTCCTCGACGCCTATCAGGAAATGCTGCCGCAGCTTGCGGCGGAGACGACGCATCCCACGCTGGTCGTGGTGGCGGGCAAGGACGAGATCGTGCCCGACCTGGAGAAGAAACTGCCCAGCCAGGTGCAGAAGGTCGTGATCGACGGCTCGGGACATTTCTTCCCCGACCTCTACGGCGAGGACGCCGCCGACGCGATCGCCAAGTTCCTCAAGAACGAGTGACCCGACTACTCCGGCTTGATGCCCTGCTCCTTGATGAGCGTGGTCCAGGTCTTCTCTTCCGCAAGATAGAAGGTCTTGAACTCGGCCTGGGTCGAAGAGCGGATGTCGACACCCTGGACCTTGAAGCGTTCGATGACTTCCGGATCTGCGGCGACCTTGGCGATGGCCTTCTGCAGCTTGTCGACGATCGGCTTGGGCGTGCCGGCCGGCACCACCATCCCCTGCCAGAAAATCGACTGGAAGCCCGGCAGGTTGGCCGATTCAGCGACCGTCGGAATGTCCGGGAAAGCGGCCGACCGCGTGAGGCTCGAGATCGCGATCGCGCGGGTCGCGCCTGACGCCAGCACCGGCTTGGCCTCGAGCGCAGCCGAGAACATCATCTGGGCGTTGCCGGCCGCCACATCCTGGCCAGCCTGCGCGCCGCCGCGATAGGGCACGTGGGCTATCTTGAGGCCCGTGCGCGCCTTGAAAAGTTCCGCCGACATGTGATTCATGGCGCCGATACCCGAGCTCGCGATGTTGAACTTGCCCGGGTTGGCTTTCACGTAGGCGATCAGCTCCTGCATGTCCTTGGCGGGAAAACTTGCCGTCACGTGCAGGATGAAGGGCGTGAACGACATCAGCGACACCAGCTCGAAGCTCTTGTGCGGGTCGTACTGCACGTTGCCAGTCAGGGTCGGATTGATCACCAGCGACGTGCCGCCGGCATAGATCGTGTAGCCGTCGGGTGCCGCGTGCGCGACGAAGTTCGAAGCAACGGTCGTGGCGGCGCCGGCACGATTGTCGACAATCACCGCCTTGCCGAATTCCTGGCTCAGCTTTTCGGCATAGACGCGGGCCACGGCATCGTTCACGCCGCCCGGCGGATAGGGCACGACCATCGAGATCGGCTTGGTCGGCCAGTCGGTCTGCGCCGAGGCCCCGAATGAGACCAGTGCAGCCGCCGTCGCGGCCGCCAGGAATGTCCAGCGGTTCATTGTTTCCTCCCTTTTGTTCCCGACCTTAGGCCGCCGTGAAAAGCGGCAGGGTCACATCCTTGTTAACCGGCTCGAAGGCGAGCTTCACCCGCTGGCCGATCTTGAGATCGCGCTCGGCTATGCCATGCAGCTGCGCATTCACGCGCACGCCCGCATCCATGTCGACCAGCGCCACGATGTAGGGCGCCTGCGCCTTGAAGAAGAAGTTGAACGGGTGATGGCAGACGGTCCAGGTGTGGACGGTGCCGCCCTGCGGCGCTTCCTTGAACGTGCTCTCCATCGAGAAGCAGTGCGGGCAGACGGGACGCGGATAGTGCCGGACCTTGCCGCACGCCGCGCAGTGCTGGAGCATGAATTTGCCCTCGCGCATGCCGTCCCAATAGGGCTGGCTCTCCCGCGTCGGCGTCGGCAGCGGCCGCTGGGGTGCCGGAGAAGGTGCGAGGCTCATGCCGCCCTCCGCAGGATCGCGAGCGAGCCGTCGCCCATGTCGCCGTAGCCGGTGACCAGGCCCATCTCGGCGTTCATCACCTGCGCCTTGCCTGCTTCGCCGCGCAGTTGACGCGTGAGCTCGATCACATGGTTGAGGCCCACGACATGGCCCTGGCTCAACAGCCCGCCATGCGTGTTGATTGGCAGGTCGCCGCCCACGCCGATGCGGCCATCCATCACAAACGGTCCGCCCTCGCCCGCCTTGCAGAAACCCAGGATCTCGAGCTGGCGGATCACCGTGAACGTAAAGCAGTCGTAGATCTCGGCCACGTCCATGTCCTTCGGACCGACGCCCGCCATGTCGTAGCCGCGCGCTGCCGCCTTCACGAGACCGAACTCCAATAGGTCCGGCCGCTGCGCGATCGACGCCGGCGACTCGGGATGACCTTCGGCCACGCCCATCACCGTCACCAGCGGCTTCTTCAACGACTTGGCCCGGTCGCTTGCGCTCACGACGATTGCGGCGCCGCCGTCGCTCTCGAGGCTGCAGTCGAACAGGCGGAACGGATCGGAGATCATGCGCGAGGCGTGATGATCCTCGACCGTGAGTGGTTTGCTCATCACCACGTTGCCGTTCAGGATCGCGTGGTTGCGCATCGTGATCGCCACCTCGGCGAAGTGCCGCGCGGTCGTGCCGTAGAGCTGCATGTGCCGCCGTGCACCCTGGGCATATAGCTGCGCCGGAGCGAACATGCCGATCGGCGCTTCGAACTCGTTGGCCAGGGCGAATTGCGGAAACGACTGAAGACGATCGCTGACGCGCGCGCCGGAGTAACCCGTGCGGCCAACCGAGATCAGCACGTTCTTGCAGACGCCCGTCGCCACCGCCATTGCCGCGGTCTGGATCGCGGCCACACAGGTGGCGCCGCCCATCGGGATGAAAGCCGACAACGTGAGATCGGGCAGGCCGAGGTTGGCGATGATATCCTCCGCGATGCCGCCGCCCGGGAAATACGGAATGATCCCGTCGATGTCGCGCGGGCTGAGGCCCGCATCGTCGATCGCCTTGAGGCTGGCTTCGAGCTGCAGCGCGAGGCCCGACTTGGTCGTGCCACGCGTGTACTCGGTTTCGCCGATGCCGCTGATCGCGGCTTTGTCGCGAAGCGCGTGCGCCATTTTTGTTTCCTCCGGCAGCCATCTTGCCGGAGTGAAGGCAGTCAGTCTGCCTTGATGTTGGCTGCCGCGATGACTTCCTTCCAGCGCGCCAGCTCGCCTTTGATCAGGTTGGTGTAGCCTTCGGGGCCCAGGGTGCCGGGCCGCACGCCGATCTTGGCAAAGGCCGCCATCACCTGCTCGCTCTTGAG
>CAIMEE010000127.1 GCA_903839865.1 Enhydrobacter aerosaccus | reverse complement strand
CCAACTCAGCGACATGACGCCCGAAGAATGGACGGCGGTACGGCTCAGTCTCCTGGTGGCCGTCACGGCGACGGCGGCCAGCCTGCCGTTTGGCATCGCAATCGCGTGGCTGCTGGCGCGCGGCCGCTTCTGGGGCAAGAGTCTGCTCGATACGATCGTCCACCTGCCGCTGATCGTTCCGCCAGTAGTGACGGGATACCTGCTGCTGATCTCGTTCGGCCGGCGCGGTCCAATCGGCATGTTCCTCGAGCAGGCGTTCGGGATCGTGCTGTCGTTTCGCTGGACCGGCGCGGCGCTCGCCTGCGCGGTCATGGGTTTTCCGCTGATGGTGCGCGCGATACGACTCTCCATCGAGGCGGTCGACACCAGGCTCGAGAGCGCGGCAGGCACGCTCGGCGCCAATCCGCTCTGGGTGTTCGCCACCATTACCCTGCCGCTCTGCCTGCCCGGCGTGATCGCGGGCGCGATCCTGTGCTTCGCCAAGTCGATGGGCGAGTTCGGCGCCACCATCACCTTCGTCTCCAACATTCCAGGCGAGACGCAGACGCTGCCGTCGGCGATCTACACCCTGACGCAAGTGCCGGGCGGCGACGCGGGCGCGCTGCGGCTGACCTTGGTGTCGGTCGTGGTCTCGATGGCGGCGCTGCTGGGCTCCGAGTTGCTCGCCCGCCGCATCGGCGCCCGCCGGGTTGCGACATGAGTCTGAATCTCGACGTCTATCATACCCTGGGCAGCTTCACCCTCGACGCGCGCTTCACTGCGCCGTCTGGCGTGACCGCGTTGTTCGGCCGCTCCGGCGCGGGCAAGTCCACGCTGGTCAATATCGTGGCTGGCCTCATCAGGCCCGAGCGCGGCAAGGTGATCGTCGACGGCCAAACGTTGGTCGACACCGACCGCGGCGTGTTCGTGCTGAAGCACCGCCGCCGCGTCGGCTACGTCTTCCAGGACAGCCGCCTCTTCCCGCATCTCAACGTGCGCCAGAATCTTTTGTACGGTCGCTGGTTCGCCAGCGGCGGCGGTGGCGCCCACGATGGCGCATCTGGCGACTTCGCCTCTGTGGTCGAGCTGCTGGGCATCGGCGGGCTCCTCGATCGCAGGCCGGAGTCTCTCTCGGGCGGCGAGAAGCAGCGGGTCGCGATCGGCCGCGCGTTGCTGGCCAGGCCGCGTCTCGTGCTGATGGATGAGCCGCTGGCCTCGCTCGACGAGGCGAGGCGGGCGGAGATCCTGCCGTACATCGAGCGCCTGCGCGACGAGGCCGGCGTGCCGATCCTCTACGTCAGCCACTCGATCTCCGAGGTGGCGCGGCTCGCGACCACCGTCGTCGTCCTGGGCAACGGCACGGTGACGGCGGTCGGCCCCGTCGCCGACATCCTGCCGCTGGCCGATGCCGACGACGGCGGCAGCGTGATCGACGCGGTCGTGGCACGACATGACGACACCTTCCAGCTCTCGATGCTGTCCTCGCGCGCGGGCGGCCTGCAGGTGCCGAGGCTCGCAGCAGCGGTCGGCGCCTCCGTGCGCGCCTACATCCGTTCGCGCGACGTCATGCTGTCGCTCAATCCGCCCCAGGACATCAGCGCGCTGAACGTCCTGTCGGGCACGATCGCCGCCATCACGTCGCGCGGCGCGCAGGCCGACATTCGCCTCGACTGCAACGGCGCCGCCCTGCTGGCGAGGGTCACGTCCAAGTCGGTCGAGCGGCTGGCGCTCGTGCCCGGACGGCCAGTGCATGCCATCGTAAAGAGTGTTTCCTTCGAGCGTAGCTAGGAGAACCAGGAGATGCCCCATCTCAGCATCCGCATCGATTTCGATGACGAAGGCCGGCTCGGTCCCGGCAAGGTCACCCTGCTCGAGCGCATCGCGCAGGAGGGATCGATCTCGGCCGCCGGCCGGTCGATGAAGATGTCCTACAAGCGCGCCTGGGAGCTGGTCTCCGATATCAACAGCAGCTTCGAGGAGCCTCTGGTGACCGCCCAGACCGGCGGCCGCGCGGGCGGAGGCGCGGCACTGACCGACCGCGGGGTCGAGCTGATCCGTCATTATCGTGCCATCGAACGCAAGGCACTGTCGGCCACCGCCACTCACCTGAAGGCGCTGCAGGCGATTTCCCGCAAGGGCCGTCGCCCATAGCGGTTATACTGGCTGCCATGTTTCCCATCGCCCTCGCGCCCCGCTACTTCGCCTTCGTCCTCTGCATCCTCCTCGCCATCGCCTCGGGCTACCTGTGGCAGATCTGGCCCGATCGGATACCGTTCGCGATCTGCTTCGCGGCCTTCACCGCTTTTTCGCTGATCGGCATCTACGACCTCGTCCAGAAGCAGCATGCCGTACTGCGCAACTATCCGGTCATCGCCCACCTGCGCTTCATCCTCGAGGCGATCCGCCCGGAGATGCGGCAGTACTTCTTCGAGGATGAGACCAACGGCCTGCCGTTCAGCCGCAACATGCGCTCCGTCGTCTACCAGCGCTCGAAGATGGTGCTCGACGTGCTGCCGTTCGGCACCAACTATGAGGTCTACGGCCAGGGCTTCGAATGGCTCAACCATTCGATCGCACCGATCCCGGCGCGGAAGGAAGGCTTCCGCGTCACGATCGGCGGGCCCGACTGCACCAGGCCCTACTCGGCTTCCGTGTTCAACATCTCGGCCATGAGCTTCGGCTCGCTCAGCGCCAACGCGATTCGTGCGCTGAACGGCGGCGCCAGGCTGGGCGGCTTCGCGCACGATACCGGCGAAGGCGGCTACAGCCCCTATCACCGCGAAAACGGCGGCGACATCATCTGGGAACTGGGCTCCGGCTACTTCGGCGCGCGCAATCCCGACGGCAGCTTCTCGCCCGAGAAGTTTGCGGCGGCAGCCGCCAACGAGCAGATCAAGATGGTCGAGCTGAAGCTCAGCCAGGGCGCCAAGCCCGGCCATGGCGGCGTGCTGCCCGGTCCCAAGGTCAGCCGCGAGATCTCCCAGACGCGCGGCGTGGCAATGGGCGAGGACTGCGTCTCGCCGCCCTGCCATTCGGCCTTCTCCACCCCGATCGAGATGATGCGGTTCATCGGCGAGATGCGCCGCCTGGCCGGCGGCAAGCCCACCGGCTTCAAGCTCTGCATCGGCCACGAATGGGAGTTCCTCGCGATCTGCAAGGCGATGCTGGAAACCGGCATCTATCCCGACTTCATCGTCGTCGACGGCAAGGAAGGCGGCACCGGCGCCGCGCCTCTGGAATTCATCGACCATATCGGCCGGCCGATGCGCGAGGGGCTGTCGTTCGTGCACAACGCGCTGGTCGGCATCGGCGCGCGCGATCGCGTCAAGATCGGCGCGGCGGGCAAGATCATCTCCGGCTTCGACATCGCGCGCGCGATGGCGCTCGGCGCCGACTGGTGCAACGCCGCCCGCGGCTTCATGTTCGCCCTGGGCTGCATCCAGTCGCAGAGCTGTCACACCGATCGCTGCCCGACCGGCGTCGCCACGCAGGATCCGCTGCGCCAGAAGGCGCTCGACGTGCCGACCAAGACGCAGCGCGTCGCCAACTTCCACAGGGCCACCCTGCACGCCCTGGCCGAGCTCACCGCTGCGGCCGGCCTGGAGCATCCCAAGCAGTTCACGACCGCCCATATCTCGCGGCGCATCTCCGCCAGCCAGGTCGCGACCTTCGCCGATCTCTACCCCGCCCTCGCGCCGGGCGAGTTGCTGTCCGGCACCGCCAACCCGCGCTGGGCGATCCCCTGGACGCAGGCGCAGGCCCAGTCGTTCCGCGCGGTGGCCTAGGAACGGCCAAAGCTGTTGCGAAGCTGCGGTTCTTGGCCCAGCAATACGGGACCAAGAAAAGACCGAGGGAAACGTCATGACTGCACCGTTCGACATCGCGCCGCTGCTGGCGCCGGGCACGCCTGCCCCCGCCGGGAAGTTCAACGGCTTCCCCAAGTACAATTTCGTCGGCGGCCACAACGACGCCAAGCATGTGCCGGTGCAGGCGCTGATCGACGCCGCCACCGCCGTGCTGACGCGCGAAGGCCCGAGCCTCGCCACCTACGGTCTCAACAGCGGGCCTCTCGGCTACAAGCCGCTGCGCGAGTTCCTCTCGACCAAGCTCAAGAGCCACGCCGGCATCGAGTGCACGGCCGACGAGATCCTGATCACCTCGGGCTCGCTGCAGGGTCTCGACCTGATCAACACGCTGCTGCTCGCCAAGGGCGACACGATCCTGATCGAGCAGGAGACCTATGGCGGCATGCTGAGCCGGCTCGCCAAGTTCGGCGTCAACATCGTAGGCATCCCGCTCGACGACGACGGCATGCGCATGGATGCGCTGCGTGCCAAGCTCGAGGAGCTGAAGAAGAAGGGCGTCACGCCCAAGTACATCTACACCATCCCGACCGTGCAGAACCCGACCGGCTCGATCATGCCGGAGGCGCGCCGCAAGGAGCTGCTGGCGCTCGCGCGCGAATACAAGACGATGATCTTCGAGGACGAGTGTTATTCCGACCTGATCTGGTCGGGCGAGCGGCCGAAGTCGCTCTATGCGATGGCGAACGGCGAAGGCGTGATCTTCGTCGGCTCTTTCTCCAAGTCGATCGCGCCGGCGCTGCGCGTCGGCTACATCGTGGCCAAGTGGGAAATCCTGGCGCGCATCCTCGGCCTCAAGCAGGACGCAGGCTCGGGCGCGCTCGAGCAGATGATCCTGGCCGAGTTCTGCACCAAGCACTTCGCCGATCATGTGCCCAAGCTCAGCAAGGCGCTGTCGCACAAGCTGCAGGTTCTGCGCGAGGCGCTGGCCGAGCAGTTCGGCACGGCCGCCGAATTCGGCGACCCGCCGGGCGGCATCTACCTCTGGATCAAGCTGCCCGACGTGGTCGACGTCCCGAAGCTCTTCACGGCCGCGGCAGCGGCGGGCGTGGCGCTCAACCCCGGACCGGAATGGTCGACCGACAAGGCCTACGCAAAGTCGCGTTTGCGCCTGTGCTTCGCCAACCCCGAGCCCGAGACGATTCGGAAGGGCGTCGAGGTTCTGGCCGAGGTCTGCCGACGCGAGTTCGGCGTCCCCCTGCGCAGCGCCAACATCCACAAGAGATAGTGTGGTTACTGCTTGGTAACCGTTAAAATAGCGAGAATGTATCGAGCAGCCCAACATGTAGGACTGTGCTGACGGCTTGGCAGCGTGAAATATTCACGCTCGCGAGGATTGGGATAAAATCCTATTCCTGCTGCATTATAGGCGATTCCTCGCGAGCGCTCGCGAGGAGCTCGCGAGCCGGTCGCGGGGGCGGCTTCAGGGTCTTCTGGACGATGCATAGAGCGGCATATACAATTGCGACTATCGCAATTTATGTCAAGCCGTCATCGTAGCGCATCACTCCAGTGGCGCGCTCAGTTGCATGCCTTATGGCTGCTTCGCCTTCAGGATCATCCACGCCACGCCGAACTTGTCGGCGAGCATGCCGAAGCGCGTGGCGAAGAACGTCTCGGTCATCGGCATGGTCTCCTTGCCGCCGTCCTTCGTCAGCGCCTTGAAGAGCTTTTCGGCCTGGGCATCGCTGTCGGCATTGAGCGTCAGCGTGACACCGGAGAAGACCGCCTTGTTGTTGCAGCTGCCGTCGGTCAGGAAGACCGGCGTATCGCCGACCTTGATGCAGGCATGCATCACCTTGTCCCGCGACGCGGGGTTGATCTGGGACTGCATCTCCGGCGGCGCATCCTTGAAGTGCATGACCATCTCGACCTTGGCGCCGATCGCTTCCTTGTAGAAGTCGATGGCTTCCTGCGCGCGGCCGTCGAGGGAGAGGTACGGTTGGATGTTCATGACAGTCTCCTTTGTTGTCAGTCCGTGATCGCTGAAGTGCAGAATGCCTTGAGTGCCTCCAACGCGGTCGTCCAGCCGCCGATGTGGCTGTCGCGCACGGCCACGTCCTGGAAGTCGGTATGCCACAGGGTGAGGCGCGTGCCGCCGGGCACGTCGGCAAAGGTGAGGCTCACCACCGTCTCGGGATCGACAGTGCCGTTGCCGTAGTCGGAGGCGTAGGTGAACACCAGCCGCGCGGTCGGCTCGACCTCGCGATAGACGCCGTACTTGGCGATCACGCTGCCGTCCGACACGCGCATGCGGCGGTGCCACTTGCCGCCCGGGCGCACATCCATCTCGCAGCTGAGCAGGGTGCAGCCGCTCGGGCACCACCACTGCGCGGCCAACGCGGGGTCGGTCCAGGCAGCGAACACTCTCGCGCGCGGCGCCTTCAGCTCACGCGTCAGAATCAGCTCGCGGTCGGTACGCTTCAGCAGGCTGTCCATGACGTTCTACTTCTCGGCAGCTATTTCTCGACGAGTGCCTTCAGGTTCGCGAGACCGACGGCAAAGTCGTCGCCGATCATCCTGTCCATGTTCATGAACGTGCCCATGACCTTCATCATGAACGGGCTCGGTCCGTACATCGCCCAGGTCACGGTCGTCGTATTGGCCGGAGCCGCCTCCCCGTTCAGCGGACCGGCACCCTTGAGCGGACCACCCGACGCGTACATCGTGAATTCGGCGGTGTTGTGGCCTTCGAATGGCTTCAGGAAATCAAGCTTGATCCCGACTTTCGACGGCGCCGTCGCTTCGATGACTTCCATGCGGCCGGCGCCGACATTCTTGTTGCCGTCCCATTCGTAGACGGCGCCCTTCCCGTTCGGGGCGCCGCTCAGCGTGCGCTTCATGCCGGGATCCTTCTTTTCGTACGGCGACCAGGCCTGCCAGGCCTTCAGGTCGGCGATCTGGGCATAGATCTTCTCGGGCGGCGCCTTGATCGCGAGGCTGCGCTCGACGCGAAAATTGTTGGGTTTGGTCGCGGCATAGATCAGGATGCCGCCCGCCACGACGAGGATAACGATGATGACAATTCCGACGATCTTCAGCATCGTTCCGCCTCTTTCCTAAAACTTAACCATAAAGTTAAGTTTCCATTTCCCGCCTGTCAACCCACGGGCCAACGACTTAAAAACTTCTCATGACAGACATACGTACCGGCCGTCCGGCCACCCTGGCGCCGAACGGCATGGTGACCAGCCCGCACAGCCTCGCGAGCGCGGCCGGCGTCGACGTGCTGCGCGCCGGCGGCTCGGCGATCGATGCCGCGATTGCCGCCAGCGGCGTGCTCTCGGTTCTCTATCCGCACATGACCAGCGTCGGCGGCGATGCCTTCTGGCTGATCCATGACGCCAAGACGAAACAGGTGCGCTACCTCGACGGCGGCGGCCGCGCGGCACAAGCCGGCACGATCGCGGCCTTCGCCAAGCGCGGTCTCTCCGAAGTGCCGTATCGCGGCGTGCTGCCGGCCACGCTCACCGTGCCGGGCGCGGTCGCGAGCTGGACCGAAGCGCACGCCGCCTACGGACGCCTGCCGCTGGCCCGCTGCCTCGAGAGCGCGACCGGTTACGCACGCGACGGCTTCCCGGTCACCGCGCGCATGGCCTATTGGCGCGGCCTGGCCGAGAGCGAACTGGCGAAGAGCCCGGAAGCGGCCGCGATCTTCCTCAAGCCCGACAGGGTGCTGCGCAATCCCGATCTCGCGCGCACGCTCGACGCCATCTCGCGCGACGGCTGGTCGGGCTTCTACGAAGGCGACGTGGCGCGGGAACTCGTGCGCTGGTCGCAGGCCAACGACGGCTTCTTCACCCTGGCCGACCTCAAGGCGCAGACGGCGCGCTGGGAGCAGCCGCTGGTCGGCACCTATCGCGACGTCACGATCTACGAGACGCCGGCGCCGACTCAAGGGTTCGCCGTGCTCGAGATGCTGAACCTGCTCGAACCCTTCGACCTGAAGGACAAGCCCTTCCTCGGGCCCGACTACGTGCACCTGATGGTCCAGGCCAAGCAGCTCGCCTATCACGACCGCGACCGGTACCTCGCCGATCCGCGCTTCGCCGACGTGCCGATGGAGCGCCTGCTCTCCAAGAAATACGCCGACGAGCGCCGTGCCCTGATGGATCCCGCGCGCGCGATCCCGTGGGACAAGATCCCCTCCTATGGCAGCCTCGCCGGAGACACCGTCTACATTGCCGCCGTGGACAAGGAAGGCAACGCAGCCTCGCTGATCCACTCGCTCTATGGCGGCTTCGGTGCCGCCGTGGTCGGCGGGCGGACCGGCGTGGTGCTGCAAAACCGCTCCGCCTATTTCTCGCTCGACCCGAACAATCCCAATCATGTCGAGCCGGGCAAGACGCCGTTGCATACCTTGATCGCCTCCCTTGCCTTCCGGGACGACAAGCTCTGGGCGGCGGTGGGCTGCATGGGCGCCGACGGCCAGCCGCAGATCCACCTGCAGACCTATCTCGCCATGATCGACCACGGGCGCGACATCCAGGAGGCGCTCGAAACGCCGCGCTTCCTCTCCGGCCGCTTTGCCATCGGCGAGGACCGCGACACGCTGCACATGGAGGGCCGCTTTCCGCCCGAGACGATCGCCGAAATGAAGCGGCGCGGCCACCTGGTCAATCAATGGGGCGACTGGAACGAACTCGCGGGCCACGCGCACGGCATCGTGGTCGACCCCAAGAGCGGCCTCAGGATCGGCGGCTCCGATCCCCGCAGCGACGGCGCCGCGATCGGTTACTAGTACCCAGCGGCGCGGTCGACGACCTCTTTCAGGGGCTGGTCGTCAAGGAAGCGCGTCAGGTTCTCGACGAACAGCTTGGCCACGAAGCGGTCGCGCTGCGGGTGCGGGCCGCCGAGATGCGGCAGGACGATGATGTTCTCCGACGCCGTCCACAACGGATCGGTCGCGGGCAGCGGTTCCTGGCGGAAGACGTCGAGCACGGCGCCCGCGATCTTCTTTTCCTTTGCCGCCGCGATCAGGTCGACGTCCTTGACGATTGAGCCGCGCCCGAAATTCAGCAGCCACGCCGTGGGCTTCATCCAGCCGAGCTTCTCGGCATCCATGAAGTTCTCGGTCTGCGGCGTGCCGGGCAGCAGCAACAGCACGAAGTCTGACTGCTCCAGCACCTTCTTCGTGCCGTCGGCCGGGAAGATCTCGTCGACATTGGGCATCGCGGCGGGCCGGCGCTTGGTGCCGATCACGCGCATGCCGAAGGCCTTGGCCATGCGCGCCACCTCTCCGCCGATCGCGCCCAGGCCCAGGATGCCCAGCGTCTTGCCAGTCAGCGGCTGCGGCACGGTGTGGACCCACTTCGACTGCTTCTGGTTGGCGGCCGCGATCGGGTAAGGCTTCGCGACGTAGAACAGACCCGCCATGATGTTCTCGGGCATCGACTCGGTGTGCGTGCCGCGCGCGCAGGTGAGCGTGAGGTGCGCCGGCAGATCGGGCAGCGCGAACCAGCCATCGACGCCGGCGCTCATCGCCTGTGCCCAGCGCAGCTTCTTCATCGCGGGCAGCACGCCCGGCGGCACGGCGGTCGCCATTAACACCTCTGTGTTGGCGAACTGCTCAGCGGTGGGCTTTTCCTTGCGCGGCAGGGTCTCGAGCGCGATCCGGTCGGCGAGCCCCGCCGCCTTGATGCCCTCGACATAAGGTGCGGTGTTGTCAGTCCAGAGAAGAACGTGCGCGCGGTTGGTCGTCATGGAACTAACCCCAGATGGTATGAATTTACTATCGTTCCGAGCGATGCATGATTCAGGCCGACAGTCGAAAACCCTGATAGTCCCCCTGCACCACCGCCTCGCAGCGCTGGATGTAGGCCGGCAGACCGCCGATGTACGGCATGAAAACGCGCGGCTTGCCGGGAATGTTGGCGCCGACGTACCACGAGCTGCAGGTCGAGCGCAGCGTGATGTCGGCGACGGAGCCCACGTGGCCCACCCATTCTTCCTGTGCCTGCTCAACCGGCTCGATCACGCTCGCGCCTTTGGCGCGCATCGCAACGAGGCAGTCGGTGATGAAGTCGACATGCTGCTCGATCGAGGGAAGCATGTTGGTCAGTACCGAGGGGCTGCCCGGGCCGGTGATCATGAACAGGTTGGGGAAGCCCACGACGGTGAGGCCGAGATAGGTCTTCGGCCCCTCGTTCCAGCGATCCTTCAGCGGCACGCCGCTGCGGCCGCGCAGGTCGACCTTGAGCAGCGCACCGGTCATGGCGTCGAAACCGGTGGCGAGCACGAGACAGTCGACGGCGAAATCCTGGCCCTTGGCGCGCACGCCGGTGGCCGTGATCTTCTCGATCGGCTCGTCGCGGATATCGACCAGGGTCACGTTGGGGCGGTTGAAGGTCGCCCAGTAACCCGAGTCGACGCAGAGCCGCTTGCAGCCGATGATGTTGCGCGGCGTCAGCACCTCGGCCGTCACGGGATCCTTCACGATCTCGCGGATCTTGGCCTTGACGAAATCCTGCGCCGCCTGGTTCGAATCGTCGTTCAGCAGCAGGTCGTTGAACGAGGCCATGAAGCCCAGTCCGCCGTAATCCCAGCGTTCCTGGAATTTGGCGATGCGCTCCTTCTCCGGCGTCTCGATCGCCGACTGCGTCGGCATCTCGAAGTCGATGCCGGCCGGCTTGGTCTTGGCGCGCCGGCGCATCTCCGGATAGGTGGCCTTGATCTGCTTCACGTACTCCGGATCGAGCGGCTTGTTGTGCGCGGGGATCGTGTAGTTGGCCGTGCGCTGGAACACCGTGAGATGCCTGGCCTGCTCCGCCATGATCGGGATCGACTGGATCGCCGACGAGCCGGTGCCGATCACGCCCACCGTCTTGCCGGTGAAATCCACGCCCTCGTGCGGCCAGTTGCCGGTGTGATAGGTCGGCCCTTTGAAGTCCGCGAGGCCTTCGATCTTGGGCGTATTGGGCGAGGAAAGGCAGCCCATCGCGGTGATGACAAAGCGCGCGACCAGACGATCTCCCTTGTCGGTTTCGACGATCCAGACATTGTCCTTCTCGTCGAACGTGGCTTTCGTCACGCGCGTCTCGAACTGCATGTCGCGGCGCAGGTCGTAGCGATCGGCGACGTGATTGGCGTAGCGCAGGATCTCGGGCTGGGTGGCGTATCGCTCGGTCCACTCCCATTCCTGCTCGAGGTCCTTCGAGAACTGGTAGGAATACTGCACGCTCTCCACGTCGCAGCGCGCGCCGGGATAGCGGTTCCAGTACCAGGTCCCGCCCACGCCCTTGCCGGCTTCTAGCACGCGCGCCGTGAAGCCTTTGCCCCGCAGGCGGTGCAGCATGTACATGCCGCCGAAGCCTGCGCCGATGATCACCGCGTCGAAGTCGGTTGCCTTGTCAGTTGCCATGAGACTTGGATAATCAGCCTGTTCGCACCGCGCAAGCCGGCTCTTGCCGTGGGCCCTGCCGCCACGCGACATTGCCGTCATGGAAACGTCCAAGATCGGGGACTCGCCCCGGCGGCGAGAGGATGCGCGCTTCGTCACCGGTCAGGGCGCCTATCTCGATGACCTGAAAGTGGCGGGCCTGGCGCGGGCCGTGGTCCTGCGCTCGCTGCATGCCCATGCGCGGATCAGGTCGATCGACGCGACTGCCGCACGCCGCGCGCCGGGCGTGCTGGCTGTACTGACCGCAGCAGAGGCCGCGGCCGACGGGCTGAAGCCGCTGCGTCCCTACGCCGAAGCCAATGTGCAGAACGGCGAGCCGTTCATCTTTGCCCCGCAGCCGCTGCTCGCCACCGACAAGGCGCGTTTCCCGGGCGAGCCGGTGGCGCTGATCGTGGCCGAGACGCAGGCGCAGGCGCTCGATGCCGCCGAGCTGGTCGAGATCGACTACGACTCCCTGCCCGCCGTCACGACGGCCGCCGCCGCTCTCGCCGCCGGCGCCCCGCAGTTGTCGGCAGAAGTACCGGGTAACTGCTGCTTCGACTGGCATGCCGGCCACACCGAAGAGGCCGACAAGGCGTTCGCCGCGGCGCGCCATATCGTGAGCCTCAGCCTCGACAACCACCGCATCACCACCAATCCGATGGAGCCACGTGGCTGCCTCGGCACGTTCGACATGGCGAGCGGCCGCTACACGCTGCAGGTCTCCAGCCAGAACATCCATATCAACCGCAATCACGTGGCGCGCTGCCTGGGCGTCGAGCCGAAGGACGTTCGCTTCGTGGCGCCCGACGTGGGCGGCGGCTTCGGCGCCAAGAACTTTGCCTACGCCGAGCATGCGCTGATCCTGTGGGCGGCCAAGCGCACCGGCCGGCCGGTGAAATGGGTGGCGAGCCGCAGCGAAGTCTTCTTAAGCGACCATCCCGCGCGCGACATGCAGGCCGAGGCGTCGCTCGCGCTCGACGCGGACGGAAAATTCCTGGCGCTGAAAGTGTCGAGCACCGCCAACGTCGGCGGCTATCTCGCCGGTGTGGGCGGCGGTGTGCCGACCTACCAGTACATGCACCTGCAGGGCACGGTGTACCGCCTGCCCGCGATTGCGCTCCACATCCGCATCGCGCTCACCAACACCACGCCGATCGGCGTGACGCGCGGGCCGGGCTTCGCCGAGACGGTGAACATCCTGGAACGGCTGATCGACGCGGCGGCGCGGCAATGCGGCTTCGACCGCATGGAGCTGCGCCGGCGTAACCTGGTGGCGTCGCGCGACATGCCGATGACGAACGCGTTCGGCTTCCAGGTCGACAGCGGCGCCTTCGACGTCACCTTTGACAAGGCGCTGGCCCACGCCGACGTTGCGGGCTTCGCGGCGCGGCGCAAGGAGAGCGAGGCGCGCGGCCTGCTGCGTGGCCTGGGCCTTGCCTATCACATCAAGGGCACCGGCGGATCGCCCGAGGAGAATGTCGACATCCGCTTCGAAGCCGATGGCAGCGTGTCACTGATCACCGGCACGCAGCACATCGGCCAGGGCCATGAGACTACCTTTCCGCAGATCCTGGCCACGCGGCTGGGCGTGCCCAACGAGAAGATCCGCCTCTGCCAGGGCGACACCGACATCATCGCGACCGGCGGCGGCCACGGCAGCTCGCGCGCCACCTACATGGGCGGCACCGCGATCTGGCGCGCCTCGGACAAGATCATCGCCAAGGGCACGGCACTCGCCGCCGATGCGCTGGAGGCGGCCGAAGCCGACATCCGCTTCGAAGACGGAAGATTCGTGGTCTCTGGAACGGATCGCGCCATCGGGCTGCTGGAGATCGCAGCGATCGGCCGCGAGAAGGGCAAGAAGCTCGACACCTATCATTTCTGGAAGCGCGAGCACCTCACCTTCCCCAATGGCACGCATGTGGCCGAAGTCGAGATCGACCGCGACACCGGCCGGGTGCGGCTGGTGCGCTATGGCGGCGTCGACGATTACGGCGTGCTGGTCAACCCGATGATCGCGGCGGGCCAGGCGCATGGCGCGATGGCGCAGGGTGTGGGCCAGGCGCTGCTCGAGCACACGCACTACGATCCCGCGAGCGGCCAGCTGATCGCGGGATCCTTCATGGACTATGCCCTGCCGCGCGCCGACGACCTGCCGTCGTTCGAGCTGGGCTTCAATCCAACGCGCTGCACGACCAATCCGCTGGGCGTCAAAGGCTGCGGCGAGGCGGGCGCGATCGCGGCCTTCCCAGCCATCGTCAATGCGATCCTCGATGCGCTGGCGCCGCTGGGCGTGAAGAATTTCGACGGGCCGGCAACACCCGCCTGCATCTGGCAGGCGATCGAATCCAGTGGGGAGAGCACCCGATGAAACGCGAAGCACCGGCGGTGGCGCGCAATCGCGATCCGATCCTCGAAGTGCTGCGCCGGCATCTGCCGCAGAAGGGACTCGTGCTCGAATTCGCGAGCGGCACCGGCGAGCATGCCGTGCACTTCGCCGCCGCGCTGCCGGCACTCACGTTCCAGCCGAGCGATCCCAACGAGAGTGCCCGCGCCAGCATCGACGCCTGGGCGAAGACACGTGGCCTCGCGAACGTGCGGCCGGCGCTGGCGCTCGACGCCTCGGCCGGGAAATGGCCAGTCGACGGCGTGGCGGCGATCCTCTGCATCAACATGATCCACATCTCGCCCTGGGCCGCGACCGTCGGCCTGATCGAAGGCGCGGGCGATGCGTTGCCCTCGGGCGGCGTGCTCTTTCTCTACGGTCCTTACCGGCGCGGCGGGGTCGCCACGGCGCCGAGCAACGAAGCGTTTGACGCCGACCTCAGGGCGCGCAACGCCGACTGGGGCCTGCGCCAGCTCGAGGAGGTCGAGGTCATGGCCCAGCGCCACGGCTTTGGGCCCCCCACCGTGATCGAGATGCCGGCCAACAATCTGTCGGTGGTTTTCCGCAAGACCTAGGCAACGCCTCGCTCCTTTGCCCGTTAGTGCGGTGGGCAACAGGAGACGGACCCATGGTCGACACCGTCATCGTCGAGAACGAACCGGCACCAAGTTCGGCCGTATCCTGGTCGGCCTTCCTCGCCGGTGCCGCGGTCTCGGCCGGCCTTTCCTTGATCCTGCTGGCGATCGGCAGCGGCCTCGCGAAGCGTCGTGAACATCTCGCCGTTAAGCAGCTCGTCCCGGAGCTTCGAGTTGAAGCTCTCGCAGTAACCATTCTCCCAGGGACTGCCCGGCCCGACGAACAGATCGGT
>CAIMEE010000126.1 GCA_903839865.1 Enhydrobacter aerosaccus | reverse complement strand
CGAACACCACCCCGATCGCGAGCGTCACGCCCATCACCGGCATGAAATCCTGCGTCACGATCGCCTTCGTCGCGTAAAGCCCGACGCCGGGCCAGTCAAACACCGTCTCGACCAGCACGGAACCGCCGAGCAGCCAGCCGAAATAGAGGCCGATCACCGTCAGGCTCGACGACATCGCGTTGCGCGCGACGTATTTGAACAGGATCAGCCGGCGCGGCAGGCCGAGCGCCCGCTCGGTCAACACATAGTCCTGCTGCAACACCTCGATCGTCGCGGCCCGCATCATCCGCGTGATGGTGGCAAGCGGCGACAGGCTCATGGCGAAGGCGGGCAGGCAGAGATGCAGCAGCGCCAGCACCAGCGCCGGGCCGTTCAGCGCCAGCATGGCATCGATCGTCAGGAACCCGGTGATGAAGCGCGGCGGCTCCTCGATCAGGGGATAGCGCCCGTCGAGCGGCAGCCAGCCGAGTTCCATGGCGAAGCCGATCTGCAACAGCAGCCCGAGAAAGAACCGCGGCATCGAGATCGCGCCAAGCGAGGCCAGCCGCGAGAGATAATCCGGCCAGCGGTTGACATAGATCGCCGACAGCAGCCCGGCCGGAATTCCCAGCATGACAGCGATCGCCATCGCCGCGACCACCAGTTCGAGCGTTGCCGGCAGATAGATCCGCAGATCCTCCCACACCGGCCGCCGCGTCAGCACCGAGCGGCCCCAATCGCCGCGCAGCAGCCCGGTCGCATAGGACCAGTACTGCACGGGCAAGGAGCGATCGGTGCCGAACTCCCGCGCCAGTGACGCGATCTCCTCCCGCGTCGCCTGCGGCCCGGCGGCAAGCGCCACCGGGTCTCCAGGCAGCAGATGGGAGATCGCGAACACCAGCAGCGACAACCCGACCAGCACCGGCACCAGCAGCACCAGCCGCCGGAGCATGAACCGCAGCATCAGCCGTTCCCGCGCGCGCCTCTACTTCAGGGACAACCCGAACAGCTCGATCGCATTGGAGGCGACGGGCGTGAACACGAAGCCGCCGACCTCGCTGCGCAACGCCAGCTTGCGCTTCTCCAGCACGCCGAAAATGTCCGGCGCATCGGCCACCACCTGCTGCTGGAAGTCGAGATAAAGCCCCTTGCGCCTGGCCTCGTCGGTTTCCGCCCGCGCCTTCATGATCAGCTCATCCACTCGTGCCGAGTGATACACCGGGTTCTGCCAGCCGCCGTTGCGCGAGGAATGATAGGCCGCGAAGGCGATGTTGTCGGGGTCGCCATAATTGGCGGTCTGATAGACCGGATAGAAATCGGCCGTCGTCTCGGGGGATTTGGCCGACGCCACGATATCCGGCCACACCAGAGCGCGGATATCGAGTTCGATGTTGAGCTTCTTCAACGCATCGAGCAGCACGAGGCCGAAGCGGCGCTCCTGCTCCAGGCCGGACACATAGACCATGTTGAGCTTCATCCCGCCGTTCGGCGTGGCGGAGCGGGCGAGGAACTCCTTGGCTTTGGCAAGATCGGTCCGATAGACCGGCAGCGCCGGGTCATGCCCGAAAATCCCGTTGGGCAGCGGC
Organism: Enhydrobacter aerosaccus; assembly: GCA_903839865.1. Taxonomy (GTDB): domain Bacteria; phylum Pseudomonadota; class Alphaproteobacteria; order Reyranellales; family Reyranellaceae; genus Reyranella; species Reyranella aerosaccus_A. Next base: position 958 of record CAIMEE010000126.1, on the reverse strand, counting down.
CCCACCATCAGATCGGCGTAGCCCGCGGTGTCCGCCATCGCCTGGTAGTCGAACGCGTACGAGATCGCCTTGCGCAGGTTGATGTCCTTGAGGGGGCCGAACTCGGTGTTCATCTTGATGGAGAAGGTGCGGAATTCGCTCTCCATGATGAGGGTGACGCCGGGCTTGCCCTTGAGGGCGTCCATGTCCTCCGACGTCAGGTCGACCGCGATATGCGCGTCTCCGCGCTGCACCGCGAGGCGCTGGCTCGATGTTTCGCGCACGATGCGCCAGATCGCGCCGGCCAGGTTGCCGCCCCCGGTCTTCCAGCCGTTCGCCACCCGCTCGAACTCGTAGAGATTGCCGGGCTCGGCGCGCTTGATGCGGAAGGCGCCGGAGCCCGCGATGGTGGCGCGCAGGTAGGTCTGCCCATCATCCGCCCCCTTGTTGGCCTCGACCTCCTTCGGGTTGACGATCCATTGCCACGGGAGCACCTGGAGGAACGCCGCATAGGGCGTCAGCAGCCGGAACTTCACTGTCGTGGCGTCCACCACCGAGACCGATTGCGGCCCGACGATGCCGGCGATCATCCAGCTGTTGCCTTTGGCCTGGCGCAGGATGCGCGCGAACGAATACTGTACCGCTGCGGCATCGACCGGTGCGCCGTCATGGAACTTCGCGGCCGGATTGAGCTTGAAGACGTACTCGAGCCCATCGGCCGACACCGTCCAGGATTCCGCCAGATGCGGCACCGCCCGCACCGGGCTGCCCTCCACGCGCACCAGCGAGTCGTAGACGTTGCGCAGCAGCATGGCCGAGGAATACCCGGTCGCGACATGCGGATCGAAATTCGGCACATCCTGGTTGGAGGCGATGATCAGTATCTTGCGGGCCTGCGCCTCCGCCCCGCCCGGCAGCGCCGCGCTGGCGGCAAGAGCGGTCGAGGACATGACCAGAGGGCGGCGTTCGATCAGGCGTG
>CAIMEE010000125.1 GCA_903839865.1 Enhydrobacter aerosaccus | reverse complement strand
GGACATCGGCACGATTCCCGAAGGACTCTATCCCGGCGAATACCTGAAGGAGATCGGCGCCGCGATCGCCAAGCGCGACGGCGCGCGCTGGATCGGCAAGCCCGAGGCCGACTGGCTGCCCGAGATGCGCAGCTTTGCCATTTCGACGCTGATGGCCGAGATCAAGACCGACCTCGAGACGCTGGGCGTGCATATCGACGTCTATTCGTCGGAGCGCGCGCTGGTCGAAGGCGGCGCGGTCGATGCCGCGTTCGAGGATCTCAAGAAGCAGGGGCTGATCTACCAGGGCCGGCTCGAGCCGCCCAAGGGCAAGACGCCGGACGACTGGGAAGACCGCGAGCAGACGCTGTTCCGCGCCACCCAGTTCGGCGACGAGGTCGACCGGCCGTTGAAGAAGTCGGACGGCGGCTGGACCTATTTCGCCAACGACATCGCCTATCATCACGACAAGTACCGGCGCGGCTTCGCCGACATGATCGACATCTGGGGCGCCGATCACGGCGGCTACGTGAAGCGCATGAAGGCCGCGGTCGGCGCGATCACCGCCAAGAAGGGCGAACTCGACGTGAAGCTCTGCCAGCTCGTGCGCGTGATGCGCAACGGCGAGCTGGTGCGCATGTCCAAGCGCGCGGGCACGTTCGTCACCCTGCGCGACCTGCTCGATGAGGTCGGGCCCGACGTCGTGCGGTTCACCATGCTGACCCGCAAGAACGATGCGCCGTTCGACTTCGATCTGGTGAAGGCCACCGAACAGAGCCGCGACAATCCCGTCTGGTACGTCCAGTACGGCTACGCCCGCACGCGCTCGGTCATGCGCCAGGCCACCGCCCAAGGCATCGCGATCGATGGATTGGCCACGGCGCCGCTCGAGCGGCTGTCGGATGCGGGCGAGGTGGCGCTGATCCGGCTGATCGCCCAGTGGCCGCGCCAGGTCGAGGCGGCCGCGACGGCACACGAGCCGCACCGGGTCGGCTTCTATCTCTACGACCTTGCGGCGGCGTTCCATGCCCACTGGAATCGCGGCAAGGAAGACAATGTGCGCTTCGTCGTCGAGGGGGACGTCGAAGTGACCCGGGCGCGTCTTGCGTTGGTACAGGCGGTCGGTTTTGTGATAGAATCCGGATTAAAGGTCTTCGGCGTAACACCCGTCGATGAAATGAGATAAAAAATGCACATCCGCCGGCCCCCTCCCGGCGACGGTCCTAAGATCTACCGACCCAACGAGTCGGTTGCCGTACGGCTCGATCCGCCGCCACGGCCCGTCGCCTACGAACCCGAATCGATTCCGCCCACGCCGCGGGACACGCTCCTGTCGCGCGTCAACCGACGGCGCGGACAGATCCTCACCGCCATGGTCTCGGTCGCCGCCATCGCGAGCTTCGGCTCGGTCGTGTGGTGGGCGCATAACCAGGACGTGAAGGCAGGCGGCAAGGGTCTCGAACCGCTGGTCGTCCAGGCGCCGCCGACGCCGACCCGGGTCAAGCCCGAGAACGCGGGCGGGCTGGTGCCGCCGAACCAGGACAAGGAAGTCTACAACCGCATCCAGCCCAACACGGTGCCGGTCCAGCCCGAGAAGTTGCTGCCCACCGCCGAGACGCCGAAGCTGCCGGCCGGTGGCGTGCTGCCGACGCCGGCTGCGCCCAAACCGGAACCGGAGGCCACCAAGGCGCCGACGCCGTTGCAGAGCGCCTCCGCTGCCGCGCCCGCTGCGACGACGCCGCCCGCCGCCACGATTCCTGCTTCACCTGCATCCGCCACGGCGCCGCCGGTTGCCGACAAGCCGTCGACGCCGCAGTCCGCCGGTCCCAGCATCGCGAGCCTGATCGACAATATGTCCGGCCCCACGGGCGGCTGGCGCATCCAGATTGCGTCCGTGAAGAGCGAGGACGTGGCCAAGTCGACCTGGGCCAAGGTGCAGACCGCCAACGGCGACGTGCTGACCAGCCTGCGCATGCAGCCGATCCGCGTCGATCTCGGCGACAAGGGCGTGTGGTACCGCGTCCAGGCGGGACCCCTCGATGAGAAGCAGGCGCAAAGCGTTTGCG
>CAIMEE010000124.1 GCA_903839865.1 Enhydrobacter aerosaccus | reverse complement strand
GGTCGCCGTCGCCGGACGCCTGAACAACGCGCTGCGGCGGCTGGGGTCGGGCTGGGCCGTCTTCGTCGAAGCGCAACGTCATCCGGCCTTCCACTATCCGGAGAGCCGTTTTCCTGACGCCGCGTCGGCCCTGGTCGATGCCGAGCGCAAGGCCGAATTCGAGGAAGAAGGCGTCCACTTCGAGTCCAGCTACTTCCTGACGTTCCTCTATCTGCCGCCAGCCGAAGACGCCGCGCGCGCCGAGCGCTTTCTCTATGAGGGCCGCGAGCGCGCCGAAGGCGCCAATGCGCGCGAAGCCCTGCGCGGCTTTGTCGATCGCACCGATCGTGTTCTCCAGCTCGTCGAAGGCTTCATGCCGGAAAGCGCCTGGCTCGATGACGCCGAGACGCTGACGTACCTGCACGCCACGGTCTCGACCAAACGCCAGCGGGTCCGCGTGCCCGAAATTCCCATGCACCTCGACGCCGTGCTGGCCGACCAGGCCCTCACGGCCGGCCTGGAGCCGATGCTCGGCGATGCGCATCTGCGCGTGCTGACCCTCGTCGGCTTCCCCACGGCGACCACGCCCGGCCTTCTCGACGAGCTCAATCGGCTTGCCTTCCCATACCGCTGGTCGACGCGCGCGATCATGCTCGACAAGACCGACGCGACCAAACTCCTCACCAAGATCCGGCGGCAATGGTTCGCCAAGCGCAAATCCATCGCGGCTATCCTGAAGGAGGTGATGACCAACGAGGCCTCGGCGCTTCTCGACACCGACGCCCACAACAAGGCGATGGACGCCGACGCCGCCCTTCAGGAGCTCGGGTCCGACATCATCGGACAGGCTTACGTCACCGCGACCGTCACGGTCTGGGACAACGACCCGCGCATCGCCGACGAGAAACTGCGGCTGGTCGAAAAGGTAATCCAAGGCCGCGACTTCACCTGCATGGTGGAAACCGTCAACGTCGTCGAAGCCTGGCTCGGTTCGCTGCCGGGACATGCCTACGCCAATGTCCGTCAGCCGCCGGTCTCGACGCTGAACCTGGCCCACATGATCCCGCTTTCGGCGGTCTGGGCCGGTCCGGCGCGCGATGAACATTTCAAGGCGCCGCCGCTGTTCTTCGCGCGGACCGAGGGTTCGACGCCATTCCGCTTCAGCCTTCATGTGGGCGATGTCGGCCACACCCTGGTCGTCGGGCCGACGGGCGCGGGCAAGTCTGTTCTTCTGGCGCTGATGGCCTTGCAGTTCCGCCGCTACGCCAACTCCCAGATCTTCGCCTTCGACTTCGGCGGCTCGATCCGCGCGGCGGCGCTCGCTATGAATGGCGACTGGCATGATCTCGGCGGCGCGCTCTCGGAGGATGCCGCAGAGCCCGTCGCGCTGCAGCCGCTGGCCCTGATCGACAACGCCGCCGAACGCGGCTGGGCGGCGGAATGGATCGGCGCGATCCTGGCGCGCGAAAAGATCAGCGTGACGCCGGAAGTGAAAGACCTGCTTTGGTCGGCGCTTTCCTCACTCGCCAGCGCGCCCGTCACCGAACGCACCCTGACCGGACTATCGGTGCTGCTGCAATCGCAGTCCCTGAAGCGCGCCTTGCAATCCTATTGTCTTGGCGGCCCCTACGGGCGCCTGCTCGACGCAGAGGCCGAGCGTCTTGGCGGATCCAGCGTCCAAGCCTTTGAGACCGAGGGGCTGATCGGCACAGGCGCCGCGCCTGCGGTGCTGGCCTATCTCTTCCACCGTATCGAGGGCCGGCTCGACGGACGCCCAACCCTGCTGATCGTCGATGAAG
>CAIMEE010000123.1 GCA_903839865.1 Enhydrobacter aerosaccus | reverse complement strand
CCGGCCACGCCGCGCCGTCGGCGAGGGCGCAAATCGTATGGCCCTCGATCTGCTTGGTGACGTCGTTCAGCGTATCGATCTCCTCGATCCGCGCGTCGCCCGTGACCATGCGTTCCATCACGCGCCACACCCAGCCCAGCCCTTCGCGGCAGGGCGTGCACTGTCCGCAGCTCTCGTGCTTGTAGAAGTACGCCAGGCGAGCGATCGCCTTTACGATGTCGGTCGACTTGTCCATGACGATGACCGCCGCGGTCCCGAGGCCGGTCTGATGATCCTTCAGCGCGTCGAAATCCATCAGGACCGTGTCGCAGATCGACTTGGGCAGCATCGGCGTCGACGAACCGCCGGGAATGACGGCCAGCAGGTTGTCCCAGCCGCCACGTACGCCGCCGGCATGCTTCTCGATCAGCTCCTTGAGCGGAATGCTCATCGCCTCTTCCACGTTGCACGGCTTGTTGACGTGCCCGGAGATGCAGAAGAGCTTGGTGCCGGTATTGTTCGGCCGGCCGAAGCCCGCGAACCAGGCGGCGCCCCTGCGCAGGATCGTCCCCGCAACGGCAATTGATTCGACGTTGTTCACCGTAGACGGGCAGCCATAGAGGCCGGCACCTGCCGGGAACGGCGGCTTGAGGCGCGGCATGCCCTTCTTGCCCTCGAGACTCTCGAGCAGCGCGGTTTCTTCGCCGCATATGTACGCGCCGGCGCCGCGATGGACGTAGACCTCAAACTTCCAGCCCGAGCCGCAGGCGTTGTCGCCAAGCAGGCCCGCCTCGCGCGCTTCGCGGACCGCCTCGATCAGGTGCTGCGCCTCGTTGTAGAACTCGCCGCGAACGTAGATGTAGGCCGCGTGCGCCTTCATCGCGAAGCCCGCGATCAGGCAGCCCTCGACCAGCAGATGCGGATCGTGGCGCAGGATGTCGCGATCCTTGCAGGTGCCGGGCTCGGACTCGTCGGCATTGACGACGAGGTAATGCGGCCGATCCTTCACTTCCTTCGGCATGAAGGACCACTTCATCCCGGTCGGGAAGCCCGCACCGCCGCGGCCGCGCAGGCCGGACTTTTTCATCTCATCGATGATCCAGTCGCCGCCTTTGTCGAGGATCGCCTTGGTGTTGTCCCAGGCGCCGCGCTTGCGCGCGCCCTCGAGCTTCCAGTCGTGGAAGCCGTAGAGGTTGGTGAAGATGCGGTCTTTATCGGCGAGCATGCTCACTCACCCTTCAATGTGGTGGCGCCGCCCTCGGGAGCGGACGTCTGGCGATCGACCTGCGGGCCGGCCTTCGGCGTCTCGCCGCGCTTGAACGCGTCGAGCACCTTCTTGAGCGAGGCCTCGTCGAGATCTTCGTAGAAATCATCGTTGATCTGCACGACAGGTGCGTTCACGCAGCCGCCGAGGCACTCGACTTCCTGTACGCTGAAGGTCGTGCCGTCGGCTGCCGCGGTGCAGGCCTTCATGATCGCGTCCGAGCCGCGCAGCCAGCACGGCGTCGTGGTGCAGACCTGCAGCAGGTACTTACCCTTCGGCTTGAGCTGGAACATCGTATAGAAGGTCGCAACTTCGTAGACGCGGATCGGCGCCATATCGAGGATGCGCGCGACCTCGTTCATCGCGGCCCTCGGCAGCCAGCCCTGCTGACGCTGCGCGAGATCGAGCACGCTGATCACGGCGCTCGCCTGGCGGCCCGGCGGATAGTTCGCGATGAAGCCCTTCACCTTCTCCATGTTCTCCGGAGTGAAGGCAAAGGAAGCGACCTGCGGCACGTCCTTGGGATCGGCGGTGATCATCGCCATCTCATCGTCTCCTAGCGGTCGATCTCGCCGAACACGATGTCGAGCGAACCGATGTTGGCGGACATGTCCGCCAGTTGGTGGCCCTTGGTCATCATGTCGAGCGCCTGCAGATGCGGGAAACCCGGCGCCCGGATCTTGCAGCGATAAGGCTTGTTGGTGCCGTCCGACACCAGGTAGACGCCGAACTCGCCCTTCGGCGCTTCGACGGCGGTGTAGGTCTCGCCCGCGGGCACCTTGTAGCCCTCGGTGTAGAGCTTGAAGTGATGGATCAGCGCTTCCATCGAATCCTTCATCTCAGCGCGGCGCGGCGGCGAGATCTTGCGGTCGTCGACCCGCACCGGGCCGCCCACCGTGCGCAGCGCCTTCACGCACTGCTCCATGATGCGGACGCTCTGGTACATCTCCTCGATGCGGACGAGGTCGCGCGCGAAGCAGTCGCCGGTTTTGCCGACCGGGATATCGAAATCCATGCGCTCGTAGACGTCGTAGGGCTGCGACTTGCGCAGGTCCCACGCGAGGCCGGAGGCGCGGATCATCGGGCCTGAGAACCCCCAGGCGATCGCGTCCTGGGCACTGACCGTGCCGATGTCGACGGTGCGCATGCGGAAGATGCGGTTCTCGTTCAGCAGCTTCTCGATGTCCTTGAGGAACGGATAGAACTGCTTGATCCAGGCATCCATCGAATCGAGCATGCCCGCCGGCAGGTCCTGGTGGACGCCACCCGGGCGGAAGTACGCGGCATGCATGCGCGAGCCCGACACGCCTTCGTAGTATTCCATCAGCAGCTCGCGCTGCTCGAAGCCCCACAGCGGCGGCGTCAGGGCGCCCACGTCCATTGCGAACGTCGTCACGTTCAAGAGATGGTTGAGGATGCGCGTGATCTCGGAGAACAGCACGCGGATGTACTGCCCGCGCTCGGGTGCGGTGATGCCCAGCAGCTTCTCGACCGCGAGCGCGTAGGCGTGCTCCTGGTTCATCGGCGAGACGTAGTCGAGCCTGTCGAAATACGGCACCGCCTGCAGGTAGCTCTTGTATTCGATCAGCTTCTCGGTGCCGCGATGCAGCAGGCCGATGTGCGGATCGCAGCGCTCGACGATCTCGCCGTCCATCTCGACGACAAGGCGCAACACGCCGTGGGCCGCGGGATGCTGCGGCCCGAAGTTCATCGTCAGTGTCTTGATCTCGACGTCGGACATGTCAGCTCTTGGTCGCCTTTTCGCCGGTCGCTTTTTCGTCGCCGGGCAGTTCGTGCGGAATGCCGCCTTCCCAGGGGCTGAGGAAGTCGCAGCGGCGGAACTCCTGCTGCAGCGTCTCGGGCTCGGAGACCACGCGCTTCTGGACGTCGTCCCAGCGCAGCTCGACGAAGCCGGTGAGCGGGAAATCCTTGCGCATCGGATGCCCCTCGAACCCGTAGTCGGTGAGGATGCGGCGCAGGTCGGGATGATCGGAGAACCAGATACCGTACAGATCGTAGGCCTCGCGCTCGAACCAGCCGGCCGACTTGTAGACCGGCTCGACCGACGGCACGGGCGTCGTCTCGTCGGTCTGCACCTTCACGCGCACGCGGATGTTGTTCTTGAGGCTGAGCAGGTTGTAGACGACATCGAAACGCTTGGAGCGCTCGGGCCAGTCGACGCCGCAGATGTCGATGAGCTGCTTGAACAGGCACTTGGGATCGTCGCGCAGGAACGTGAGCAGCGCGATCACCTTGTCGGAGGTCGTCTCCAGCATCAGCTCGCCGAGACGAACCGACATGCCGGTCGTGGCACCGCTGGCGTCGACGATGTGCTTGCCGAGTTCGTCCATCACCGCACCAGCGTTCCGGTGCGGCGAACCTTCTTCTGCAGCTGCAGCACGCCGTAGAGCAGCGCTTCGGCCGTCGGCGGGCAGCCGGGCACGTAAACGTCGACCGGCACGATGCGATCGCAGCCGCGCACGACGGAATAGCTGTAGTGATAGTAACCACCGCCGTTGGCGCACGAGCCCATCGAGATCACATAGCGCGGCTCGGCCATCTGATCGTAGACCTTGCGAAGCGCGGGGGCCATCTTGTTGGTGAGCGTGCCGGCCACGATCATCACGTCGGCCGAGCGCGGACTCGGCATCGGCGCGAAGCCGAAGCGATCGAGATCGTAGCGGCTCATCCAGCAATGAATCATCTCGACGCCACAGCAGGCGAGACCGAACGTCAAGCCCCACATCGAACCCGTGCGCGCCCAGGTGATCAGCTTGTCGAGCTGGGCGACGACAAAGCCCTTGTCCGCCAGCTCATCGTTCAGCGCGCGCGACAGTGCCGCCTCGGCAGCGGCACTCGGCTTGGGTTGGATCACTCCCATTCAAGGGCTCCCTTGCGCCACTCGTAGATGAACCCGACCGTGAGCACGCCCAGGAAGAGCATCATCGACCAGAATCCGAACAGGCCGATGTCGCCCAGGGCCACCGCCCACGGAAACAGGAATGCCACTTCGAGGTCGAAGATGATGAAGAGAATGGCCACGAGATAGAAGCGAACGTCGAACTGCCCGCGCGCATCGTCGAACGGTGCAAAGCCGCACTCGAAGGGCGACAGTTTCTCGGAATTTGGGTGCTGCTTTGCGATAAGATAAGAGCCGCCCAGCATGGCGAGCACCAGGCCCATGGCAAGGCCGAGAAAGATCACGATCGGAAGATATTCCAGTAGAAGCGCTTCCATCGTCACCCCTTCCCCGCACCGGGTTGCCAGTGTTGGGGCTGGCGCGAGCGACGGGACTCGAACCCGCGACCTCCGGCGTGACAGGCCGGCATTCTAACCAACTGAACTACGCCCGCATTAGCCCCAAACAGCGCGCGGAGAGATAAAGGACCCTCCATGGGGTGTCAAGCTTACCGCGTGTGCGAACGGTTCGTAAGTGCCCGGAATATCGACACTTTCCCGCGACGTGCGAAATGAGATGGTGGGCGATGACGGGATCGAACCGCCGACCAGTCCCGTGTAAAGGGAATGCTCTACCGCTGAGCTAATCGCCCGGCGCGCGTCGTAGCACGCAGAACCTAAGCGACGCTAGTTGATCGCGTCCTTCAGGGCCTTGCTGGCCTTGAAGCGCGGGACGTTTGCGGCGGGGATCTTGATCTTCTCGCCGGTCTGGGGATTGCGGCCCTCGCCCGCCTTGCGCCGGGTCACCTGGAATGTGCCGAAACCGACCAGCAGGACCTTGTCCTTCTTCTTCAACGACTTGGTGATCACCGTCAGGATCGAATCGATCGCATTTGCCGCGTCGGATTTGGTGAGATTGGTCGAAGCGGCGACAGCGGCAATCAGATCGTTCTTGTTCACGGGCTAGTCCCCAACATGAATCCGGCAGCCTCAAGTGTAGGGGCGGCAGGAAAACGGCGTCAACGCCGATAACCACATTTTGTGTCAGTACTGCCCTGCGTCCCGCTGCAGGTGGGGTGCAGACACGACAAAGCCCCGGATTTCTCCGGGGCATTGCGCGGTAATTTCGAACGTCTTAGTGCGCGACGACGGCTTCGGGGCCATCCGGCTTCTTGACCACCGGCTCCAGGTCGTTCGTCCACTCTATCGGCACCAGCGGCTTCACCAGCGCCCGGGCGAGGACTTCATCGACGGTCGAAACCGGGATGATCTCCAGGCCCTTCTTCACGTTGTCGGGGATCTCCGGCAGATCGCGCTCATTCTCCTTGGGAATGAGCACGGTCTTGAGACCGCCGCGCAACGCCGCGAGCAGCTTCTCCTTGAGACCGCCGATCGGCATGACCCGGCCGCGCAGGCTGATCTCGCCGGTCATGGCGACATCCTTGCGGACTGCAATGCCGGTGAGCGCCGATACGATCGAGGTGACCATGCCGACACCGGCCGACGGACCATCCTTGGGCGTTGCGCCTTCCGGCACGTGCACATGGATGTCGCGCTTTTCGAACACGGCCTGCTTGATGCCGAAGCCAGAGGCGCGCGAGCGAACGTAGGCGTTCGCCGCCGTGACCGACTCCTGCATCACATCGCCCAGCTTGCCGGTGACAGTGACCCGTCCACGGCCCGGGACCAGCACGGCCTCGATCTGCAGCAACTCGCCGCCAACCTCGGTCCAGGCAAGACCTGTCGTGATGCCGACCAGATCCTCGAGCTCGGCCTCGCCGTAGCGGAAGCGACGGACGCCGGCGAACTTGTCGAGGTTCTTGGCGGTGATCTTCACCTTGCCAGTCCCCTTCATGAGGATTTCCTTGACGGCCTTGCGTGCCAGGTTGGCGATCTCGCGCTCCAGGTTTCGAACGCCCGCCTCGCGCGTGTAGTAGCGCACGAGATCGCGGACGGCATCGTCATGGATGTCGAGTTCGCCTTCCTTCAGCCCGTTCGCCTCGATCTGCTTGGTGATCAAGTGCTTGCGGGCGATGGCGATCTTCTCGTCCTCGGTGTAGCCGGCCAGCCGGATGATCTCCATGCGATCCATCAGCGGCTGAGCCATGCGCAGCGAGTTCGCCGTGGTGATGAACATCACGTTCGACAGGTCGTAATCCACCTCGAGATAGTGATCGTTGAACGCCGCGTTCTGTTCGGGGTCCAGGACCTCGAGCAGCGCCGACGAAGGATCGCCGCGGAAGTCAGCGCCGAGCTTGTCGATCTCGTCGAGCAGGAACAGCGGGTTCGACGACTTCGCCTTCTTCATGCTCTGGATGACCTTGCCCGGCAGCGAGCCGATATAGGTCCGGCGATGGCCGCGGATCTCGGCCTCGTCCCGCACGCCGCCCAGCGACATGCGCACGAAGTTGCGGCCGGTCGCCTTGGCGATCGACTTGCCGAGCGAGGTCTTGCCGACGCCGGGCGGTCCGACGAGGCACAGGATCGGGCCCTTCATCTTGTCGACCCGCTGCTGCACCGCGAGGTATTCCAGGATGCGTTCCTTGACCTTCTCGAGGCCATGATGGTCCGCGTTCAGAATCTCCTCGGCGTACTTCAGGTCCTTGATGATCTTGGTCGGCTTCCTCCACGGGATCGACAGCAGCCAGTCGAGGTAGTTGCGTACCACCGTCGCCTCGGCCGACATCGGGCTCATGGTCTTGATCTTCTTCAGCTCGGCATGCGCCTTCTCGCGCGCCTCCTTGCTGAGACGCGTCTTCTTGATGCGCTTCTCCAGCTCTGAGACCTCGTCGCGACCGTCCTCGGTCTCGCCAAGCTCCTTCTGGATCGCCTTCATCTGCTCGTTGAGATAGTACTCGCGCTGCGTCTTCTCCATCTGACGCTTCACGCGGTTACGGATTTTCTTCTCGACCTGCAGGACGCCGATCTCGCCTTCCATCAGGCCTAGGATTCGCTCCAGTCGCTTCGATACCGAGTCGAGCTCGAGCAGCTGCTGCTTCTCGGCAACTTTGAGCGCGAGATGGGCCGAGATCACATCGGCGAGCTTGGACGGCTCTTCGATCTTGTTGATCGAGACGACAACCTCGGGCGGGACCTTCTTGTTGAGCTTCACGTAGTTCTCGAATTCCGAGACCACGGTGCGCGCGGCGGCCTGCAGCTCGCCGGGATCGCCCGCGCCCTCTTCCATCTCGACCGCGCGGGCCTCGAAGAACTCGGGCTTGTCGGTGTAGCCGGTGATGCGCACACGCTTGCCGCCCTCGACCAGCACCTTCACGGTGTCGTCCGGCAGCTTCAGCAGCTGCAGCACAGTGCCGAGCGTGCCGATGTTGTAGATGTCCTCGGCGCCCGGATCGTCCTGGCTCGCGTTCTTCTGGGCGATCAGCAGTATCTGCTTGTCGTCCTTCATGACCTCTTCGAGCGCCTTCACGCTCTTCTCGCGGCCGACGAAGAGCGGGACGATCATGCCTGGGAACACGACGATGTCGCGCAATGGCAAGACGGGATAGACGGTTCCCTCGGGAGTACTCGCTTTGATAGGGGCGTTCATTTGGATGCCTCGCAATACGCTGTTAGAGCTGCTGCGTACCTCAGTCGGGGCCCCAAGCTAGGCGACCCGCGGCCTAGGGCCACGTGCACTCACTTGCAAAGATTGGCTTGAACAGGTCTCGGTTCAAGACCCGCCGAAAAAGGCCGGTGGCAGGCACCATCGACCCTGCAAAACTCACGCCGGGGCCGCCGCGACGCCTTCTTTGCGCTCTCCGTGCACATAAAGCGGCTGAGCACGACCTTCGATGACTTCCCGGTTGATGACGACTTCTTCTACGCCGTCGAGCGACGGGAGTTCGTACATCGTGTCGAGCAATACGATCTCGAGGATGGACCGCAGGCCACGGGCACCGGTCTTGCGCAGAATTGCCTTCTGGGCGATCGCCTTCAAGGCGTCGTCGGAGAACTTGAGCTTCACGCTCTCCATGTCGAAAAGCCGCTGGTACTGCTTCACCAACGCGTTCTTCGGGCGCGTCAGAATCTCGACCAGCGCGCCTTCATCCAGATCCTCGAGCGTGGCGACGACCGGAAGACGGCCGACGAACTCGGGGATCAGCCCGTAGCGCAGCAGATCCTCCGGCTCGAGGTCGCGCAGGATCTCGCCCGTACGACGGTCTTCCGGACCACGCACTTCGGCGCCGAAGCCGATTGAGGTGCCCTGGCGGCGCATCGAGATGATCTTGTCGAGCCCCGAGAACGCGCCACCGCAGCTGAAGAGGCTGTTGGTGGTGTCGACCTGAAGGACTTCCGGCTGCGGAAGCTTGCGGCCGCCCTGCGGCGGGACCGAAGCGACGGTGCCTTCCATGATCTTCAGCAAGGCCTGCTGCACGCCCTCGCCCGACACGTCGCGCGTGATCGACGGGTTGTCAGACTTGCGGCTGATCTTGTCGACTTCGTCGATGTAGACGATTCCGCGCTGCGCCCGCTCGACGTTGTAGTCGGCGGCCTGCAGCAGCTTCAGGATAATGTTCTCGACGTCCTCGCCGACGTAGCCGGCTTCGGTGAGCGTCGTGGCATCGGCCATCGTGAACGGAACGTCGAGCATGCGCGCCAGCGTCTGCGCGAGCAGCGTCTTGCCGCAACCCGTCGGGCCGATGAGCATGATGTTCGACTTGGCGATCTCGACTTCGTTCGCCTTGCCGCCGTGGCTGAGCCGCTTGTAATGGTTGTGCACCGCGACTGCGAGGATGCGCTTGGCCCGCTCCTGACCGATCACGTAATCGTCGAGGATCTGGCGGATCTCCTTCGGAGACGGAACGCCGTCCTTCGACTTCACAAGCGTGGTCTTGCTCTCCTCACGGATGATATCCATGCAGAGTTCGACGCATTCATCGCAGATGAACACGGTCGGGCCGGCAATAAGCTTACGAACCTCGTGCTGGCTCTTCCCGCAAAAGCTGCAATACAGCGTATTCCGGGAGTCGCCCCCTGATTTGGCGGCTGGCATGTCTACAACGTACCTCCGCTTGGGCGGCCCGCGACCTTGCGGGCCCGCACGCAAGACTATGTTAAACGCGCCTTACGGATGGCGACAACATCAAAATGTAGTGTGTCGCACCGCGAGTGGGGAACAATTGGTCGCGGCTGACCCTCAGGATGCAGCTGCCGAAATGGTCGGGACCGGACGATTTTCAAGGACGTCGTCGATCAGGCCGAATTCCTTGGCCTCCAGGGGCGCGAAGAAGCGATCGCGCTCCATGCCGTGCTGGATCTCCTCGATAGTCCGCCCGGTGTGGTGGACATAGAGCTGATTGAGCCGGGCCCTGGTCAGCAGGATTTCCTTGGCATGGATCTCGATATCCGTGGCCTGGCCCTGTGCCCCGCCGGACGGCTGATGGATCATGATGCGAGAGTTGGGCAGCGAGAAGCGCTTGCCCTTGGCGCCGGCCATCAGCAGCAGGGAGCCCGCCGACGCCGCCTGGCCGAACACCAGGGT
>CAIMEE010000122.1 GCA_903839865.1 Enhydrobacter aerosaccus | reverse complement strand
TCAGTAACGACCGTAATAGGCGTTCCGGCGGTACGCGCGTAGAGTCGCGCCCGTTGTCATCCCGAACGCAGAGAGGGATCTTTCGTCTGCGCGAGCCAAAGGTCCCTCGCCGACTCGGGATCGCAGGAGCGGCCGTTGCCAGCCGTCTAAACGGCGGTTTGCGGCGGTTTCGATTTCTGAAGAAGCAAGGTGAATCAACGACTTGATGGGCTCGACGGCTTTTCAGCCGTATATAAACGGTGAAAACCGTCTCGCGAGGGGCTCGCGAGTCCTCGCGAGGAATGGCCTCGGGTTCAACCAGGGCAGCGTTTCAGCCCGATCCTCGCGAGCGGCGAGTTTTCAATTGGGAGATTGAGGGGGGAGGGTGCGCGAAAGCGGGAAGAATCGCGGGGAAGCCTTGCGCCATCGGCATCGGAGGCTTCCCGACCGAGCGGGAAGCCTCGGGAAACCCGGGAAGGTCCGTTCCTTAGGCGATCGGGTCGGGTTCGCCCGGCGGCAGCGGCATCTCGAAGACGTTGAGCGTCATGGAGACCAGCATGTAGTAGCCGCAGACGCCCACGAGATCGACGACGCCCTGCTCCTTGAAGGCATCGATGGCGCGCTTGTAGTTCGGTGCCGAGACGCGGTTGGTGGCGAGGTATTCGGTGACGAAATCATAGACGATGCGCTCGACATCGCGCGTGAAGGGCGGCGTCTGGCGGGTGCGCACGGCCTCGATGATCTCGGGCGCGAGGCCCGCTTCCTTGGCGAGGCGGGCGTGGGCGTAGAATTCGTACTGCGCCTTGAAGTGACGGCCGATCAGGCAGATCGCGAGTTCGGAGAGGTCGCTCGGCAGGCTGTTGTTGAAGCGGCAGTATTCGCCCAGCTTCTGCGCGCGGTCGGCCAGCACGGGGCTGCGCAGCCATGGCTCGAAGGGGCCGCGCAAACCGCCGCGCGGGCCGGAGACGATCGCGTCGGCCACCTTCTTCTGTTCGGGCGTGAGCTTGGCGAGATCGAGCGGGGCAAGACGCGGCATGAAAGCAGTTCCTCCGGTTAAGTCTTCTTCAGAGCGGGCAGCCGGCATCGCCGACCATGCTCTTGTCGGCACTGTCGAAGATGCTGTTGATGATGGCTTCGCCCGCCTTCACGACCATGCCGCTCGTGGTCGAGCACGAGGCCGAGGCGACCCACACGACCTTGCCGGTGTCCACGGCATAGAGCGTGAAGGACATGCGCAGGGTGGGCGGACGCGGCGGCGGCGCGCTGTCGTTGCCGCGCAGGCCGGAGATGTTGCCCAACAAGTTGGGCCGCTGGTTGTCGCCCGGCTGCGCGGAACTCGGCGTATCGGCAGCCGAGCCGCCGCCGCCACCGGTGCCCAGCAGGTCGAAATAGGCCACGTCCATGCGCATCACGTTGCCGCCGGAGAAGCCGACTTCGTTGCCGCGCTTGGCGATGCGGGCCATCACCTTGCCGCGCAGCTCGCGGCCGAGTGCGGTGTCCTGCGTCAGCTGCACGGCGATTTTGGTCTTGCCGATCGGCGCGTAGGCCTTGATCTCCATCTGGCCGATCTGCAGCTGCGGCGGCAGCTGGGCGAAGGCGGGCGATGCCGCGAGCAGGCAAGCGGCGGCCGCAAGTGTCGTGATGGCACGCATTGGTGTTTCCCCCGTGGTCGTTCGTCAGGCGGTGAGCTTGCGCCAGCCCGGTTCGTCGCGGTCGAGCATACGCTTCAGCGACTCGAAATGCAGGACCGACTGCTGGCTTTCGCCGGCCATCTGGCGATTGGTGTGCGCCGCCATCTCGTCGGAGACGTTGTGCAGCGGCCGGCCGGTCTGCATGGCCAGCACCTGCACCATTGCGGCGCGCTCGAGGTAGTAGAGGTCGTCATAGGCCTGCGCCACGGTCTGGCCGCTCACGATGACGCCGTGGTTGCGCAGGAACAGGATTTCCTTGCCGGCCATGGCGCGGCACATGCGCTCGCCCTCGTCGTTGCTGAGCGCCACGCCGCCATAGGCCTCGTCGTAGGCGATCCGGTCCCAGTAGCGCAGCGCGTTCTGCGAGCACATTTCGAGGCGGCCGCCCTGGATCGAGGTCAGCGCCGTCACGTAGGGCATATGGGTGTGCAGCACCACGGTGGCCTTCGGGTTGCCGGCATGGATGCGGGCGTGGATGTAGAAGGCGGTCGGCTCGACCGGATGCCTGCCTTCGAGGATGTTGCCGTCGCCGTCGGCCATCACGATGTCGGACGGCGTGACCTCCGCCCAGTGCAGGCCCTGCGGATTGACCAGGAAGAGGTCGGGGCGGCCTGGCACCGCCATGCTGAAGTGATTGCAGACGCCTTCGTTCAGCCCGTGGCGCACGGCAGCGCGCAGGGCGGTGGTGAGGTCGAGGCGGGCCTGGGTAATGGGATCGTTGGTGAGCATCCGGCGATGATGCTGCCTCGGCCCCAGTCGGGAAAGCGAAATCGCCTAGCCCGGACGGGCCGCCGCCGGCGTCTCCCGGCTGGAGATTTCGCGGATCAGCTTGGTGCGCACGGCGCGGCTGAAGTCGTCGAAGTTGGCGGCCACGATCATGAACGAGCCCGGGCCGCCGATCACGTTCTCCTCGTAGTACTTGTCGAGTGTCGTGTCGGGCGGCCGGCCGAAGCTGGTGCGGTTCATCATCACCGGCAGCCCGTTGATCACGATGCCGTCCGCCACCAGTTTGTCGCGCACCAGCTCGGCTGGCGGGCCGTCGTTGGTGCGGCCGTCGCCCGAGATGTCGATGATCCGGCGCTTGGACGTGAAGGGCGACTCCTCGAAGCGCTTGGCGGCGTAGACCAGGGCCTGGCCGACGGCGGTCCAGCTCTGCGAGGTGCGCGGCGATTCGGCCAGCTTCTCGGAGAAGCGGCGCGCTGTCCGGGGGCTGTCGACCAGCATCCAGTCGATCACGGTCTGCTGGTAGTGCGTGCCGGCCCATTCGACATAGCAGACGCCGATCGACCTGTTCTCGCCCGACAGGATGGCGTCGATCACGCGCTCGTTGGTCATGGCCTCGATGTAGCCGCGGCGCTGCAATTCGGCTTCGACCTCGTCGATCGAGCGCGAGACGTCGACCGCCATCACGAGCTGCAGGTCGACCGGAGTGGCTGCTCTGGCCGCGCGCGTGGCGACCAGGGTCGCGAGAGATCCGACAAGCGCGGTGCGTCTTTTCATGTCCGCCTCCTGGGGAGCCGCCAAGCAAGAATAGCACCGGGCGGGAGGCCGGACATGAAAACGCCGGGGTTATGCCCCGGCGCTCACGTTCAAATAAAGGACAGCGATCTATTACTGATCGTCGTCGAAACCACGCTTGCGCGGCTCGTAATCGCGCTCGCGACGCGCCGGACCGCCACGGTCACGACGCGGCGGGCTCTTGTCGCCGGCCGGAGGCGCCTCGAAGCCGCCGGGAGCGGGCGGAGCGCCCGAGAAATCTGCACGTCGGTCACGCATCGGGCCGCCGTCTCCGGCCGGGGCTGCACCGCGATAGCCACCGCCACCGCCGCCACCACCGCCGTAGCCGCCGCGATCACCGCCGCCGCCACCACCGTATCCGCCGCCACCGCCGCCGCGATAGCCACCGCCACCGCCGCCACGATCGCCGCCGCCACCACCGCCGCCGTACGGCGGACGCGGGCCGCGGCCACCGCCGCCGCCAAATCCACCACCGCCACCGCCGCCAGGCTGACGCTCGACCGCTTCACGTACAGCGATCGAACGGCCGTCGAGCAGAGCGCCGTTCATGGCCTGCATTGCTGCAGCACCCATTTCATCGGTTTCCATTTCGAGGAAGGCGAAGCCGCGGCTGCGGCCCGTCTCGCGATCCACGATGACTTTCGAAGAGGCAACAGTCCCGAACTGGGAGAACGCTTCTTGCAGACGCTCGGACGTGACGGAGTAGGGCAGGTTGCCCACAAACAATTTACGACTCATTCAAGGCTCTGGGCTGGAGGAACAAATGAGCGGAGTCCGGCGCGCGCTTGCTGGACGATTGCGTCCAAGCGATTGGTAGACCTTTGACGGATGACCAAGAAGCTCACGGGAAGACGTTGACCGGTATCGCGCTCCGCGACGTGCAGACGCCTCATGATGATGCGCGTCCTACAGTGTCGCTATGCCGCATCTTATGCGCTGAATCGGCGTCTGAGTCCACAGCGGGCACAGCAACGGCTAAGATCGTGGCCGCGAAGTCACACATCAGAAACGGAAATTTGGAGGAGACATCATGATCGTCGACCATCGCACCTATGAATTGCAGCCGGGCCGGCTGCGCGACTTCCTCGCGCTGTACGAGAAGGAAGGCCTGCCGGTGCAGATGAAGCATCTCGGCAATCTCGTCGGGTATTTCAGCACCGAAGTCGGAAACGTGAACGAGATCGTCCATATGTGGGGCTACGCCGACCTCGCCGACCGTACCAAGCGCCGCGCCGCGATGGCCGCCGATCCTGCATGGCATGCCTATTTGCAGAAGAGTCGCGAATTCATGAAGACCATGAACAACAAGATATTGGTGCCCACGTCCTTCTCACCCACGAAGTAAGGGAACAGACATGGCCTCCGCTTATCCGCGCCGCTCCGGCGCGCAGGTCCTGATCGACCAGCTGCGCATTCACGGCACCGAGACCATCTTCGGCGTCCCGGGCGAGAGCTATCTTGCCGCCCTCGATGCGCTTTACGCCCAGCGCAACTCGATCCGCTACGTCATCTGCCGCCAGGAAGGCGGCGCCGCCAACATGGCGGAGGCCTACGGCAAGCTCACCGGCAAGCCCGGCATCGCCTTCGTGACCCGCGGTCCGGGCGCCACGAACGCCAGTATCGGATTGCATACGGGACACCAGGATTCGACGCCCATGATCCTGCTGGTTGGCCAGGTCGCCCGCGAGACGACCGACCGCGAGGCGTTCCAGGAGATCGATTACCGCCGCATGTTCGGCCAGATGGCTAAGTGGGTCGTGCAGATCGAGGATGCCCGGCGCATCCCCGAGCTGATCAGCCAGGCATTCCACACCGCGCTCAACGGCCGTCCCGGTCCTGTCGTGGTGGCGTTGCCTGAAGACATGCTGGTCGACGAGGTCGAGGTGGCCGACGCCGGCCCCTACAAGATCGCGCGCGGCGCGCCCGCGGCGAACGACATGGCGACGTTGCGTGGCCTGCTCGAGAAAGCCGAGCGGCCGATGGTCATCGTGGGCGGCGGCGGCTGGACCGCCGAAGCCTGTGCCGACATGAAGAGCTTCATCGAGGCGAACGATCTTCCGGTCTGCGCCTCGTTCCGCAACCAGGATCTGTTCGACAATCGGCATCCCAACTACGTCGGCGATCTCGGCGTCGGTGTGGGCCCGGCACTCGGCAAGCGCATCAAGGACTGCGACCTCATCGTCGCGGTCGGTCCCCGTCTCGGCGAGGCGACGACCGGCGGCTACACGCTGTTCGACCTGCCCGTTCCGAAGCAGACGCTGGTGCATGTCCACGCCAGCGCCGAGGAACTCGGCCGCGTCTATCAGGCGACCCTGCCGATCAATTCGGGCATGGCCAACTTCGCCGCTGCCGCCAAGGCGATGAAGCCGGTCGACGGGAAGAAGTGGAAGGCCGGCGTTGCGGCCGGTCATGCGGAATATCTCGACAACATCAAGCCCGGGCCGCTGCCCGGCTCGGTGAACATGGGCGAGGTGATCGCCTGGCTGAACAAGCGCCTGCCGGACGATGCGATCGTGACCAATGGCGCCGGCAACTACGCCGCGTTCCTGCATCGCTTCTTCCAGTACCGCGGGTTCAAGACGCAGCTTGCGCCGACCTCGGGAGCGATGGGCTACGGCGTGCCGGCGGCGGTCGCGGCCAAGATCGCCGAGCCCGGCCGCATGGTGGTGTCGCTGGCGGGCGACGGCTGCTTCCTGATGAACGGCCAGGAGTTCGCCACGGCCGTGCAGTACGGCGCCAACATCGTGATCGCGGTGATCGACAACGGCATGTACGGCACGATCCGCATGCACCAGGAGCGCGAGTATCCCACGCGCGTCCATGGCACCGAGCTCAAGAACCCCGACTTCGCCGCCTACGCGCGCGCCTTCGGCGGACACGGCGAGACGGTCGAGAAGACGGCGGACTTCGGTCCGGCCTTCGAGCGTGCGCTGGCCTCGGGCAAGCCCGCGATCATCCACGTGAAGACCGATGCCGAGGCGTTGACCTCGCGCATCACGCTCACGGGATTGCGCGAGCAATCACTCGAGCGTTTGCGCCAGCAGAAGCACTAGGAGCCGTCAGGCGCCGCGTGCGCCGCGAATGAGCCGACCGGGCAAGGCTCCGGTCGGCTCTCCATGGCGATAGACGATAGACCCGGACACGATGGTCGCCTCGAAGCCATCGGTCCGCTGGACCAGGCGTTTGCCGCCAGCCGGCAGGTCGTAGACGATCTCCGGACGTCGCAGGCTGAGCCTGTCGTAGTCGAGGATGTTGATGTCGGCCTTCATTCCCGGCCGCAGCACGCCGCGATCGCCGAGCCCGATGGCAGCGGCAGTGTCCGCCGCCAGCCGCTTGATCGCCCACGACACCGGGAAGAGGGACCCGCGCTTGCGATCGCGCGTCCAGTGCGTGAGCAGATAGCTGGTGGAGGTGGCGTCGCACATCACGCCGACATGGGCGCCGCCGTCGCCGAGGCCGATCAGCGAATTGGGGGCGTCGAGCATGTCGCGCACGACGTCGAGATTGCCGGCGGCGAAGTTGGTGACCGGCAGATACAGCATTCCCTTGCCGTTGCCTTCGATCATCAGGTCGTAGGCGAGCTCCTGCGGGACGCGGCCTTCGCGCGCGGCGCGGCCGGCGACGCTGTCCTCGGGCCGCGGTTCGTAGTCGGGCGGATCGCCGAACGGATAGAGGCGATCCCATCGATCGATCATCTGGCCGCGCCGGTCGCCTTCGAAGGACTCCGACAGGATACGGGCGCGGAGTTCAGGCTGGCGCAGCAGGGCGAGGCGTTCTGCGAACGACAGATGAGCGATGCGCTTGTAGCTCGGTCGCCCCGAGAACGCGTTCTGTGTGAGCTCCAGCCCCAGAAGCACGCTGGTCGGTCGAGGGCGCACCTGGGCGGTGATGCGCAGGCCCGCGGCATTCGCCTCGTCGATTTCGGCCATCAGTTCGCGCCAGCCATTGGGCCGGGCGTCGGACTGCAGAAGGGTGATGGTGACCGGACGGCCCGACTCCTTGGCCAGTCGGCGGAACAGATGGATCTCATCCTTCTGGTCCTTGAAGTCGGAGACGATCTGCAGCCAGCCGGAGCCGGTCTCGCGCATGGCGTGCGCGATCGCGGTGAGTTCCGCTTCCTCGGCGCGGAGGGTCGGGATGTGCTTGCCGTCGGCCGAGCGGTGATTGAGCGTGCGCGACGTGGAGAATCCAAGTGCGCCGGCGCGCAGCCCCTCGGCGGTGAGTTCGGCCATGCGCCCGCGATCCTGTTCGGTGGCGGCCTCGCGGTCGGCGCCGCGCTGGCCCATCACATAGACGCGCAGCGCCGCGTGCGGCACCTGGGCCGCGACGTCGGCGTCGTAGCGGCGCGCGGCGATCGCATCGAGGAAGTCGGGGAAGCTGTGCCAGTTCCACGGCAGGCCTTCGCTCAGCACGACTTCGGGGATGTCCTCGACGCCTTCCATCAGGTTGATCAGCATGGCGTGCTGGTCTTCGTGGCATGGCGCGAAGCCCACGCCGCAGTTGCCGAACAGCACGGTCGTGGCGCCATTCCACGACGACGGCGAAAGCCGGTCGGACCAGGTCGCCTGCGCGTCGTAATGCGTGTGCACGTCGACGAAGCCCGGCGTCACGAGCTTGCCGCGCGCGTCGATCTCTTCCGTTCCCTTGGGAATGCTGCCGCCGATCGCGGCGATCTTCCCGTGGGCGACGGCGAGATCGGCGTCATAAGGATCGCCGCCGGTGCCGTCGACGATGGTGCCATTGCGAATCACAAGGCTGGGAGACGTCATGCGGATACTCCACGGCGCGAAGGCGATATCGTAGGGCCGCAGGGCACCCTGGAAAAGCGCTTGCGCCACTCAT
>CAIMEE010000121.1 GCA_903839865.1 Enhydrobacter aerosaccus | reverse complement strand
CTCCGACCGCGACCGCATCCCAGCCCGGGCCCATGCGGGTGAGCGCGATCGCCACGCCATAGGCGCCGATGCCGAAGAACATCGTGTGCGCGAAGGAGACGATGCCGGTGTAGCCCAGCAGCAGGTCGAAGCTCGCCGCCAGCACGATGAAGACGCAGATGCGCGCCGCCACGTTCAGCGACTTGGCGCCCGGGAAGAGGAACGGCGCCGCCGCGAGCCCGATCAGGATCGCGACCAGCAGCAGCGCAAGCAAGCGGCTGCGAGGCAGGTCGTCGGAGAGGAGCGAGCGCAAGAACATCGCGCTACCTCTTCGCCACGGGATAGAGGCCCTGCGGCCGCCACAGCAGGATCAGCGCCATCAGCAGGATGTTCGAGCCCAGCGCCACCTTGGGCGCGAGGAAGCCGATGTAGTTGGCGGTCAGGCCAACCAGGAGCGCGCCGACGAAGCAGCCGCCCACCGAGCCCAGCCCCCCGATGATGATCACGATGAACACCAACACGATCACCTGCGCGCCGATCGCCGCCGTCACCGTCTCCTGGTAGAGGCCCCACATCGCGCCGCCGAGGCCCGCTAGCGCCGAGCCCACCACGAACACGCCCACGAACAGGCGCCGGATGCGATATCCCAGCGACTCGACCATCTCGCCGTTCTCGACGCCGGCGCGGATCAAGAGGCCGATGCGCGTACGGGCGAGCGTGAGCGCCAGCGCCGCGAATACCGCGAGGCCGATCGCCATCGCCAGCAGCCGATACTTCTCGATCGCGACGTCGCCCAGCAGGATCGCGCCGCGCAACGCGGCTGGCCGCGTCAGCGTGATCTGGTCGGGGCCCCACACGACTTTCAGCAGCTGTTCGGCCACGATCAGGCCGCCGGTGGTGACGAGAATCTGCTTCAGGTGCTGGCCGTAGACCGGCCGCACGATCACGCGCTCGAAGGCGAGGCCCAGCGCGCCGCTCACCGCCATCGCCGCGAGCACCGCGAGACCGATGGCCGCGAGGTTGAGCGCCAGCGAGTCCGCGCCCATCCACGTGCCGAGCGCCAGCATCACCGAGGCAGCCACGAACGCGCCGACCGCGATGAAGGCGCCGTGGCCGAAATTCAACACGTCCATCAGGCCGAAGGTGAGCGTGAGCCCCGACGCCATGATGAAGATCATCAGCCCCATCGCGAGGCCCGCGACGGAGAGCGTCACCCAGCTCGACCACGAGCCCACCAGCGGGAACGATGCAGCCGCGAGAACGGGGATGAGCAGAAGCGGGAGATAGTCCTTCTTCATTGGTGCGTATCCATGCCCATGCCCAGCAGGTGCTGCTGCAACGCCGCGTCCGCGGCGAACGCCGCCATCGTGCCCGTGTGCGCCACCTTGCCGTCGTCCATCACCGCGACCGCGTCGCCCAGTTGGCGCGCGAAGGCGAAGTTCTGCTCGACCACCAGCAAGGTCGCCTCTCCGTCCTTCAGTTCGCGGAAGGCCGCAATCATGTGGGCGATGATGGCGGGCGCCAGGCCCTTGGTCGGCTCGTCGATCAGCAGCAGGCGGCGCGGTTCGATGATGGCGCGGGCGACCGCCAGCATCTGCTTCTGGCCACCCGACAGATGGCCCGCCGGCAGATTCCAGAACCGCTTCAGCGCCTCGAAGCGCGAAAAGATCCAGTCGAGCCGCTTCTGGTCGATCGGACCCGAGCGCGCGGCGAGGATCAGATTCTCCTGCACCGTGAGATCGGCGAAGATCGCCATGCTCTCGGGCACATAGGCGATGCCGAGGCGGGCGATGTCGGGTGTGTCGAGCTTGGCGATGTCCTTACCCGCAAACCGGATCTCGCCTTCCGCCGCGCGCCACAGGCCCATGATGGTACGCAGCGTCGTGGTCTTGCCGGCACCGTTGCGGCCCAGCAGCATGGTGAGTCCGCCCTCGGCCACGTCGAACGCGACGCCATGCAGGATGTGGTAGCGGCCGATGTTGGTCTTCACGCCGCGCAGCGAGAGAAGCGGTTCAGCCATGTTTATCGTCCGTGGCCGCTCCGCCGAGATAGGCCTCGCGCACGATATCGGAGTTGATCACTTCGGCCGGCAAGCCGTCGGCCACGAGCTTGCCCTGGTGCAGCACGACGATGCGGTCGGAGAGCGAACGCACCACGTCCATCTTGTGCTCGACCAGCAGGATCGTCTTGTCGCCGCGCTTCTTGATGGCGGCGATGATGTCGAGCACCGTCGGCACGTCGTCGATGCTCATGCCGGCCGTCGGCTCGTCGAACATGAAGATGTCGGGCTCGAGCGCCAGCAGGATCGCGACCTCGAGCTTGCGCTGGTCGCCGTGCGGCAGGGTCGCGGCCACGGTGTCGGCGCGGTCCGACAGCGACACGGCCGCGAGATGCTCGCGTGCGCGGTCGGTCAGTTCGCGATGCGTCGAGGCGCGGCTGAACAGGTCGAGCGCCTTGCCGCTCTTCACCTGCACGGCGAGGCGTACGTTCTCGAGCGCGCTGAGATTGGGAAACAAGTTCGTGAGCTGGAACGCGCGGCCGAGGCCCAGGCGCGTGCGCCGCGGGGCGGCAAGGCCGGTGATGTCCTGGCCGTTGAGCCGCACCGTGCCCGAGGTCGCAGGCAGCTGGCCCGAGATCAGGTTGAAATAGGTCGTCTTTCCCGCGCCGTTGGGTCCGATGATCGAGGTGAGCGTGCCCGGTTTAAAAGCACAGCTCACCCCGTCGACGGCAGCGTGTCCGCCGAAGCGGATGGTAAGAGCGTCGGTCTCGAGCAAGCGCTACCGCTTGTTCTTGATCGGCAGCTTCATCTCGTCCGCGGGAATCTCGCGCACGAGGTCGAGCAGGTCGACGTTGTCGGCCGGGTTGGCCTTCATGCGCCACTGGTACATCACCTGCAGCGCCTGATGGTCTTCCTTGCGGAAGGTCATCTTGCCCTTGGGCGTGTCGAACTCCATGCCTTCCATCGCCGTGATCAGCTTCTCGGTGTCGGTGCCGCCCGCCTTGGTGACGGCGGCCACCACGGCCATGCCCGCGGCCATGCCGCCCGCCACGAAGAAGTCCGGCGGCGCGCCGTTGTTCTTCTTCTTGTATTCGGTGACCAGCCAGTCGTTCACCGGGTTCTTGGGGAAGCCCCAGTAGTAGTAGATCGCGCCCTCGAGGCCCGCGAACTGCTTCCAGCCGGCCATCACCGGCAGGATGTTGCCGCCCGGGGCGATCTCGATCTTGTAGCGCTCGGGCTTGAGGTCCATCAGCTTGGGCAGCGGATGGGCGCCGGCCCACACCACGGCGATGACCTTGCGGCCGGGCTTGTCCTTCAGCGCGTCGAACAGGCGCTGGCCGGGCGCGGTGAAGTCGGTCGTGGCGGCGGGCGTAAATTCCTCGTGCACGATCTTGGCCTTGGAGCCGACGGCGGCCAGCGCTTCCTTCAGCGAGGCGATGCCGTCCTTGCCGAAGGCATTGTCCTGCGCGAGCGTGGCGATCGAGAGGCCTTCGTCCTTGAGCGTCGCGGCGGCGGCGAGCGCATCCTGCGAGGAGTTGCGCGCGGTGCGGAAGATGTAGCGGTTCCACTTGTCACCGGTGATCGAGTCGGCGACGGCGGGCTCCACGATCAGGATCTTCTTGTACTCCTCGGCCACGGGCAGCATCGCCAGCGCAATCGGCGAGCCGGTGGTGCCGACGGCAATGTCGACCTTGTCGTCGCCATAGGCCTGCTCGAGCGCGGCCTTGCCCATGTCGGGCTTCAGCTGGTCGTCCTTGGTGATGACCTGGATCTTGCGGCCACCGATCTCCATCGTGCCCTTGGTCGCGTATTCGAGGCCGAGCATGAAGCCCGCCTCGGTCTGGCGCGCATAGGCCTCGAGGGCCCCGGTCTTGCTGTAGATCAGCGCGATCTTGAGTGGCTGCTGGGCCACGGCCGGGCTTGCGGCGAGTAGAAGGCCCGCGACTGCAATTATTGAACGGCGCAACATGCATTCCTCCCGAATTTGACTGCAGCTCTTCTAGTCGATGGCGCTCTATGC
Source organism: Enhydrobacter aerosaccus (assembly GCA_903839865.1). Lineage (GTDB taxonomy): Bacteria > Pseudomonadota > Alphaproteobacteria > Reyranellales > Reyranellaceae > Reyranella > Reyranella aerosaccus_A. The sequence continues at coordinate 9,624 of CAIMEE010000121.1, read as the reverse complement.
GTCTAACATTTGCGTGATGGATGGCGTCTTCACCGTTGCCTACCTGCTGCTCTGGCTGCCGCGCGCGCTGTGGAAGCTGTGGCGCTGGCTCACGGAGGAACGCGCGCTGTCACACCAGGTCGCGGCACAGCGGCCGGAAATGGCGACCGTCCGCTTCCTGTCGCAGATCGCGCTGGGTGCCTGGCTGATCGGCTCCCTCCTTGCCGCGGTCCGGTGGTTCGACGCCTGGGGCGAAACCTGGATCTCCTTCCTGACGGGCCTGGCCTTCTTCGCCATCGGCCCCACCCTCCTCGTCTTCGTCACCGGCCGCTGGCGCGATCGGATCGTCAGTCGATGATCGCGGCTTGCACCATGGTCCGGAATTGGTTGCGCAACGCGATCCTGTCGGGATCGCTGACCTGCACCATGTAAATCGCGATCAGCTGCTCCTTGGGATCGATCCAGAACAGCGTGCCGGCATTGCCGGCCCAGCCGTATTCGCCGACCGAGCCTTCGATCGCAGCATCGCCCACGCGCGTGCGGACCTCGAAGCCCAGGCCGAAGCCCAGCCCCGGCGGACGGCCGGGACGATTGAGCGTGTGGTCGGCCGTCATGAAGGCCAGCGTCTGCTTGCCGATGATGCGCTTGCCCTGGAAGGCGCCGCCGTTGGCCAGCGCCGCGGTGAAGCGCAGGTAATCCTCGATCGTGCTCAACATGCCGCCGCCGCCCGACTCGTATTTGGCGCCGTCGTCGACCTTGAAGCGCGGCGTCATCGGTGCGCCGCCTGGACGCGGCCCCGGCTGCGCGGCCCGCGCGAGCTTGTCGGCCGGGACCTGGAAGCCGGTGTCCTTCATGCCGAGCGGATCGAGCACGCGCTCCTTCACGATCTCGGAGAGCTTGCGCTTGCCTCCATCGAGCACCTCGATCAGCCGGCCCTGCACGTCGACGGCCACCGAATATTCCCAGCGGTCGCCGGGATTGAACTTGAGCGGCACCTTGCCGAGATTCTGCACCATCTCCGCGACGGTGAGGCTGCGGTCGCCGATCTTCTGGTCGGCGTAGGCCTTGTTGATCAGGCCGGCGCCGCGACTGCCGTAGGTGAGGCCCGACGTGTGGCGCAGCAGGTCCTGCACCGTCATCTGCCGTGTCGGATCGGCGAAGTGCAGCACCGGCACGCCGTCGGCGCCGGTGACTTCGGTGCCGACCTTCATCTGGGCGAGCTCGGGAAGGTACTTCGCCACGGGGTCGGTGATCTGGAGCCGGCCCTCCTCGACCATCTGCATCAGCGCGATCGACACGATCGGCTTGGTCATCGAATAGATGCGGAAGATCGAGTCCTGCTTCATCGCGTCGGCCGCCGCGGGATCGCGCTTGCCCTGTGTCGAGACCCACGCGACCTTGCCGCGCCGCGCCACCAGCATCACTGCGCCCGGCACCAGTCCCTCGTCGATATGCGCCTTCGTGACGGCCTCGAGCTTTTTCAGCTGCGCGGAGGAGAGTCCCACCTCCTCCGGCGACGCCGCCATCGGCAGCGGCAGTTGCGCCTGCGCAGCCCCCGCCGCCGACATCAGCGCTGCGGCGAGCATCGCGCCCTTCAGGATCTTCATGGTTTCTCTCCCTATCATCATTGTCTTCCCTCCCCCGTCTTCGGGGGAGGGAAAGAAGATCAATCCAGCAGCGCTGCCTGGATCATCGTCCGGAACTGGTTGCGCACGATGCGCGTGTCGCCGTCGTTGGCCTGGATCATCAGGATCGCGAACAGCTGTTCCTTGGGATCGACCCAGAACTCCGTGCCGGCCGCGCCCGACCAGCCGTACTCGCCGACCGATCCCGGCATCGCGCTGTCGCCCACGCGCGTGCGAACCTCGAAGCCCAGACCGAAGCCGAAGCCCGGCGGACGTCCGGGCCGGCTGCCGACGTGATCGGCGGTCATGAACTCCAGCGTCTTCTTGCCGATGATGCGCTTGCCCTGATAGCTGCCGCCGTTGGCCAGCATCGTGGTGAAGTGCAGGTAATCCTCGATCGTGCTCAGCGATCCGCCGCCACCCGATTCGTAGAGCGCGCCATCGTCGACCTTGAAGCGCGGCGTCATCGGGCGGCCGTCGGGACGCGGGCCCGGCTGCGCCACGCGCGAGAGCTTGGCGGCCGGCACCTGGAACGAGGTGTCGACCATGCCGAGCGGCTGCCAGATGCGCTCGGCGAGAACCTCGCCCAGCTTCTTGCCCGACAGAACTTCGAGCAGGCGTCCCTGCACGTCGACGGACACCGAATATTCCCAGCGGTCGCCGGGATTGAAGCGCAGCGCGAGCCCGGAGAGACGCTGGACCATCTGCTCGTTGGTGGCCGTCCTGTCGCCGACCTTGGCCGCGACGTAGGACTGATGGATCAACCCCGTGCCGCGATTGCCGTACGTCAGGCCCGAGGTGTGGCGCATCAGGTCCTGCACCGTCATCGCGCGCGTGGGATCGCTGAGCTGCAGCACAGGATTGCCGTCGGCGCCGGTGACTTCGGTGCCGACCTTCATCTTGCCGATCTCGGGCAGGAACTTCGACACCGGATCGGAGACCTGCAGGCGGCCTTCCTCGACCATCTGCATCAGCGCCGTGGTCACCATCGGCTTGGTCATCGAATAGATGCGGAAGATCGAGTCGGCCTTCATCGGATCGGGCGAGGCGGGATCGCGCTTGCCCTGGGCGTTCACCCACGCGACCTTGCCGCGCCGCGACACCAGCATCACCGCGCCGGGGATGAGACCGTCGTCGATGTTCTTCTTCATCGCGACTTCGATCTTCTGCAATTGCGCCGACGAGAGTCCGACATCCTCCGGCTTGCCGGTGGGCGTGAGCGCGATTTGCGTCTGGGGGGCGGTCTGCGCCTGCGCGGCCCCCGCCATCAGCACCAACGCAACGACTGCGAATGCGCGTCTCGATCCGATCATGTGCGTCTCTCCCGTATGCTTGTTTTGCCGGAACTATAGCGCCCGCATCGGCGGTTTTCGCCGGTTTTCACGGTTTATGTGCCGTGTGAAAACCGTAGAGCGTACGGGAACACAGCATTTTCAATCTTTCCTGTCGGTCCGCCCGCCCGCAAAACCGCCCTAAACCGCCGCTTTCCCGGTCATCTGCGCGACCTCCTCTCGCAACTCCCTGATCTGCCGGGTGATGTCGGCATAGTCGATCGTCTTGACCTGAAGCTCGAGCATGGAGGAGACGGCACGACCTTCATGCGCGGTCATCTCGCCGCGCATCACCGCGTTGGTGACGCCCGTTGCCGCCGACACATAGTCGGACACCGACTTGATCGGCGGGGTGTCGATCTCGACCGGCCGGCCGCGCCGCGCGGGCCAGATGCGCGAGAGCAGCAGGTCCGCCGCCCGCATGTCGCCGTCGAGCGCCCGATCCACCATCACCTGGACGATCTTCTTGCCGACGTCCGCGCCCATCGCATCGAGCGCAACCGCGCCGCGGCTGACGACGGAGCGCGGCCGCCCCGGCCCGCCGCGAGTGCCCTTGACGAATTGCCCCTTGCCGTCGCGTTCGACGCTGTCGCCGGCCATATCGAGCTCCTGTGGTTGATGTTGCGACACCACCATAGGAGCAGTCCTGGAAATCGACGATTACGGTCGTTACTGGCGACATAACGCTGGCCTGCTTGAAACAAATGCCTTCCGGAAGCGCAATCTCCGGCCCCTCCGCCCTCGTAAGACGAGGGCATCTCCGCGTTTGAATCGGGAGGGAAGAGCTCTAGCGTTCCTTCCCCGCCAGCAGCGCGCGCTCGCGCTGGAACAGCTCGATCACCGCATCCATCACGGCGCGCACCCTCGGCAGCGCGCGGAGGTCGCGATGCACCAGCAGCCACTGGTCGGCGAAGACCTCGGCGATCGGGCCGCCGATGCGTTGCAGGCGGTCGTCGGCATCGCCCAGGTAACACGGCAGCACGGCGAAGCCGCCGCCCGCGCGCGCGGTCTCGCGCACCACCAGCCAGTTGTTGCAGCGGATCGCGGGCCGGCCGCCGTCCAGCCGCTCCTGCAGCCAGCGCTGGCCCGGCATCCGCGTATGATCGTCGTCGAAGCCGATCCAAGACACAGTCTTGAAGGACGCGGGCGAGAGGCGCGCGACGGCGAGCGAGGGATGCGCGTAGATCGCGTAGGCGGTGCGGCCCAGCTTGCGCGCCACGATGTCGGCCAGGTCCGGCACCTGGTCGCGGATCAGGAGATCGGCCTCGCGGCGCGACAGGTTGAGCGCGGTGTGCGTGGCCGACAGTTCGAACTCGATGTGCTTCAACGTCATGCGCAGGTCCGGGAGGTGCCGCGCCAGCAGGGCCGAGATCTCCTCGCCGGCCGAGAGCCGCACCACGCCGCTCACCGTATCGCCCAGCGTGGCGCTGTGGCGGTCGATAGACAGCGCCGCCTGTTCCATCGACTTCACGTCACCCAATAGCTTCTCGCCGGCCGAAGTCGGCACGAAGCGGTCGGAGAGCCGGTCGAAGAGCCGCGCTCCGGTCCGCTGCTCGAGCGCCCTGACCCGCCGCGCCACGGTGGGATGGCTGACGCCCAGCGATCGGGCCGCCGTGGTCAACGTTCCGTCGCGCGCCAGGGTGAGGAAAATCCGCAGGTCGTCCCAGCTGGAATTCATGAACAAAATTGTACAGCCCCTTTTCCAATTTGTGGACTGACGAATGTGGATGTTCGGCCTAAATTCGCCCGCATGCACATCGAACCGCGCCTTCTCGTCTTCACCAAGGGTGTCCGTGGCCGCATTGCCGCTGCCGTGGGCCTGGGCCTTTTCTCGGTCGGCATGGGCGTCGCACGCCTCGGGCTTCTGGGCTGGCTGATCGGCCAGGTGTTCGCGGGCAAGGGGCCGGCCGACCTGCTGTGGCCAATCGCGGCGATCGCGCTGGTCATGGTGCTGCGCGGCGCCTCCGAGCATTGGCGCGCGGTGACGGCGCACGAGACGGCCGCGCGGGTGCAGAAGAACCTGCGCCGCATCCTCTACGACAAGATCGCGAGCCTCGGGCCCGCCACCATCGGCCGCCAGCGCTCGGGCGCGATCACGCTGTCGATGATCGACGGGGTCGAGCAGCTCGAGACCTATTTCGGCCAGTTCCTGCCGCAGTTCATGATCGCGCTGCTCTCGCCGATCCTGATCTTCGCGGTGGTGGCGTTCATCGATCTCCCCGTGGCGCTGGTGATGCTGGCGTTCGCGCTGCTGGCGCTGTTCGCGCCCGCGCTGTGGCACAAGTGGGACGTCCGCAACTCGCACCATCGCCAGCGCAGCTACGCAGCCTTCGCCTCGGAGTTCCTCGACTCGATCCAGGGCCTCGCGACGCTGAAGGCGTTCGGCCAGGGCAAGACGCGCGCCGACAAGCTGGAAGTCGAAGCGCGCGATCTTTTCAAGCGCACCATGTGGGTGCTGGCCACCAACTCGCTGGCGCGCGGCATCACCGACGCCTCGATCGCGACGGGGGCGGCGACCGCTCTTATATATGGCGCGACGCGGGTGCAGTCGGGCGCGATGGCGTTGTCGGCGCTGCTCGTCATCATGATGCTGGGTGTCGAGATCTTCCGGCCGATGCGCGAGCTGCGCTCGGTGCTGCACCAGGGCATGGTCGGGCTCTCGGCCGCGCAAGGCATCTACAAGATCCTCGACGACACGCCCGCCGTCGCCGACTCGTTGCCGGTCCCGCTCGACAAGGCCCTGGCGCCGGTCATCGCCTTCGAGGACGTGGGCTTCTCCTATCCGGGCACGCGCCGCACCGTGCACGGCGGCCTCTCGTTCCGCGCCGAAGCGGGCGAGCGCCTTGGCCTCGTGGGACCGTCGGGCGGCGGCAAATCGTCGATCGTGCGCCTGCTGCTGCGATTCTACGACCCCGACAAGGGCCGCATCACGCTGGGCGGCCACGACCTGCGCACGCTGTCGTTCGCGCAGATCCGCTCGCTGATCTCGGTGGTGAACCAGGACACGTTCCTGTTCCACGGCACGGTCGACGAGAACATCCGTCTCGGCCGGCCGGACGCATCGACATCCGACGTCGAGGATGCCGCGCGCGCGGCCAACATCCACGAGTTCATCCTGGGCCTGCCCGAAGGCTACAAGACGATCATCGGCGAGAAGGGCATCAAGCTCTCCGGCGGCCAGCGCCAGCGGCTTGCGATCGCGCGCGCCCTGCTGCGCGACACGCCGATCCTCGTGCTCGACGAGGCGCTGAGCGCCGTCGATGCCGAGAACGAGGCCGTGATCCAGGAGGCGCTCGACCGGCTGATGCGCGGCCGCACGACACTCATCCTCGCCCATCGTCTCTCGAGCGTGATCGACTGCGACCGCATCCTCGTACTCGATGGCGGCAAGGTCACCGAACAGGGCAAGCACGCCGACCTGATGTCGAAGGGCGGCATCTATGCGGGCCTGATGGCTGAGCAGGCGCGCGAGGCGGCGACTCCCGCCGCGCACGACAGTTTCGCGCCAGCCGCGCAGGTAGAGTCCGTCGCCGATACGCCGGGCGGCGCGGTGAAGCCGATGACCGAAGGCATCATCAAGGCCGAGGGCCTCAGCTGGTACCAGGTGGTGGCCGCGCTGATGAAGGTGATCCTGCCGTGGAAAGGCAAGCTTGCCGCGACCTTCACCTTCGGCGTGCTGCGCGTCGTCGCCTTCATCGGCGTGGGCGTGCTGTCGGCGCTGATCGTGCTCGCGCTCAAGAACGGCACGCCGTGGCACGGCCTCGCGATCGCGCTGCTGGTCGTGGCGCCGCTGTCGGGCGTGCTGCACTGGTTCGAATCCTGGCTGGCGCACGACATGGCGTTCCGGCTGCTGGCCGAGATGCGCATCGATGCCTTCCGCAAGCTCGATGCGCTTGCACCCGCCTATCTCGTGCGCCGCCGCACCGGCGATCTCATGGCGCTCGCCACGCACGACATCGAGCTGGTCGAGTATTTCTTCGCCCATACGGTAGCGCCGGCGTTCGTCGCCATCCTCGTGCCGGCCGCCGTACTGATTGCGCTGGGTTCCAACAGCCCGTGGCTCGCGCTGGCGCTGCTGCCGTTCCTGCTCGCCGTCGGCCTCAGCCCGTTCATGATGAGGAAGCGCGTCGACTCGCTCGGCAGCAAGGCGCGCGAGGCGGCGGGCGAGCTCGGCGCCTTCGCCGTCGACTCGGTTCAGGGGCTGGGCGAGATCGTGGCCTTCCAGCAGGAAAGCGCGCGCGGCGAGAAGCTCGACAGGTTGTCGCAGCGTCATATCTCGCTGCGGCTGCCGTTCTTCAGCGAACTCACGACGCAGCACGCGATCCTCGAGGTGCTGACGGGACTGGGCGGCCTCGCGGTCGTCGTGACCGGCGCGCTGCTCACCGTTCACGGCGCGCTCGATCCCGGCCTGCTGCCGCTGTTCACCGTGCTCGCGATGGCGGCCTTCCTGCCGGTGTCGGAGATCGCGCAGATCGGCCGCCAGCTGGCCGACACGCTGGGCGCCACGCGCCGCGTCTATGCGCTGGCCAACGAGCCGATCCCGGTGCGCGACGGCGTGGGCGTGCCCGTGCAGAAAGGCGCCGCAGCGCTGGCGCTGGAAGGCGTGAGCTTCACCTATCCCGGCCAGACGCGCCGCGCGCTGAGTTCGATCAGCGTGAAGATCCCGGCGGGCAAGACGGTGGCGCTGGTCGGCACGTCGGGTGAGGGCAAGACCACGACGGCGCAGCTGCTGATGCGCTTCTGGGATCCCGACGAGGGCCGCATCACGCTGAACGGCGCCGACCTGAAGGACTACAAGCTCGACGAGCTGCGCCGCATGATCGCGCTGGTGGCGCAGGACACCTATCTGTTCAACGACACGCTCCGCGCCAACATCCTGATCGCGCGGCCGGAGGCGACCGAGACCGAACTGCACGCCGCCATCCAGCACGCGTCGCTGTCGGAACTCGTGGCCACGCTTCCGGAAGGTCTCGACTCGCCCGTCGGCGAGCGCGGCACGTCGCTGAGCGGCGGCCAGCGCCAGCGGGTCGCGATCGCGCGCGCCTTCCTGAAGGACGCGCCGATCCTGATCCTCGACGAGGCGACCTCCCATCTCGACGCGGTGAACGAGCAGGCCGTACGCCGCGCGCTCGATCTCCTGCAGGCCGACCGCACCACGATCGTGATCGCCCATCGCCTTTCGACCGTGCGCGATGCCGATCTGATCGTGGTCATGGACAAGGGCCGGGTGGCGGAGACCGGCACGCATGCCTCGCTGCTGGCACAGGGCGGCATCTATGCGCGCCTGGTTTCGCGCCAACTCGCCTCCGCCTATGCCCCGGCGGCGGACTGAGGATATCGCGGGCAGGACAACCCGCCGGCGCTTATGTAATATTTCGAACGGATGCTTCCGAATCTCTCCCGGCGCCGCGCGCTGCTGGCGCTGGGCGCCGTCGGTACACCGTCGATCGTACCGTTTCACGCCTGGTCGCAGGGACTTCCCGACAAGCCCGTCTCCCTCCTCGTCGGCTTCGCGCCGGGCGGCGGCAGCGATCACCTCGCGCGCGTCGTGGCCCCGCGCCTCGAGTCGCGCATCGGCCGGCATGTCCGGGTCGAGAATCATCCCGGCTCGAATGGCTCGGTGGTGGGCGAATCCCTGAAGAAGGGCCGGCAGGGCGGCACGCTGTTGGGCTGCATTTCCTCGACCACGGTCAACGCCCGGGTGGCGAGCGCCAGTTATCCGTTCGATCCCCAGGCCGACATGATGCCGCTGTCGCTCGGCGGCACCTATCCGATGGCGCTCGCGATCTCGCCCGAAACAGGCGTCGACAGCCTCGGCCAGTTCACCGAGTGGCTGAAACACGGCGACAAGGCGCGTACCCGCGTCGGCGCATCGATGAGCGGCGCCTATCTCGACTTCTATATGCGGCTGCTGGGAAGCGAACTCGGCGTACCGCTCGAGGCCGTGGCCTATCGCGGCGACCGCCCCGCCCTCAACGACGTGCGCGACAACAAGATCCCGGCCGCCGTCGCCAGCATGCCGTCGGCCCTCGAATACCACCGCGGCGGCAAGGTGAGGATCATCCTGACCTCGGCCGAGACGCGGCTCACGTTCGCCCCCAACCTGCCGAGCGCCTTCGAGAACGGTCGCACGAAGCTCATCACGACCGAATGGTACGGCTTCTTCGGCAGCCCGGGAATTCCCGAGCCGATCGTCGCTCTGTGGAACATGCACCTCCGCGCCGTGCTCGAGGAAAGAGAAGCGAAAGCCGAACTCACCAACGTCGGCCTCAACGTCCAGACCTCGACGCCCGACGAGCTCGCGCAACGCGTCGCGGGATCGTTGAAGGTGTGGCGCGAGAAAATGTTGGCGTTGGGAATTCAGCCACCGGGCTGACGGGCGTCCTTGCGCTGCGCCGATTGGGGACCTCGACGACTGGAAGCGGCACTGGCAGGAAGTGGAGATGCCGGCCAGCCATTGATGTTCTAGGATGTGCCGATGTTCAGTCACGTCACCATCGGCGCCAACGACATCGCCAGGGCCAAGGCATTCTACGACGCGCTGCTGAAGCCGCTCGGCATCACGCGCCGCGCCGACTATCCCGACGCCGGGGGCTACGGCATGGCCGACGGCCCGATGCCTCTGTGGGTGGTCCGGCCGCTCGACAAGAAGCCCGCGACCGCGGGCAACGGCATCACCATCGGGCTCG
>CAIMEE010000120.1 GCA_903839865.1 Enhydrobacter aerosaccus | reverse complement strand
TCCGTTCGACGACGATGCGCCGTCGCTGCTGCCGCTCTGGATCGGCGAGCTGGAGTCCGCGCGCTGCATCGAGCTCTATCGCGTCGACGACGTCGACTATCTGCGCATCCGCAAGTGGAAGCAGATGCAGGTCATCCAGCGTCCCAGCCGCAGCCGCCTGCCGATGGGTCCGCAGGAATCGCAGGAAACTCCGGAGGAATCGCCTCGGATGCCGATGTCCCGGGCATCGCAGGCGATTCCTCCGGAGGAGGCGTTTTTTCCGGACGGCGTCGAGCTACCCGGAACGCCCGGCGAGTTTTCGCCCGAGCGCGTGCTCAGCCTCCTGGAGATCGCGCTGCGTCAGTCGATGGCCTGCGAGAAGGGCCAGACCGCGACGGCGCGCTACATCGAGCTGGCCGGTCGAAAGGCGGGGCTGTGGGGCGGCAACGGCGCGCCTTCTGGCCGCAAGGAGCCGTCAGCACAGCCCGAGAGCGGCCCATCGTCGGGATCGTCGTCCGGTGCGTGATGCCGTGCGCACCGTTTTCCGGCCGTTCAGGCGCCGTTTTCCACCGTTTCGGTTTTCGCGGAAGCGAGCGGGATCAAGGCGTTAGCACCGCCGACGCGTTGGACTCCGTTTATAAACGGCGAAAACGGTCACTCCGGGCGGAAGCGGATCAGCCAGTTGGCGCAATTAGCGCTACCCCGCTACCCCCTCTAGCCCAGCTGCTCGTCGATCAGCTTCAGCGCTTCGAGGGCGAAGAGGCGCATGTTGGCAACGCGGTCGGGCGAGCCGGTCTCGAGCGTGCGGGCGATCTTGCCTTTCGGACCGACGACGGCGACGCAGGTATGGCCCGCAGCATCGCCGTAGCGGTTGCCGGTCGGGCCGGCGGCGCCGGTCTCGGCCAGGCCCCAGGTGGTGCGCAGGCGGCCGCGTACCAGTTCGGCGGCGAGCGTCGCCCATGGCTCGGACGAGGAGCGGATGTCGCCGCGCTTCTCCTTGGTCGCGTCGAGGAAGGCGATCCCGGCGGGGCCGGTGTAGACCACCGCGCCGCCCATGAAATAGGCCGAGGCGCCCGGCACCGCGAGCAGGGCGGCCGAGAGGATTCCGCCGGAAGAAGATTCGCTGATGGCGATCGTCTCTTTGCGCGCCCTGAGCTTGTCGCCGACTTTCCTGGCGAGCGGGAGGAGGGTGTCCATGCGTCAGGCGTCCTTCTTGTTCGTGAACATGTCGAGCTTGAGCGGCACGGATGTACCGATCCAGATCGCGCGGTCGCGATGGTCTTCGAGATCGTGGCCGGTGTTGGGATGGACGAACACGATCAGCTCGCCGTGGTTCAGCGCGAGCCACGACATCGCCCTGGTGAACTGCTCGTTCGAGACCGTGACCTGGTAGCTGAACATCGGATGCGGCCCGACCGGCTTCTCGTGGAACCGTCCCATCTGGATGTCGAGGCTCTGCTCGATCCGCTCGCGCAGGGCCCAGGCTGCGTCTCGCGTGGCGGCATCGAAATAGACGTGGGCGTGCCAGTTTTCGATCTCGGGTGTGTTCATCGTCCAACCCTATGCTAGCCTTTCCGCATCATGAACTTCGATTTCTCAGACGACCAGAAGCTGCTCAAGGAGCAAGTCGCCAAATTCCTCGCCGACAAATGCCCGCTCAAGGTGGTGCGTCGCGTGCTGGATGGCAATGAAGCGTTTGCCGGCGAGGTCTGGAAGGGCCTCGTCGACTTGGGCGTACCCGGCATCGCGATCCCGGAAGAGTACGGCGGGCTCGGCATGACGCCGCTCGAGCTCTGCGTCGTGGCCGAGGAGATCGGCCGTGCCGCCGCGCCCGTGCCGTTCGACACGTCGGTGGTGCTGGCCACGGAAGCGCTGAAGCTCGCGGGCTCGGAGGCGCAGAAGAAGAAGTGGCTGCCGCTGCTGGCCTCGGGCGAGGCGATCGGCACGCTGGCGACGGCGGAGGGTCCGCAGACGCCACGGCCTTCGAACGTGCGCACGCTGTTCGGCGGCGGACGGCTGAACGGCAAGAAAGTGCCGGTGGCCGATGGCGCGGCGGCGACGTTCGCCATTGTGCTGACCAAGAACGGATTGGCGTTGGTCGACCTCAACCAGAAGGGCGTGACCAGGAAGGACGTCGAGACGATCGATCCGACGCGCAAGCATTGCGAGCTCACGTTCACCGACGCCAACGCCGAGCTGCTGGGCGCGGAAGGCGAAGGCTGGCACCTGCTCGAACGGCTCTACGATTCGGCCGCGATCTACTTTGCCTTCGCCCAGGTGGGCGGCGCGGAAGCGGCCATGTACATGGCGCGCGACTATGCGCTCCAGCGCCATGCGTTCGGCCGCGCCATCGGCTCGTACCAGGCGATCAAGCACAAGCTCGCCGACTGCTACGTGAAGCTCGAGCTGGCGCGCTCCAACGCCTACTACGGCGCGATGATGCTGACCGAGGGCGGCGCGGATCTTCCGTTGGCTGCCGCGGCGGCCCGCATCGCGGCCACGGAGGCCTACGACTTCGCCTCCAAGGAAAACATCCAGACCCACGGCGGCATCGGCTTCACCTGGGAAGCCGACACGCAATTCCACCTCCGCCGCGCCCGCGTGCTCGCTCTGTCGATCGGCGGGCCGATGGCGTGGAAGGACAAGCTGGTGACAAGGCTCGAACAGAAGAACGCGGCATGAGGGGGACGACCCCCTCAGTCCCGATGACGGGACAGCTCCCCCGAAGACGGGGGAGCGAAGCATAATCAATCCCCTCCCCCGTCTTCGGGGGAGGTGTCGGCGTCTTACGCTGACGGAGGGGGGCATGCTCCCTCGGCTAGGGAAGGAGACTCTTTATGGACTTCAACGACACGCCCGAAGAGGCGGCCTTCCGCAAGGAAGTGCGCGCCTGGCTCGACGCCAACGCGACTCGCAAGAGCGACGACAAGCAAAGCTTCCGCGCGCGTAACGACGATCCCGAGCTGCTGAAGAAAGCCAAGGAGTGGCAGGCCAAGAAGGCCGTCGCCGGTTACGCCCGCATGACCTGGCCCAAGGCGTTCGGCGGCCGCGGCGCCTCGCCGATCCTGCAGGTGATCTACCAGCAGGAGGAGGCGAACTACCTCGTGCCGTTGGGCTTCTTCGACATCGGCCTCGGCATGTGCATCCCGACCATGATGGCCTATGCCTCGCCGGAGCAGCTGAAGCGCTACGTGAAGCCCGCGCTGCACGGCGACGAGGTCTGGTGCCAGCTCTTCTCAGAGCCGGCGGCGGGTTCCGACGTGGCGGGCATCCGCACGCGCGCGGAGAAGGACGGCGACGACTGGGTCATCAACGGCCAGAAGGTCTGGACCTCGGGCGCGCACTATTGCGACTACGGCATCGTGATCACGCGCACCGATCCCAGCGTGCCCAAGCACGCGGGCCTCACCATGTTCTTCCTGTCGATGAAGACGCCCGGCGTCGAGGTGCGGCCGATCAAGCAGATCTCGGGCGGCGCCAACTTCAACGAGGTGTTCTTCACCGACGTGCGCATTCCCGACTCGCAGCGGCTGGGCAAGGTGGGCGAGGGCTGGAAGGCGGCGCTCACCACGCTGATGAATGAACGACTCGCGGTCGGGCTGCCGTCGGGCGGGCTCGACATCGACGAGCTGATGGAGCTGGCGCGCGACACCGATATCGACGATGGCCCCGCGATCCGCAACCAGCAGGTGCGCGGCAAGATCGCCGACTGGTACGTGCAGCAGCAGGGCTTGAAGCTCACGCGCTATCGCACGCTGACGGCGCTGTCCAAGGGCCAGACGCCGGGGCCGGAGTCCTCGATCATCAAGATCGTGGCCGCGCCCAAGATGCAGGACATGGGCGCCTTCGCGATGGAGATCATGGGCCAGGGCGGCATCATGAAGGAGGGCGTGCCGCATGCGGCGGGCTTCCAGGCGCAGTGGATCGGCGGCGCCGGCTTCCGCATCGCCGGCGGCACCGACGAGATCCTGCGCAACATCGTGGCCGAGCGCGTGCTCGGGATGCCGAGCGATGTGCGGGTGGATAAAGACATCCCGTTCAACCAGATGGGGAAGAAGGCGCCTTCATAGGCGCCGGCGGGCGGCAGCGCATTCAGATGCGCGAGAGCCCGCGCGGTTCAGAAAGGACAAGACTGCATGAACAGGCTCGACGGCAAGGTCGTCTTCATCTCGGGCGCGGCGCGCGGCATCGGCGGCGAGACCGCCAAGCTGATGTCCAAGGCCGGCGCGCGGGTGGCGATCGGCGACGTGCTCGACGAGGTCGGCCGCAAGCACGCCAAGGACATCGACGGCTTCTACGTCCATCTCGACGTCACTGACGAGGCGAGCTGGGCCGCGGCGATGGACGCCACGATCAAGAAATACGGCAAGCTCGATGTGCTGGTGAACAACGCCGGCATCTTCGTGGGCAAGGGCGTCGAGGACGCCTCGATGGAGGACTGGCACCGGCTGGTGGCGGTGAACCTCACCGGCGTAGTGCTGGGCACGCGC
>CAIMEE010000119.1 GCA_903839865.1 Enhydrobacter aerosaccus | reverse complement strand
TGATGACGATGCGCTTGAAGTGCGGCTTCTCGCCGATCCACATCCCATTTGCCTCGAGCGTCAGGCGATTGCCCGGTACCAGCTCGGACATGAAATAGGGGCCGAAGGCGAGACCCTTGTTCGTCGGGTCGGTGTCGTAGGCTGTCTTGTTGCGGTATTCGGCGGGGTTGGCGTCGAAGATCGGTTTCTCGATGTGCGCCGGCAAGGGCGTGAAGGCCCATTCGTTGTAGTCGAAGGTCACGCGGTCGATGGTCGCCGTGAAATGCAGGTCGTCCTTCACCTCGAACCTGAGGAGGCGATTGTAGAACTCGGCCGAGGCGACGCCCGATAGCGGGTTCTTTCCGACCTCGACGGTGAAGGCATAGTCCTTCGCGGTGAGCGGAACGCCGTCACCCCATTTCATGGGCTTCAACTCGAAGTCGATTTCCATGCCTTTCTTGCCGTTCGGCAGGTCGACGACGCGGGCATGGCCGTTCTCGATGGTCGGTACTTCGGTGCAGACCAGGCAGACGTTCTTCCAGCTCGGGTCGAAAGCCGTGAGCGGTCGCGAGGTCATGTTGGAGACCAGCGACTTGGCCAGCATCGAGCTGATCAGCGGGTTCATGGTGCCCGGCGCCTGGTTCATGGCGAGCACCAACTCGTCCTTAGCCAGAACAGGCGAGGCGAATGCCGTCAGCGCGGCCAATACAAACAGAAGACGGCGGATCATCTCCGCCGCACCCTAGGGGAGCCTTACCGGCCTGTCAGCCGTGGCGCGGGCGGGCGGCCGCCGTGATTGGCCGACCATTGTTCGGGCGCCTCGAGGAAGGCGCGCGTCTCGGCCAAGCCCTTGTCGTCGAAATACTTGCCCTTTTGTGCAGCTTCCAACGCGTCCCACCAGGTGGCGAGGGCGTGGAGCTTCACGCCGGCCACGGCCAGCGTCTCGACGCTCTGCGGGAAGATGCCATAGTGGAAGACCACGAAGCAGTCGGTGACCTTGGCCTCGGCCTTCTTGAGCGCATCGATGAAGACCAGCTTGCTGCCGCCGTCGGTCGCCAGGTCCTCGACCAGCAGCACGCGCTTGCCGGGCTTCAGCTCGCCTTCGATCTGGGCCATGCGGCCGAAGCCTTTGGGCTGCTTGCGGACATAGACCATGGATTTCTTGGCCAGCGCCGCCAGGAACGCGGCGAACGGGATACCGGCGGTCTCGCCGCCCGCGACCACGTCGATCTTGCTCCAGCCGATCGATTTCTCGATCGCCTTGAAGGCGTGCTGCATGATCTTGGCGCGCGCTTCGGGGAACGAGATGATTTTGCGGCAGTCGATGTAGACGGGGCTCGCCCGGCCCGAAGTGAAGATGTACGGGTTGTCGGGCCGGCAGTGAATGGCCTCGATTTCGAGCAGCAGGCGCGCGGTCTCCCGAGCCTCCGGCGTGCCCGTGGCATTCGCCGAAATAGCCTTTCCATTCAACTTGCTAGACGCCGGCTTTAAAGCTGGTGCGATCGCCGCCGGTTTGACTTTTTTGGCCGTCGCCATGCTGCTTTTCCCCCGCGCCGCTTGCGACAAAATGACGGCGAGTGTTTAGCGTTCATCCACAGGACCGGCAAGGGTTCGCGCGGAATGAATTACGGTTCAGCGACTCTAATTTTGGTCAGTTTCTGAAGAGGACTTACCTCCACCGCCGGCGACCGGAAGGTGCCAGCCGCGGTAGATCGCCATAAGGCGCAGGAAAAGGCACAGGGCGGCGCCAAACAGGGCGACCGGCAGGGGCGGTAGGCCCAACCAGAAGCCTAGGGCGATCGACCCCGCGCCTGCCAAGGCCGCCACCGCGTAGAGCTCGGATCGGAGCACGCTGGGCACCTGGAGGGTCAGCAGGTCGCGCGCCACGCCGCCCCCGATGCAGGTGATCATGCCCAGGATAGCGGCCATGGCCGGCTCCAGCCCATGCCCCAGGGCTTTCTGGGTGCCGGTCACGGCGAACAGACAGAGGCCCGCCGCGTCGAACAGCTGGACCGGCCGCTTGAGCCGGGCGATGGGCTC
>CAIMEE010000118.1 GCA_903839865.1 Enhydrobacter aerosaccus | reverse complement strand
GCCCCATTTCTCGTCGGGCTTGGCGACCACGGCCACGTTGGCGACGGCGGGATGCTTGATGATCACGCCCTCGACCTCGATGGTCGAGATGTTCTCGCCGCCCGATATGATGATGTCCTTGGAGCGGTCGCGCAGCTCGACGTAGCCGTCCTCGTGCAGCACGCCGAGATCGCCCGAGTGGAACCAGCCGTGCTCGAAGGCCTCGCGCGTGGCCTTGGGGTTCTTGAGGTATCCCTTCATCACCAGATTGCCGCGGAACATCACCTCGCCCATGGTCTCGCCGTCGCGCGGCACTTCCTTCATGGCGACCGGGTCCATGATGGTGACGCCATCTTCGGCCGCGTAGCGCACGCCCTGCCGCGCCTTGAGCCGCGCGCGCTCGGAAGACGGCAGCGCATCCCAATCGCTGTGCCACGAGCAGATCGTGGCCGGGCCGTAGACTTCGGTGAGGCCGTAGACGTGCGTCACCTTGAAGTTCTCGCGCTCCAGCGCCTCGAGCACCGCGGCGGGCGGCGGGGCGGCCGCGGTCATGAACTCGACCGTGCGTTTCAGCGGCCGGCGTTCGCCGTCGCCGGCGGCGATGATGAACTGCATGATGATCGGCGCGCCGCACATGTGCGTCACGTCACTGTCGGCCAGCGCATCGTAGATGGTCTTCGCATTGGCGCGGCGCAGGCAGACCGACGTGCCGGCCACGAGCGCCAGCGTCCACGGGAAGCACCAGCCGTTGCAGTGGAACATCGGCAGCGTCCAGAGGTAGACCGGGTGCGTGCCCATCGCCCATT
The DNA here is from genome assembly GCA_903839865.1 of Enhydrobacter aerosaccus. Taxonomy (GTDB): domain Bacteria; phylum Pseudomonadota; class Alphaproteobacteria; order Reyranellales; family Reyranellaceae; genus Reyranella; species Reyranella aerosaccus_A. The sequence goes on along the minus strand of CAIMEE010000118.1, from coordinate 735 downwards.
GCGTGGCGTTGCCGTAGGCCGAGAGCGTAGCGCCGCGGTGATGGAACACGACGCCCTTGGGATTGCCCGTCGTGCCCGATGTGTAGTTGAGCGAGATCGCGTTCCATTCGTCGGACGGATACTGCCACTCGTAGTCGGGATTGCCGGTGGCGATGAATTCCTCGTAGGTCGTATCGCCGATCTGGGCGCGGTCGTCGCACAACGGATCGTCGATATCGACGACCAGCGGCTGGACCTTGGCCTGCGACAGCGCCTCGGTGACCACCTGGTGATACTCGCGGTCGACCAGCAGCACCTTGGTCTCGCTGTGGTCGAGGATGAAGGCGATCATCGCGGCATCGAGGCGGGTGTTCAGCGAGTTGAGCACGCCGCCCGACATCGGCACGCCGAAGTGCGCCTCGTACATTTCCGGAATGTTGGGCGCCATGATCGCCACCGTGTCGCCGACGCCGATGCCCATCTGTGCCAGCGCCGAGGCCAACTTCCGGCAGCGTGCATAGGTCTCCGACCAGGTCTGCCGCCGCTCGCCGTGAATCAGCGCCAGATGCTCCGGGTAGACGCTCGCGGTGCGCTCCATGAACTGCAGCGGCGTGAGAGCGGCGTAATTGGCGGCAGTCTTGTCGAGATCGCGCTCGTAGATGTTATGAGCGGCCAGCGCTGCCTTGGGCGGCGCCGGGCGCGGGGAGGGCATGCGGGCCACCGAGGTGCGGTTCTTGGCCGAGCGGCGGAACGAAG
>CAIMEE010000117.1 GCA_903839865.1 Enhydrobacter aerosaccus | reverse complement strand
CGCGTGCAGCGCGAACTGGGGCCAGGCTTTCTGGAATCGGTTTATGAAGAGGCGATGTCCCTTGAACTGGCGGCCCAAGGTTTGCATTTTGCCCGTCAGGTATCGGTTCCGATTCGCTATCGCGGACAATCCATTGGTGAGCATCGGCTCGATCTGCTCGTGGAGGGCACCGTGGTCGTCGAACTCAAGGCCGTGCTCGAAATCCAGGATATTTTCTATGCCACTTTGCGCTCCTAGTTGCGCGCCTCCGGAACCACCGTTGGGTTGTTGCTCAACTTTGCCGCTGTTACGCTCCAGGTGAAACGGATCGGCCCGGATTTGCCTGTTCGATCCTGATCTACCTGGTTTTCTGGCTAATTTTCATGTCTTTCCCATTCTGTCTCGTTTCCGACCACCACCGCCGGCGGTTGTGCGGTTAGCCTTCTCGCTCCGCCGCGTCACACTCCCAGCCAGCCGCATTTCCCCAGTCTGCCCTTCCTTGTCTGATCATTCCTGGCTTCCTGGCTTCCCTCTTCAATTTTCATGTCATCCCCCTTCCGCCTCGTTTCCGACTACCGGCCCAATGGCGATCAGCCGCAGGCCATCGAGGCGCTCGTGCGCTCCCTCGGGGCCGGTCACAAGCATCAGACGCTGCTCGGCGTCACGGGCTCCGGGAAGACGTTCACGATGGCCAATATTATCGCCCGGCTCGGCCGGCCCACGCTCGTCATGTCCCACAACAAGACGCTCGCCGCCCAATTGTACTCCGAGTTCAAAAACTTTTTCCCCGACAACGCCGTGGAATACTTCGTCAGCTACTACGACTACTACCAGCCGGAGGCCTATATCGCGTCGAGCGACACCTTCATCGAGAAAGATTCGTCCATCAACGAGGAGATCGAGCGGCTGCGCATGGCCGCCACCAGCGCCCTTGTCTCGCGGCGCGATGTGATCGTCGTCGCCAGCGTGTCCTGCATCTACGGCCTCGGCTCACCGGAGGAGTTCGTCGCCATGCGCATCCCGCTCCGCCGGGGCCCGGGGCTCGGCCGGAACGCCTTTCTCGAAAAGCTCGTGGACAACATCTACGAGCGCAATGACTACGAGCTGAAGCCCGGCCGCTTTCGCGTGCGCGGCGATGTGGTCGACGTGATGCCCGCCTATCTGGAACACGGGCTGCGCGTGGAATTTTTCGGCGACGAAATCGAGGCTTTGAGTGAATTTGAACCGCTCACTGGCGAGGTGCTGCGCCCCTTGGAACAGTTCGACCTCTATCCGGCCAACCAGCACGTCACCACGCGCGGCAAGCTCGGCCCCGCCATCGCCGGCATCAAGGCCGAGTTGGAGGAACGCGTCGCGTATTTCGAGAAAAACAGCCAGTATCTTGAGGCGCAGCGCATCCGCATGCGGACCAACTACGACCTGGAGATGCTCCAGGAAATGGGCTTTTGCAGCGGCATCGAGAATTACTCGCGGCATCTCGGCGGCCGTCAACCGGGCGACCGGCCGTTCTGTCTGATCGATTTCTTTCCCAAGGACTTTCTGCTGATGGTCGACGAGAGCCATGCGACCATCCCGCAGATCGGCGGGATGTACAACGGCGACCGTGCGCGCAAACAAAACCTCGTCGACTTTGGCTTCCGCCTGCCCTCCGCGCTCGACAACCGGCCGCAGAGCTTCGCGGAATTCGAGCAGGTCACCGG
>CAIMEE010000116.1 GCA_903839865.1 Enhydrobacter aerosaccus | reverse complement strand
TCCCCCCTGGCTTGCCCACAAGGCCAGCCACGAAGGCGTCGTCTGCGTCGAGAAAATCGCCAACCACCCCGGCGTTCACCCGATCGACTGGTCCAACGTCCCGGGCTGCACCTATTGCCGCCCCCAGGTCGCCTCGGTTGGCATGACTGAGGCGAAGGCCAAAGCCGCCGGCCGCGACGTCCGCGTCGGCCGCTTCCCCTTCATCGGCAACGGCAAGGCCATCGCCATGGGCGAACCCGAGGGTATGGTCAAAACCGTGTTCGACGCCAAAACCGGCGAACTCCTCGGCGCCCACATGGTCGGCGCCGAAGTCACCGAAATGATCCAGGTCTACACCATCGCCCGCACCCTGGAGTCGACCGAGGCCGAACTGATGCACACGATCTTCCCGCATCCCACCATCTCGGAATCGATGCACGAGGCCGTGCTTGACGCCTACCAGCGGGTGATCCACTTCTAGTCCATGTCCGACATCCCGGTTTCCACCACCCGCATCGTCGTCGACCACCGCGCCGCGCGCCACCCTGAGAAGGCGCATCGGCCGGACAATCCCATCCAGCGCAAGCCGGACTGGATTCGTGTGCGTGCGCCCAACTCTCCGGAATACGCCGAGACCAAGCGGCTGATGCGCGAGCTCAAGCTCACCACGGTGTGCGAGGAAGCGGCGTGCCCCAACATCGGCGAGTGCTGGAAGAAGAAGCACGCGACCTTCATGATCATGGGCGAGACCTGCACGCGCGCCTGTGCCTTCTGCAACGTCGCCACCGGCAAGCCGGGCGCGCTCAACCCGCACGAACCTGCGAACATCGCCGAAGCCGTGGGCAAGCTCGGCCTCGACCATGTCGTGGTGACCTCGGTCGATCGTGACGACCTCGACGACGGCGGGGCGGGGCACTTCGCGCAGGTCATCAACGCGCTGCACGCGTCCGCGCCGAAGACCACGATCGAAGTGCTGACGCCGGACTTCATTAAGAAGCCGGGCGCGATCGAGACCGTGGTCGCGGCACGTCCCGACGTCTTCAACCACAATCTCGAGACCGTCCCGCGGCTCTACACGACGATCCGCCCCGGTGCGCGTTACTTCACGTCGCTGCGCCTGCTGTCGCGGGTGAAGGAGATCGATCCCGCGATGTTCACCAAGTCCGGCCTGATGGTCGGACTGGGTGAGACGCGTGAGGAGATCCTGCAGGTGATGGATGACCTGCGCGCCGCCGACGTCGATTTTCTCACCATCGGCCAGTATCTCCAGCCCACGCCCAAGCACGCGCCCCTCGACCGCTTCTGGATGCCGCCGGAGTTCGATGAACTGGCGGCCATGGCCCGCGCCAAGGGCTTCCTGATGGTCTCGGCTTCGCCGCTAACGCGGTCGAGCTATTTCGCCGGCGACGATTTCGTTCGGCTTCGGGCAGCGCGCGCCGCCCAGCTCAAGACCTAGACGCGTCGTGGCCATCACCAAGCATGCCGAGCGCAAAGTCGTGCGCTTCGCGCCGAAGCAACTGTTCGATCTCGTGGCCGACGTGCCGCGCTATCCCGAGTTCCTGCCCTGGTGCACGGCGGCCCGCGTCCGCAGGCAGGAAGGGCCGGGCCGGGAGATCGACGAGCTCGCCATCGGCTTTGGCCCGTTCCACGAGAAGTTCGTTTCCCGCGTGATCCTGACGCCGGACGATCCGTCGGGGCCGCGCATCGAGACCACGGGCGTGGAAGGTCCGTTCAAGCACCTGGCCAGCCGCTGGCAGTTTCGGCCGCATCCCGACGGCACCGAGATCGAGTTCGCGCTCGAATTCGAGTTCAGGTCGCTGATCCTGCAGCACACCGTGCGGGTGCTCTTCGCCGAAGCGGTGAAGCGCATGGTGGCAGCCTTCGAGGCCCGCGCCGGCAAGCTCTACGGCAGCGTCACTCCTTAGCCCGCAATTTTATTGCGCGGAGGGGGTGGCGGAATCCGGTACAAAACGCGCGAAACCCTTGTGCCATAGGCATCGGGGATGCCCCGGACAGTCGGTGAAACGGGCGTCATCTTTTGGAGGATGCCGCCTGCTCCTCAGCGTTCCGCCAGGGCCGCCAGAAGACTGAGCGCGGTGAGGGTGGCGAGCCGGCGGATGCCATCCCGGTCGCCCAGAAAAACGTGATGCTCGGCGACGAGATCGAAGCCCGACCGCGCGGCCGCGAAGTGCACCAGACCGACCGGCTTTTCGGCGCTGCCGCCGCCCGGCCCGGCGACGCCGGTCACGGAGACGGAGATGTCCGACAGCGAGTGGGTCAGCGCACCGCGCGCCATCGCGCGGGCGGTGGCCTCGCTCACGGCGCCGTGCTTCTCGATCGTGTCCAGGGCCACACCCAGCATCTCGTGCTTGGCCTCGTTGGAGTAGGTGACGAAGCCGCGGTCGACGACGTCGGAAGATCCCGCGATCGCCGTCAGTGCCGCCGCCACCAGGCCACCGGTGCAGGACTCCGCCGTCACTACCTTGAGTCTGTGCGTGCGGCAGGACGTCAGCACGCGCTCGGCGGCGTCTCGGATCTCGTGATCGAACATCGGGTACTCCTAACGCCTGGGCAATTCGACGGTGGCGATGGCCTGGGCCGCGATGCCCTCGCGGCGGCCGGTGAAGCCCAATCCTTCTGTCGTGGTCGCTTTCACGCTCACGCGATCGGTGGTGACGCACGCGATTCGCGCGATGCTGGCCACCATAGCCTCGCGATGTGGGCCAATCTTGGGCGCCTCGCAGACCAAAGTGAGGTCGAGATGGGTGATGCGGCCGCCGCGCTCTTTCACGAGGCCGACGGCATGCTGCAGGAAGCGATCGGACGACGCGCCGCGCCACTGGGGGTCGGAGGGCGGGAAGTGCTTGCCGATGTCGCCGGCGCCGATGGTGCCCAGCAGGGCGTCGGTCAGCGCATGAAGCGCCACGTCGGCGTCGGAGTGGCCGGCGAGGGAATGCGTGTGCGGTATCTCGATGCCGCCCAGCATGACGGCGTGGCCCGGCGCGAAGCCGTGGACGTCGAAGCCGAGGGCCGTGCGGGTTTCCATGGCGCGTGTCCGTTCGAGGTCATGGGCGGTGGTGATCTTGGTGTTGTCCTCGTGTCCGGCCACCATGACAAGCTTCATGCCGGCGCGCTCGGCAACAGCCGCATCGTCGGTGAGGGCGGAGGCCTCACTGGCGCCAAGCGACGCCGCAGCACGATGGGCGGCGAGCAGGGCAGCGAAGCGGAAGATCTGCGGTGTCTGGGCGCGCCACAGGTTCGCGCGCGATACCGTCTCCGAGACCGCACCGTCGCGGTCCACGCGTTTCAGCGTGTCCGCGAGCGGGATGCCGAGGAGGGCGCCGTCGACCCCGGGGCGGCTCGCGGCGGCAAGGCAGGCCGTGATGTCATCGGCACGCACGAACGGACGGGCGGCGTCATGGACGGCGACGAAGTCGGGGGCATTCACGGCCAGACTCTCGAGACCGTTCAACACCGACTGCTGCCGGCTCACACCGCCTGCGACCGGCGATGCCAATCCGAGGCCGGCCGTCGCAGCGTTGTAATGAACGTCGTCGCCCGGCGAAATGACGACGCGCACCTCGCCGATGGCAGGCGACGCTCGCAACGCCAGAATGGTATGACGCAGGATCGGTTGTCCTTCCCAGTCGGCATACTGCTTGGGCAGCGGGCCGCCGAAGCGATTGCCGCGGCCGGCGGCCACGATGAGGGCGGTACAAGTCGTCACGAAGGCTTAGATAACATCGGGTTAGCGGGGGCGCACTTCCGACGCTTGCGTAGTGCGCCGGGACCCGCTAATGCTCGCTCAATTATTGTGCAGTGCACAAGATGCCTATAATCTGATCAGGGAATGAACAAAGTCTCGCGTCTCCAGCCCATCGATATCGGCCCCGTTCGCATCGACGATCCCGTGATCCTGGCACCCCTTTCGGGTGTCTCGGACATGCCGTTCCGTCAGATGGTGAAGCGGAGTGGCGCGGGCCTCGTCGTGTCAGAGATGATCGCGTCGGCGGCGATGGTACGGGAGAACCGCAAGACCCTGCTGATGGCCAAGACCTCGCCGGAAGAATTCCCGATGTCGGTGCAGCTCGCGGGATGCGAGCCGCAGGTCATGGCCGATGCCGCCAAGCTCAACGAAGACCGTGGCGCCGCGATCATCGACATCAATTTCGGCTGTCCGGTAAAGAAGGTCGTGAATGGCCATGCCGGCTCCTCGCTCATGCGCGACGAGGTTCACGCCGCGAAGATCCTCGAGGCAACTGCCAAGGCCGTGAAGCTGCCCGTAACGCTCAAGATGCGCACCGGCTGGGACTCAACCAATCGCAACGCGCCCAATCTCGCGCGCATCGCCGAAGAGTGCGGCATCAAGCTGCTGACTATTCATGGCCGTACGCGCTGCCAGTTCTATGACGGCCACGCCGACTGGGGCTTCATCCGCGAGGTGAAGGCCGCGACCCGGCTGCCGGTCATCGCCAACGGTGACATCAACACGCTGGAAGACGTCGACCAGGCGCTCGAGCAGTCCGGCGCCGACGGCGTCATGATCGGCCGCGGCGCCTATGGCCGCCCCTGGTTCCTGAACCAGGCCATGCACTATCTGCGCACCGGTGAGCGGCTGCCCGACCCGTCGCTGGCGGAGCAGTACGCGACCGTCCGCCAGCATTTCGAGGCGATGCTCTCACATTACGGCACCGAGACGGGCGTTCGCATGGCCCGAAAGCATCTCGGCTGGTACTCGAAGGGGCTGACCGCGTCGGCCGAATTCCGTTTCGCCGTGAACCGCGAGACCGAAGCCGACAAGGTGCGCGCGCTGCTCGCCTCGTTCTTCCTGCCCGCCCTCGAACGGCAGGCGGCGTGAGATGGCATTGCGTCCCCTGAAGCGCAGCGATTCGGTGAGCGACCAATTTCCCAGCGCCATCCTCGACTCGCTTTCCGAGGCGGTGGTGGTCGTCGACGGCTCGGGCCTGATCCATTACGCCAACCTCTCGGCCGAGCAGTTCTTCGGCGTCGGCCGTGCTCGCCTGGTCAGTCATCCGCTGAGCGAGTTCGTGCCGGAAGACACACCGCTGTTCTCGTTGCTGGAGCAGGTGCTGGCGACCGGTGGCGCCGTCGCCGAGAACGGGATCACGCTGTCGTCTCCGCGCATCGGCAACCGCTTTTGCGCGCTGCGTCTGTCGCCGATCGTCGAGAGCGATGGTCTGGTGGCCATATCGCTCGTCGAGCAGTCAATCGCGCGGAGCATCGATCGCCAGATGTCGAACCGCAGCGCCGCCCGCTCGGTAAGCGCGCTGGCGGCAATGCTGGCGCACGAAGTGAAGAACCCTCTCTCGGGCATTCGCGGCGCGGCTCAGCTGCTGGAGGAGTCGGCATCGGATAGCGAGCGCGAGCTCACAACCCTCATCTGCGAAGAAACCGACCGCATCGTGGCCTTGGTCGACCGCATGGAAGCCTTCGAGGAAGGCCGGCCGATCGACCGCACCTCGCTCAACATTCATCAGGTGCTGAATCATGTCCGGCGCCTGTCACAAAACGGCTTCGGCAAGAACGTGCGCTTCATCGAGAGCTACGATCCGTCGCTGCCCGACGTGTTCGGCGATCGCGACCAGCTCATCCAGGTATTGCTCAATCTCGTGAAGAACGCCTGCGAGGTACCGGGCAACGGCGAGCGCGAGATCGAACTCTCGACCGCATTCCGTCATGGATTGCGCCTCGCGGTGCCGGGGCAGCAGGCGAAGGTCAACCTGCCGCTGGTCGTGTCGGTGCGCGACAACGGCCGCGGCGTCTCCGACGAAATCCGCGCCCATCTGTTCGACGCCTTCGTGACCAACAAGCCAACCGGCACAGGCCTTGGCCTGGCCCTTGTGGCGAAGATCGTGAGCGATCACGGCGGCGCGATCGAATATGACAGCGAACCCGGCCGCACGACGTTCCGCGTGATGCTGCCCATGCAGGTATCCCAAGCAATTCCATGAGCAATTCGACAATTCTGATTGCCGATGACGACCGCGCGATTCGCACGGTGCTGCATCAGGCTCTCGGCCGCCAAGGCCACACCGTTCGCAGCACCGGCACCGCGGCCACGCTCTGGCAGTGGGTCCAGGAAGGCGAGGGGCAACTCGTCATCACCGACGTCGTCATGCCTGACGAAAACGGCCTCGACCTCGTGCCGCGCATCCGCAAGCTTCGGCCGGATCTCCGCATCATCGTGATGAGCGCGCAATCGACCCTGTTGACGGCAGTGCGCGCGACCGAGCGTGGCGCCTTCGAATATCTCCCCAAGCCGTTCGACCTCAACGAACTGGTGTCTGTCGTCAACCGTGCGCTCTCTGCGCCGGCCTCGTCACAGGCGCGGGCCGCCCAGCATCCGGAAGAGGCCGAGCGTTTGCCGCTGATCGGGCGGTCGCCCGCGATGCAGGAGATCTACCGCGCGCTCGCCCGGCTGATGGCCACCGATCTCACGGTCATGGTCACGGGCGAGTCCGGAACCGGCAAGGAGCTGGTGGCGCGCGCGCTCCATGATTACGGCAAGCGCCGCAAGGGGCCGTTCGTGGCGCTCAACATGGCCGCGATCCCGCGCGAACTGATCGAAAGCGAGTTGTTCGGCCACGAGCGCGGCGCGTTCACCGGCGCCGTGCAGCGCTCGTCCGGCAAGTTCGAGCAGGCCGCCGGCGGCACGCTCTTCCTCGACGAGATCGGCGACATGCCGCCGGAAGCACAGACGCGCCTGCTGCGCGTGCTGCAGGAAGGCGAGTACATGACCGTGGGCGGCCGCACGCCGATCAAGGCGAACGTCCGTATCGTGGCGGCCACTCATCGCGACCTGCGCCGCTTGATCCAGCAAGGCATCTTCCGGGAAGATTTGTTCTATCGCCTCAACGTCGTGCCGATCCGCCTGCCGCCGCTGCGTGAGCGGCTCGACGACATTCCGGAGCTCGCCAACCACTTCCTGCGCGCGGCGACGACCGATGGACTGCCGACCAAGGTACTGTCGCCCGACGCGATGACACGGCTGCGTCAGCATCGCTGGCCAGGCAACGTACGCGAGCTCGAGAACATCGTGCGCCGACTCTCGGCGCTATATTCGGAAGAGGTGATCAACCTCGAGACGATCGAGTCCGAACTGGCCGACGCTATCCTCGCTCCCGAGCCGGAAGTGCAGGGTGGCGGCTCCGGCGGTAGTGACGTGAACCTGACCGACGCGGTCGACCGTCATCTGCAGGCGCTCTTTGCCGCCCATGGCGACCGGCTGCCGCCCGACGGCATGTACGATCGCGTGATCGCAGAGGTCGAACGGCCGCTTTTGTCGCTTGCGCTGGGGGCAACCCGCGGGAACCAGTTGCGCGCGGCCCGTCTCCTGGGGCTCAATCGCAATACGTTGCGCAAAAAGATCAAGGACCTCGACGTCCCCGTCGTTCGCACGCCGCAGGTCCGCAGAGGCGGGTGATTTGGTGACAACTTCGCTGGGCGGTTCACGCTTTGGCGACGTAATGACGGCGCTGGGGCGTGCCCTGAGCGGCCGCATTGCTGCGATGTCGCTCGCGGCGCTCGCCATCGTGGCGGGCGCGCTCAATTACGCCTGGCTGACTGGCCTCGTACCCGCGTCCTTCAGCACGAATGGGTGGATGACCGGTTTGCTGGTGGCCGATCTCCTGGTCGCGGTCGTGCTGGTCGCAGTGCTGGCGGTGCGCCTGACGCAGCTCTGGCTCGATCGCCGCCGCGGCGCAGCCGGCTCGCGCCTGCACATGCGGCTCGTGCTGGTGTGCAGTGTGTTCACCATTACGCCCACGATCATCGTCTCGATCATCCTGTCGCTGTTGCTGCTCAACCTCACCGACTTCGTGGTCAAGCCGGCGCAGGCTTCTTACGAAGCGGCACGCGCGATCGGCGAACCGGTCCGGCATGCCCGGGAAGAAGAAATCCTGCGCGACATCGCCGCGATCTCCGCACCGCTGCAGGAACTGAACAGCACTGGGCTGTACGACAAGGAGGCCACCGGCAAGCTGTTGCAGCAGTTGATCGCGGGCCGACCGGTGATCGAGGCCGACGTCGTCGACGGCGACAAGGGCTTGATCGCCCAGGCCGTTGCGCCGGACACGAAGGCAGCGGCCAATCCGGTGCCATCGGCCCAGGTGCTGTGGCTTGCCGTGAACCAGCCGCGCCCCATCGAATTTGCCACCGATAACGGCACCTACTTCGTCATGCAGCTCTTCGTGGGCGAGCCGCTGTTTCTCGTTACCGGACACGCCATCGACCTCAAGGTCGTCGACTACATCAAGAGCATCGAGTTCGCCGGCAAGTTCTACGCGCAGATCGAGCAGGCGTTGCGTCGCAGTCAACTCGTGATCTTCCTGATCTGCGGCGCGATCGCGCTGTTGATGCTTCTGGCGGCCGTGTGGCTCGCGATCCTGTTCGCCACGCGTCTCACCGAACCGATCGGCGGCTTGATGGCCGCGGCGGAGAGGGTCCGCGATGGCGACCTTGCGGCACGCGTCGAAGAGGGGCCGCCCAACGACGAGCTGGGCCAGCTGGCACGTTCGTTCAACCGCATGACGAGCCAGATCGAGCAGCAGCGCG
>CAIMEE010000115.1 GCA_903839865.1 Enhydrobacter aerosaccus | reverse complement strand
ATCGCCCACAGCGGATCGAGGCCGATATGGCTGGGCGAATGGCCGTCCGGGCAGCGCGACGGGATCATCAGGCCCTTGGCGCCCATCTCGATCGCCTCTCGCGCGGCGACCTTCGTGCGTTCGAAGTCGGCCAACGGCACGTAGCCCGTGGGCAGCAGCCGCTTGTCGACCGAGCAGAACTCGACCATGTGGCGGGTGTGGGCGCGTGCGACCGCGTAGATCGCGTCGACGTCGCTTTGCCCTCGAGCAGGGCGGAGAAATTCAGCAGCTGCGTGGTGAACATGAGCTGGCTTGCGAAGCCCAGCAGATCGATCGAGCGCGGCCGGTCTTCCTTGGTGAAGGAGCCCAGCGCGTCCCAGTTCTTGTGCAGCATGATCTGCGATTCGTCCTGCTCGAGGGCGGCCCGGCCGGCGTCGGGCCTCATGAGCTTGTGCAGGCCGCGGCCCCGGTCGCGGGGGAACAGCACGTCGTCGTTGATCGTGTTGCGGTATCTCGCCTCGAGGTGCTCGGTCAGGAAGCCGGGGACTTCCATGATGTGCGCATCGGCGTCGTGAATGACGCGGCCGCTGGCGTAGGGCATGTTCCCTCCGGAACCGTTTATCGTTTTGCGGAGCTTAGCATGAGCCAGGATATCGCCAATGCCGTGCAGGGCCTGCTCGCCGCCCGCCGCACGGGCAAGCAGATGCCCGTCCCTTTCGCGCTGCCGGATCGCGCTGCGGTCTATGCCATCCAGGACGGCGTCGCCAATGCGACCGGGCCCGTATCGGGCTGGAAGGTCGGCGCCCGCACGCCGACGGCGGAGCCCAACTGCGCCCCGCTGCTCGCCAACACGCTGGTTGCTTCGCCCGCGACGTTCGACGGCAAGTCCATGCACATGATCGGCGTCGAGGTCGAGATCTCCTTCCACATCGTGCGCGATATTGCACCGCGCGAGGCAACCGTCGGGCGGGACGAGGCGTTAGGGGCCGTCGGCGATGCCGTCGTCGGCATGGAAGTGGTCGACACGCGGCTGGCCGATTTCAAGGCGGCCGATCCGGAATGGCTGCTGGCCGACAACCAGATGAACCACGCGCTGGTGATCGGCTCGTCGATCAAGGATTGGAAGGGACTGGATTGGGCCAACCTGCAGGTACGCCAGATCATCGACGGCAAGGTCGAGGTCGACCAGAAGGGCGGTCTGGGCTCGATCGACCCGACGCGGCCGCTCGCCTGGATGATCGATCACGCCGTGCGCCGGCGCGGCGGCATCCGCAAGGGCATGGCCATCACCACCGGCTCGTGGACGGGGCTGCGCTACTATCCGCCGGGCACCAAGGCGCGCGGCGAGTTCGTGGGGCTTGGCGCGGTGGAAGCAAGCTTCTAATGCGGGCGGCGCTCGCCGTCCTGCTGGCGGCGTGTGCGTTTCCGGCCTGGGCGCAGACGGCCGAGGACGGGTACTTCGCCGCGCGCGATGCCGCGAGCACCGAGCTGAAGCAGATGGCGCAGGACCCCGAGTACAATCCGACGAAGGACCTCGGCAAGCCGGAGCTGTTCACGCCCGCCTTCCGCAGGGAATACGATCGCCGCCGTCGCGATGTCGAAGCGCTGATGCGCGACGTGCTGGGACCGCTGCCGCCGCTGCCCGGATTCGCGAAGGCGGGCGCGCTCAATCCCGCGCTGTGCTGCTACGGCCGCTTCGGCGCGCTCGACGGTCTCTCCTTCGAGGGCCTGTCTGTTGGAGGAAAGGGCGGCAACCGCATCATCGTATCGACACCGAGCCTGGTCGAACACTGGCTGAACGAGAGCACCGACTTCTGGTCGATCGACAAGAAGCCGTCGAGCGATCTCTCGATCCTGTTCACGACGCCGAGCTTCTATCTCTGGGCGCGCGCCTCGGATTGGGGCGTCGAGAAGCTGGTCGATCTGCCGATCGGTCTCACCGACAACGCCTCGGCGATCGGCGCCTTTCTCGCAAGCGCGCAGCCCGGTGCGAACTGGATCGCGCTCTCCGTCGCCAAGGGCAGCAAGGTCTATGTCAGCTTCTTCAAGGCCAGGACGCCGGCCCTTCCGATCGCGGCATGCGATAGCGTGCCGCCCGCCGCCTATCGCGACTGCTGGACGAGAGAGGTCCGAAGCCAGCCCTGGTTCGCGGACTTGTTGCTCGAAGTCGTGGCGCTGGCCGACAGCCTCCCGGAATGACCCTTCGGCCCTCGCCGTAACGACGGCCACCGCGCGGCCCTAAGGTCCGCGCCATGCAAACGACTTTCTTCGGCTGGCGCGTCGTCGCCGGCGCCTTCGTGCTCGCGACCTTCGGCTGGGGCCTGGGCTTCTACGGGCCGCCGGTCTACCTGCACCAGGTACAGGAGGAGCGTGGCTGGTCGACGGTGCTCGTCTCGACCGCCGTGACCCTGCACTTCTTGATCGGCGCGCTCTTGGTCGCCAACCTGCCGGGACTCTACAAGCGCTTCGGCCTGCCCGCGGTCACGCGCACCGGGACGCTGGTGCTGGCGCTGGGCGTGCTCGGCTGGGCGCTCGCGCGCGAGCCGTGGCAGCTTCTGCTCGCCACGCTGTTCAGCGGCGCGGGCTGGGTCACCATGGCGGCGGCCGCGATCAACGCGATCGTGGCACCGTGGTTCGCAGTGAAGCGGCCGGCAGCGCTCGCCATGGCCTACAACGGCGCCAGTATCGGCGGCGTCGTGTTCTCGCCCTTTTGGGTCGCGGCGATCGGCTGGCTGGGCTTTCCGATGGCGGCGTTCGCGATCGGCATCGTCATGGTGATCGCGGTCTGGATCCTCTGCAGCCTCGTCTTCGCCAAGACGCCGCAGATGCTGGGGCAGGTGGCCGATGGCGAGCCGATGACCGCCGCGGTCGCGGCCACGATGAAGCCGATGCGGCCCGTCGGGCCCGGCGGCCTCTGGCGTGAATGGCGCTTCCTCACACTCGCCAGCGGCATGGCGCTCGGCCTGTTCGCCCAGATCGGCCTGATCGCGCATTTGTTCTCATTGCTCGTCCCCGCCCTGGGTGAGCAGCT
>CAIMEE010000114.1 GCA_903839865.1 Enhydrobacter aerosaccus | reverse complement strand
TCTCGACCCAACCGGCCGGCGTGATCGGCGCGCGCTTGCGGAAAAGATGAGTCATCGGTCCTGCCCTCCAGCCTTGCGCAGGCTTCCAAGTCCGAGGCTGCCGTCCTTGGCCGGCGCCTCGCTCCCGACGTCTCCACCGCTGCCCTTTGCGTCCGCTTCGATCGCCGTGAGAGGTCCTTCGGTGAAAAGGTACGTCTCGAGATGTTCGTTCATCTTGGAGTCGTTGCGACGGATCCATTCGAGCGCCATCGCGGCATGCTCTTTTTCCTCGTCGCGATTGTGCTCGAGGATTGCGCGCAGTTCGGGATTCCTGGTCGCCTTGGCGCGCTGGTTGTACCAGTCGACCGCCTCGAGTTCTTCCATCAGCGACGCGATCGCGCGGTGATGATCGATGATATCGTCGCCGAGCTTGTCGGCGTCTTCGTGCAGGGTTTCGCTCGCCATGCCCGCTTAAACGTCGAGAACGTTGGCGAGTTCCGGTGGCGCGGCCGATTCCGCCTCAGTCTTCCGGCGGCACGAACATATAGCCGGCGCCGCGCACCGTGCGGATAGATGTGGGGTGCGCGGGATCAGCCTCGATTTTTCGCCGCAGCCGCAGGATGCGGATGTCGATGGCGCGGTCGAAGGCTTCCATCTCGCGATGGCTGGTCGTCTCGAGCAGCCAGTCGCGGCTGCGCGGCCGGTTGGGATTCTCCGCGAAGATCTTCAGCAGCTCGAATTCGCCGGCCCGCAGCGGCACTTCCTCGCCCGACAGCGCCGTCATGCGCCGCGCTTCGAGATCGAGCATGCACTTGCCGACCCGCACGCGCTCGCCGGGCGTCGCGGCCTCGGCACCGCCGGCGCGGCGCAGCACGGCCTTCATGCGGGCCAGCAGCGCACGTGGCTCGTAGGGTTTGGCGATGTAGTCGTCGGCGCCGCTTTCGAGCCCGACCACCTGGTCGACCGTGTCGCCGCTCGCCGTCAGCATGATGATGCCGACCTTGCGGCTGCGCTCGCGCAGGAAGCGGGCGAGGGCAAAGCCGTCGTCGCCGCCCGGCAGCCGCAGATCGAGGAGCACCAGGGCGGCCGGGTCCTTTTCGACCAGCTTCCGCAGAGCGGCACCAGACTCGACGCCCGAGGCGCGATAGCCGTTCTCGCCCAGGAAATCGGTCAGCGTTTCGCGCTGAAACTGCTCGTCCTCGACAACAATGACGTGCGGGCGGGTGTCTTTTGAGCGAACGGCCATCTCCGGCCATCCTGCCGTCCGGGGGCGCCAACCTCAAGGTCTCCACAACGAAACAGCGGCGCCGGAGGGGGGCGCCGCTGCTGGGTCGGTGATGGGAGTCCCGACCATCTTCTCGCCGGAGGTGTGCGTCCGGCGAAAGCGAATTTCGTTGGGTTTTACCGGTTGCCCGTCAGGGTCGGGCTGGCGAGCGGCACCTGGCCATGCAGCACCGACAGCAGCATCTGGCGGCCTTCTTCCTTGGACATCGGCGCGAGCTGCACCTGCGGGGCCGGAGCGGCGGTGGCGATCGAGACCGCGGGAGCGGCCGCTTCGGTCTCGGAAAGCGGGGCGGCATAGACCCGGCTGCAGATCATGGTGGCGAGCACGCCGGAGGTGAGGAGAACGAGAACTTCCTTGACCATCGGACGGTACAAAATCGTCATCATGTTCGGCACTCCAGCTCGGGCGTTGCGCCCCGTTTTCGATGACGCGAAAGTACGACCGGCCGGTTTCTTCAGAATTGCGAAAAGACACCATTTGGTTTCGTCTGTATCGCCGGGTTCCGCCGTCCACCGAATCTCGCGAAACCCACGAAACATCTTCGACGCGCCGCGTTACCGGCAGGAAACACGGGCAGGCGACGATGGGGGATGAGCGAATTTCCTACCGAAAGACAAAGAGTCGAACGCGTCCTCACCGACCGTCTGATGACCGGCAACGTCACGTTGCGGGTCCTGGCTCTCAGCCTCTGGGTGGTATTCGCCATCATCTACTGGGGCGTGGCGCCCTGGTGGATGCTCGCCGGGCCCTTCGCGGCCCACATCGCGGCCATGACCGGCTTCATCCTGCTATCGCGCGCCTACCGTGCCCGGCCGGAGTCGCGCACGATCCACACGTGGCGACGAGACTACATCCTCTACGCCGGGCTGACGGGCATCTCCTACGGCGCCGGCGGCGCAATGCTGGTGATGCTGCCGCCGGTCGAGCCGCGCCTGGTCATCACGACGGCGCTGCTGCTGTGCGCCGCGCTGGCGCCCGGCCGTCTCTATGAGGCACGTTCCTATCTCGCCTTCTCCGGTTCCTCGCTCATTCTCCTGGCGGCTGGCCTGTTTCAGTCGCAGGACCCCCTCTCCTGGGCCCTGGCGTTCGGGGCCGTGCTCTATCTCGTGGCGCTCAACCTGCAGAACCAGCCGCAGCACCTTGCCCAGCGCAAACAGGTCGAGCTCACGATCGCCAACGAAGATCTCGCCAAGCGCCACCAGGCGGCCGAAGCCGACGCGCGGCTGGCACGTGACACGCTGAAAGAAGCGATCGAGAACCTGCCGCACTCGGTGGTGCTGTGGGGCGCCGACGACAAGCTCGTGCTGTGCAATCTCAACTACGCGAAGAGCCTGCCCGACCTGCCCGAAGCCACCACGCCCGGCGTAAATTTCACCGATGCGCTGAACGCCGTTGCCTACCGCTCGCCGGAGTCGATGCGGCCGAACGGCGACGCGCAAGCCTTTATCGCCGGCACGACACACGTCTATCGCCACGGCGGCATGGCCGAATATCCCGTCGGTGACGGCCGCTGGCTGCGCGGCCAGGCCCGCCGCACCAGCAGCGGCGGCACCGTCACCACCATCATCGACATCACCGAGCTGAAGCGCCGCGAGAAGGAAGCCACCGATTCGCGCGCGGTGCTGCAGTCGGTGTTCGACAATATGAGCGACGGCGTCCTGCTCTACGAGGCCGACGGCCGCTGGGTCTATCAGAACCGCGCGATGGCGCGCATCCACGAGATGTCG
>CAIMEE010000113.1 GCA_903839865.1 Enhydrobacter aerosaccus | reverse complement strand
CGCCGGCACCGGCGCGATCTTTCTGTGGGGGGCGCTCGCCACGCTCTCGGTGACGGCCGGCCCCGTTCCCGCCTTCCAGATGGTCGCCATGACGTTCGCCATCGGGGCGACGCTCGGCATCGCGCGCGCGCGCTGGCGCGGCCTGCCGTGGGGCGACCTGATGCGCTGGCCGGCGAGGGTCTGGCTGCTCGGCGTCGGTGGCCTGTTCGGTTATCACGCCCTTTATTTTGCGGCCCTGCAGCTCGCCCCGCCGGCCGAGGCCAACCTCATCAACTACCTCTGGCCGCTGCTGATCGTGCTGCTGTCGGCGCCGCTCGCCGGTGAGCGTCTGCGCTGGCCGCATCTCGCGGGCGCTCTCCTTGGATTCGCAGGCGTGGCCCTGCTGGCCTTCGGGCGCGGCCTCGACTTCGCCGGCGGCACGGCGCTCGGCTACGCGCTGGCGCTGGGCTGCGCCTTCGCCTGGTCGCTCTACTCGGTGTTGTCGCGGCGCTTCGGCGAGACTCCAACCGACGCGATCGCGGCTTTCTGCACCGTCGCCTCTCTGCTCTCGCTCGTTTGCCACCTTCTGTTCGAGCGTACCGTATGGCCTGCCTCTGCCCCCGCATGGCTCGCCGTTCTGGCGCTCGGCATCGGTCCGACCGGCGGCGCCTTCTATCTCTGGGATCACGCCGTGAAGCGCGGCGACATCCGCGCACTGGGCGCGCTGAGCTACGCCGCTCCCATCCTGTCGACCGGTCTGCTGATTCTCTGCGGTCTCGCGCAACCCACGGGCACGCTGCTGATCGCGGCATTGCTTGTCACGGTCGGTGCCGTGCTGGCCTCACGCGAGATGTGGAAGCGCTAGCGCGGCTCCCAGCCCGGCGGCGCAAGCTCGAAGCCTTCGAACCGGAATGCCGGCGCCACCGTGCAGCCGACCAGCGTCCAGTGACCGAGCGAGCGAGCGGCCTGCCAGACATCGCGCGGCACGACGGCCTGCGGCAGCTCGCCGATCTCGAAGTCGGTGCCGACGCGCACATGACGCACGCGCTTGCCGTCGTCGCTGAGCGACAGTTCGAGAGGGGCGCCGGCATAGTGATGCCAGACCTCGTCGGCATCGACCCTGTGCCAGTGCGAGCGCTCACCCGCTTTCAGCAGGAAGTAAATCGCCGTCGATGCGCCGCGCGGCTGGTCCGGAGCTCCACTTGGCGCGCGATACATCTCGCGAAAATGCCCGCCCTCGGGATGCGGCTGCAGCCCGAGGCGGGCAATGATCTCGTCGGCTGTCATTTACGCCGGAGGCGGTACGGTCATCTTGATCGACGGTATCTTGGAGGCCGTCGCGAACCACTTGGCGAGCTTGGGCCGCTTGGCGCGCCAGTCGTGGCTGCCGAAGCGGAAGTCGAGATAGCCCAGCGCGCAGACCACGGAGATCGTGCCAATGGTGAGCTTGCCCTTGAACGACTTCGTCTCGGCTTCGAGCGCGTCGAGCACGCCGTCGATCTTCTTCATCTGGCCCTTGGTCCAGTCGGGCCAGCGCTTGTCCTCCGGCCGCAGGAAACCCTCGTAACGCGCGAGCAATGCGGCATCGAGCAGGCCGTCGGCCATCGCCTGCAGCCTGAGCGCCACCCAGCGCTCGCGGCCCTTGCGCGGGAACAGCTTGCGGCCCTTGTGGTGGCTGTCGAGATATTCGCAGATCACCGGCGAGTCGAAGAGGTCGATGCCCTTGACCGACAGCGCGGGGACCTTGCCGACCGGATTGTGCTTGTCGACGTCGGCATTGGGCGCGACCGGCGTCAGCGCCACGTTGACCATCTCGATCTTCTTGTCGAGCTTGGCCTCGATCGCGACGATGCGAACCTTGCGCGCATAGGGCGACGACGGCGAGTAGTAGAGCTTCATCTTGGCCATGGTGGTCTCCTGTGTCGCCTCAAGCCGCGACGGTGTGCGGGATTTCGGTATCGTTCAGCCGCACCTTGCGCGCGACCTCGATCAGCTGCTGCCACGTCGTGGTGTCGATCGGCACGCCGTTCTTCTCGCGGTCGATCTTGCGCGCGCGCTCGGGCTCGCCCGGCGCCAGCACTTCGGGCACGCCCGGACGCGGCTTGGCCGACTTCACCCAGGTGATGAAGGTCTCGACCTCTTCCTCGAACGCCGCGGTGCCGCCCATCGCCGACGGATCGATGATGATCGACAGCATGTTGTTGATGATGTCGGTGCCATCGCGAATGGTCTTGGGCGAGTGCGTCATGCCGCCGGTCAGCGCGCCGGCGAGCAGATCGCAGATCACCGCGAGGCCGCCGCCCTTGTGCAGGCCGAAGGGCAGGATCGCGCCGAAGGGCTGATTGTACATCACGCCGGGCTCGGTGGTGTCGACGCCGGCCGCATCGATCAGCAGGCCGGGTTCCATCTGGATCTTCTTGTTGTTGGCGACGCGGACCTTGCCCATCGCGACCTGGCTGGTCGCGAAGTCGAGCACGATCGGCTCCTTGCCCTTGCGCGGCACGGCCGTGCAGTAGGGATTGGTCGAGTAGCGCGGCTCGGCACCGCCGAACGGAGCGACCAGCGACTTGTGGCCATGCACAGTCACCCAGTGCGTGCTCACCATGCCGGCGCGCGCGCACTGCTCGGCCCAATGGCCGATGCGTCCGATGTGATGCGAGTTGGTGAGGCCAACGACGCAGACGCCGTGCTTTTTCGCGCGCTCGATGCCGATATCCATCGCTTCCTTGGCGATCACCTGGCCGTAACCGGTGCCGCCGTCGATCACAATTACAGCACCATTGTCCTTGATGATCTTTGCATGATGATTACGAGCGCAACGGCCGGTGGTGGTATTCTGTATGTAGGCGGGCATCATGCCGACGCCGTGGCTGTCGTGGCCGAACAGGTTGGCCATCACCAGATGGTCGGCGACCAGCTTGGCCTCGTCGGCGGAGCTGCCGTCGGCCCGGCAGATTGCCATCGTAAAGGCGTGCAACTTGTCGGGCTTGACCCGGACTTCGCCTACGCCACCCTTGCCGCCCGCCATGATCGTTCCCTCCGCTACGCTTTCGGCGCGCAAGGTTCCGCGCCGGTCAGGTCCTGTCAACAAGACGCTCCGCAGGCCTCCATGGTAGAAAAAACCACATGATTCGGGGGGTCGTTCGCCTGGGATGCCTGTTGCTGCTGGTCTTGGCCAGCGGCGGGACGGGCTATGCCCAAACGCCGCCGCAGCGGCCGTTTTCCCAGCTGATCGACACGTGGACCCGCACCCTGGACCGGATCGCGGCGCGGATCGACCAGCCCACGGTACTGGCGATCGAGATCGACGCGCTGCGCGAGCAGGCGACCGACGTCCGGACGGCGGCCTCCGCTTCCGCGGCGCTCGCCCGCAGCGACCTGGCCGACACCAAGCGCCTGCTGGCCCCGCTCGAGCCCAGCACGCCCTCCGACGGCAAGACCGCGCCCGACCAGCCGCCCGACACCGACGCGGTCAAGGCCGAGCGCCAACGGCTCACCGACCTTGCGGCGATCAGCGAGAGCCGGGTCAAGCAATGCGAAGTGATCGTGGTGCGCGCCGACCAGTTGCTCGAGCGCATGAACAAGCTGCGCAACCAGGTGGTGATGGCGACCTTGCTCCATCGCGACGCCTCGCCGCTGTCGAGCGCGGTGTGGACGCGGTTGTGGCCCGAGCTCACCGCGACGGCGCGCGACCTCGCCTCGGCCTTCCACGTGTGGGGCCGCGACGGCCTCACGTCGCTGCGCAGCGGCGAGCAGGACACAACACCGCTCGCCGTCTGGGCGGTGTTCACGATCGGCCTGTGGTGGATCGCGCGCGTGCTCGGCCGTCGCTTCGGCAGCAGCGGCGAAGTCGAGCCTGGACAGCGCGACCGCACCATCGCCGCGGCGATCGACGGCATCGGCCTCGTGCTGGTACCGATCCTCGCGGTCTGGCTGGTCGGCCGTCTCCTCGAAGCTAGCCAGCCGCCGCCGCCCATCGACACCTTGCTGCCCGAGCTGACGATACGGCTGATCACCTTCCTGCTGGTGGTCGGCCTCACGGCCACGGCGCTGGCGCCCGGCCGGCCGGCCTGGCGCGTGCTGCCGTTCACCGATTCGAGTGCGCGGCAACTCTCTGCCGCGCTGCGCCGCCTGATGGCGGTCGGCATCGCCGTCGATTTCCTCTTCGTCGTGCTGACGACCGGCGACAATCGCGCCGCACTCGCCTCGCTGGGCGCGCTGATCCTGGCCGCGACGGTGGCGGCGCTGACCGTGTCCGCCATGTCGAACAAGGCCTGGCAGGCGCAGCGGCCGGAGGGCTCCGAGCAGCCTTCGATGATCGGCGGCACCTGGTGGTCGATCGCGCGGCTCGCCCTGGTCGCGATCTTGACAGCGTCGATCGTATGCGCGCTGCTGGGCTACGCGACACTCGCCTCGCACATCCATTCGGGCGTGGCGTCGAGCTGCCTGCTCGTGGCGCTGGCGCAGCTGGCGCATCGCCTGGTGGCCGATCTTCTCGATGCCGTGGCCGCGCCCCAGACACCGACCGGGCGCTGGGTGCGGCGGCGCTTCGGCCTCGCCGACGATGCCGGCCTGCGCGGCCAGCTGATCGTGCTGCTGCTGTTCGACTTCGTGCTGGTGATCCTGCTGGGCGTTGCCATCCCCGCGGTGTGGAGCGTCGACATCGACGCGATCCTGCGCGGCTTCGGCAACCTGATGCGCGGCGTGCGCATCGGCGGCGTCACGATCTCGCTCGAGAACATCGGCACGGCGATGGCGGCCTTTGTCGTCTGCCTGTTACTGGCGCGGGTCACGCGCAACGTCGTGCGCGACCGCGTGATGCCGACACTCGACGCGCCGATGCCGCTGCGCCAGTCGATCGACGCCGGCCTCAACTATGTGGGCGTCATCATCGCCATCCTGATCGGCGTCAGCGCGCTGGGCATCGACTTCACCAACCTGGCCATCGTGCTGGGCGCGCTGTCGGTCGGTATCGGCCTCGGCCTGCAGAACATCGCCAACAACGTGATCTCGGGCGTGATCATGCTGATGGAGCGACCGGTGAAGGCAGGCGACTGGGTGTCGGTCAACGGCCACGAGGGCTTCGTGCGGCGCATCAACATCCGCGCCACCGAGATCGAGACCTTCCAGCGCACGCACGTGATCGTGCCCAACAGCCTGTTCCTGCAGAACCCGGTGATCAATCGCACCTATTCCGACACGTCGAGCCGGCTCGAGATCCCGATCACGGTGGGCCTCGGCACCGACGTGGCGAAGATGGAGGCGATCCTGCGCGAGGCGGCGCTCGGCCATCCGCGCGTGCTGCGCGTGCCGTCGCCGATCGTGCGCTTCCCCCGCATCACCACGACCGGACTCGACTTCGAGCTGCTGGTGTTCGTGGCGCAACTGGAAGACCGGCTGGTCGTCACCAACGATCTCAACCAGGCGATCCTGGCCAACCTGATCGAGGAGAAGATCATCGATCGCAATCCCGCGGCGCAGTTCGCGCTGCGCGATCTCGACAAGCTTGCCGACGCCCTGGCGAGAAGAGCCGATGCCGCCCCGCCGCCGTCGCGCTGACACGCCGCCGCGGCGCTGGCCGTACCTGCTGCTGGTCGTGGCGGGCGTGCTGATGGGCGCCACCTTGTGGGCCTATACGCCCGACCTGCCGGCCGAGACGCTGACGCAGCGTTATGCCGGCGAAGGCTCGATGTTCATCGACGTGGGCGGCGTGCGCACGCGCATCCGCGACACCGGCGAGAACGGCAACACTCCGGACGCGATTCCGCTGATCCTGATCCACGGCTCGCTCGAGTCGCTCGACGTGTGGGACGGCTGGGTGAAGGAACTCAGCCCGCGCGCCCGCGTGATCACCGTCGACCTGCCGGGCCACGGCCTCACCGGCACCTGGGCGCGCGACGAGTACACGATCGAGGCCTATGCCGACTTCATCGAGGTGCTGGCCGACACGCTCAATCTCGATCGCTTCGCGCTGGGCGGTCACTCGATGGGCGGCGCGGTGGCGTGGAGCTTCGCGTCGACCAGGCCTGAGCGGGTGAGCCATCTCATTCTCGTGGACTCGTCGGGCTATCCGGGCACCGGGCGCGTGCCGCTGTCGATCCAGCTGGCGCGCCTGCCGGTGGTGGGCGGTATCGGCATCTACTTCAAGCCCGACAGCCACGCGCGCGAGACGCTGCTCGACGTCTACGCCGATCCCGCGATGGTGACGCCGGAGCGGGTGAAGCGCTACGCCGAGCTGCAGCGCTTCCCCGGTAATCGCCACGCGACGCTGACGCGCGTGCGGATGCAGGAGCCGCTCGATCCTACGGTGCTGAAGCGGCTCGACGTGCCGACGCTGATCGTGTGGGGATCGAAGGACAAGTGGGTGCCGGTGGCCGACGCCTTCAAGTTCCAGAACGACATCAAGGGTGCGAAGCTCGCGATCTTCGAGAACGCGGGCCACAACCCGATGGAAGAGCAGCCCATCGCGACGGCGATCGCGGTCGATGCGTTCCTGCCGAAGAAGCTCGCGGCACGGCCGGAGCCGCCGCCGCCGGCCCAGCCCAACGATGCGGCGACCAGCGGCCAGGTGCGGCCGGCGGTCGAGCCGGAGAAGGACTAACTCTCCAAGAGTGCGGTCACCCGTGCATTGATGAACGCGGTCTCTTCGGGAATGCCGCGCGGATTGCCGGCGCGGTGGCCCCACACCGACGGGATCTCGGCCAGCTTGCCGGCGCTCAGGTGCGGCAGCTCCCCGCGATTGTCGTCGGTCTGGAAGTAGAGATCGGTGGCCGACGGCATCAGCAGCACCTTCGCCTTGATGCCGCTGAGCGCCATCTCGAGATCGCCGCGGTAAAGATCGTTGGCGGAGATGTCGCCCATCTGCCAGGTCAGCAGTTGCGCCAGTAGGTCCCGCCAGTCGCGGCGCAGGAAGTTGGCTTCCCACGAGCGCACCAGAAAGTCCTCGAGCGACTCGAAGCCCAGGCCGCGCCACATCTCGCGGCGATAGAAGGTCTGGCTGAGCGCCCAGCCGGCGTAGATGCGGCCCATGGCGCGGATGCCTTCTTCGGGCGTGCGTGCCGCGAGCAGCGTCGTGCGCACGCCTTCGAGGAAGACAAAGTTATGAGGCGCGGTCTTGGCCGAACCGCAGTTGACGACGATGCGCTCGACCGAGGCGCCGAAGAGGGCGGCCCAGTGATAGGCCTGCTGCGCGCCCATCGACCAGCCGTAGACCAGCTTCACGCGCTCGACGCCGAAAAGCTCGTTCATCAGACGGCGCTGTTGCGTGACGTTGTCGTAGGTCGTGACCAGCGGGAACTCACCGCCACCCGCGTAGTTCGACGGCGAGGTCGAGAGGCCGTTGGTGAACATGTTCGGGATGACGATGAAGTACTTCGACGGGTCGAGGCAGTTCTGGACGTCGACCAGCCATTCGATGTCGGTGTGATGGGCGCTGTAGCTCGTCGGATAGACGATGACGTTGTCGCGCGCCGCGTTCAGCGTGCCGAAGGTCTTGTAGACGATCTTCGCGTCTTTCAGCGTGCCGCCGCGCTGTAGCAGCACGTCGCCGCACTCGAACACGCCCTCCGTGGTTTTCAAGAGAGAACCCCGATGATCTCGCGGTGGGTCTGGGTGTAGCTCTTCGCCACGTACTTGAGGTGCGGGCGCAGGTACTGGTGCGCCTTGGGGAGATTGTGGAAGGCGATGTTGGGCAGCAGGTGATGCTCGGCGTGGAACGGGAGGTTCCACATCAGGAAGCGCAGGACGGGATTGCACACCGTGGTGCGGGTGTTGGCGAAGCCGTCGTCGCTGTTGGGGCAGAGGGTGTGCTCGGTCAGCAGATAGAGACGCAGCAGCGGCGAACCGATCGCCAGCGGCAGGAGCCAGACCCAGAGCACGGCCGTGGTCTGGAAGTACACAGAGCCCACCAGCAGCAGCAGATAGAACGCGAGCAGATACCGCGCCCAGCGCCGCGCCTCGGCCCAGCCCGAGGGGTGGATATAATCGACGTCGCCCCGAAACCCGAACGGGAACAGCAGGATGTCGCGCGTGCGCAGCACGAAGAACGGGATCGAGCTCACGCGGAAGAGATAGTTCTTCCAGGTGCGCGGCGTGCCCGAGGTGATGAGCTCGGGATCGCGCTCGGGATCCTGGGTGTAGCGGTGATGCGCCATGTGATAGTGGCGATAGAAGCCCGCGTTGTTCAGGATCGCCGCGCCCGAGAAGAAGGCCAGCACGTCGGCCATCCAGCGCGTCTTGAACGAGCCGTAGTGAACCGACTCGTGCATCGCGCCGAACAGCGAATTGACGAAGAACGCCTGCGCGATCAGCGGCAGGATCACCCACCAAGTATCGCGCGTATAAAGAATCGCCGCCCCGCCCAGCACCAGCAGCGCGAGATGCGCCGCCGTCTGCTTCAGCCCGGCCCAGTCTGACCGCGTGTACAGACGCTTCAGCACCTCGGCCGGCACGACGCGCATCTGGCGCGCCCGCTGGCCGGTGACGACGTACGTGCTCACGGTATCGGCGCCCACAACCCGTCCCTGTAGGCGATCTCGGTGCGCGCTTCGGCGATCTTCTTCTGCTCCTCGGTGAAGCCCACCTGGTCGCCGACCATGCGGCTGATCGAGGGGAAGGTGCCCTTGGGCACGGCGTACGCGCCGTCCCACAGCTTCGAGCGGATCAGCGCCTTGGCGCAGTGGAGATAGGCCTGGCGCACCGTGATCACGATCGCGCAGCGCGGCGCCTTGCCCTGCACCGCCATCGAGGCCAGCAGCTCGGGATCGACCGAGAGCGCGGCCGTGCCCGCGACCCGCACCGTCTCGGCGACGCCGGGCAGCAGGAAGATCAGCGAGATCTCCGGATTCTCGAGCAGGTTCTTCAGAGTATCCAGCCGGTTGTTGCCCGGCCGGTCGGCGATCGCCACCGTCTTTTCGTCGAGCACCTTGAACGACCCCGGCGGGTCGCCGCGCGGGGTGACGTCCTGGTGGCCCGCCGCATCGGCGGTCGCGACCATGCAGATCGGCGAGAGCGCAATGAACCGGCCCATGTGCGCATCGATGCGGCCGATGTCCTTGGCGGCCGCCGTCGGGCTCACCGCGGCGTAGGAGGCGACCAGCGCCCGCGCGCCGTCGGCGTCGAGCACCGCAGGTCCCTTAACGTGAACGGAATCGGGCATGAATGTGTCCTCCAACCTCGTGAAAACCTAGCACAGAGGAGGCCAAACCGCCGCAACCCGGCCGGAAGACCCCGCGTTGGACTCCCACACGCCCACCAACCGGAGGAGAACCATCATGAGCGATTTCAACAATCCCAACTCCTACGACAAGTACGGCAACCCCATCCCGCCGACCGGCCCCGTCGCCTATGAGCCGACCGAGACCACCGGCCGCGCGCCGTATGTGCTGCTGGGCCTGCTGGTGCTGGTCGGCATCGTGGGCGGGGCGATGTATTTCAACGGCGGTCCCCGCAAGGCGGCGGACGTCGCCACCGCGCCGTCGATCACCGACACGCGCCCGGCGCCCGTCGCGCCGATGACGCCGCCGGCCCGTACGACACCGGCCCCGAGCGGCGTCCCCTCGGACACCGTCAAGCAGTAGCCTCGATCGGAGGCTGACAAGAAGGCCCGGCCGCGGGGAGACCTGCGGCCGGGCTTTTTGTCGCCCGCGCACCGCCGGGAGGGGGTAGCGGGGTAGCGCTGATTGCGCCAATTGCTCGCCGGGTGGTTGGTTACCGAAAGTGACCGTTAAAATAGCGAGAAAATAGCGGGCGCCTCCCGGACCTGACCTCGGCATCATCCGAAGAATGTTGCGTATTGCGCAATTTATGTCAAGCTAAAACCGCTGCAGCACCGCGCCCCGTAAGGCCGGCATCTTGTCGATGAACCCCACCACGCTCTCCAGCCGCCCCTCCGGATCGAGCGCGCAGAAATCGACCCCCTCGACCACCGACGGCCCCGCCTCCGGCCCGAGCGACCAGGCGAACCGCAAGAATTGCTCCCTTGGGCCGTTGTGCGCGTCGACGGCCGAGATCCGCTTCAGCACGAAGCCCGGGAAGCGCGCCTGGACGGCGGCCAGCATGGCGTCGATGCCGGCGGGACCGTCGCTCGTCATCAGCGGATCGCGATAGCGCGCCCGCGGCCCCCACGCGCGCGCGATGGCGGCCTGGCGGCGGGCGGGATCGGTCTCATTCCAGCTCTCGAGATAGGCGGCGACGGTGGCCTCCGCCGCGGCGGCTGAGGCGGCGGTCGGAGCGGTGACGGTGCGATCGGACATGACTTCCTCCTGTGCGAGTGACGATGCGCGGGAGGTAAGCGCGGAACGGGGCGCGGGGCGATTGTGTGGGAGGTAATGACGCTTAGCGAAGCGTCAAAGTCTCGAATCTTTTTCCTTAGCGGTGTGTCGTCGGCGAATCAGCTCGCGTTCCAAACGTCGCAAAACGCTAGCAGGACGGCGAACTTCACATTCCCAGACAGTTAGAACCGACAGTCCTTCCTTGCGTAATAGTTTCGCCGCATCCGAGCGCCGATCAGAACCGTATTTCATGGCATTCATCAGCGCGGCGCGATTCATGCCGATGCCGTTGTCTGCAATGACAACTCTAATATTGCCTTCGAAATCCATCGCGATGCGAAGGCTCACGTTGGTCGCATCCGCAGCGATCGAGTTGTCGATGACGTCCGCTATAGCGGTATTGAATTCATAGCCAGTATCTCTGAGGCCTTCGATCATCCTAGCCGGGTCGGGAGATAGAATTTCAGTTTTCATGGATGGTCCTTAAATCTTTATTTCTTTCCAGCTATTTCCAAGTTTGAGCGCTCCAGCATCGCTAACTGTTTGCTTTCGTGATCTCTGGTAGCCAACGAGACGTCGGCCACTTTCTTCATCTCTACGCAATACAATTACATCACCGGGCTTGAGATTATTGCTGCGAATAAACGAAGTCATACGGGTGAGGCGATAGCCGTCTAATTAGTGCCTTTAATACAGCTGCACACCGACACAACGCGCTCGCTTTCTTACTTTTACCGTGCGTCTTCGCTTTACGGAGCCCCTACTCCGCCTTCACGTTCCGCTCCGGCATCGCGCAGATCGGCGCATCCGGCGCCTTTGCCCTTTCTGCACCGCGCGGGCTCTCGCGCCTCAGAATGCGCTGCCGCCCGCCGGCGACACGCTGCGCGTGCCGCCTATTCCGCTTCCTTGATCCTGGCTTCGAGCATCGCGCGGATCGGCGCGTCGCTCGGCAACAGCGCCAGCAGCGCCCGCCAGCGCTTCACGGCGGCCGGCTTGTCGCCCTGGGCGAAGGACGCGGCGCCGAGATAGAACAGCGCCAGCGCGTTGTTGGGCTCCTGGCGCTCCAGCCGCTCCAGCACCGCGACGGCGCGGGCCGGGGGCGCGCCGCCGGGCGGGATCTGGCGCACTTCCGCCTCGGCCCATTCCTTGAGCGCCGGCTGGGTGGCCGGGTCGCCGTCGAGCGGTCGCAGCGCATCGGCCCTGGCAAAGGCCTCGCTCGCCAGCGCCAGATCGCCCAGCACTTTGCGCGCGTTGGCCAGGCGCAGCCAGCCGTCGCGCTGCTCGGTGGGGGAGTCGGCTGAGTCGCGCAGCTTCGCCTCGAGCCCGTCGACCATGGCGCGGATGGTCTTCTGCCGCTCCTCGGGCGAGAGCCGGCCCATCGCCTCGACCTGGTCCTGGTTCGGTTGCGGCATGCCGGGCGCGGTGGTGGTGGCGGGTGCGGTGCTTGGCGTGCCGCCGGCTTTGCGGATCTCGGCTCGGAGCGTCGGCAGCCACGGCGCGTCGGGCGGCGACTGGGCCTCGAGCGCGCGCCAGCGTTTCAGAGCGGCGGCGCTGTCGCCGCTCTGCTGCTCGTGCAGGCCGAGATAGAAGGCGGCGCGCGCGTCGCCGGGCTGGAGCTTCAGCACCTTCATGAAGGCCTCGACGGCGGGGCGGGTCACGACGCCCTGGGCCTCGATGGTGAGCGCCTCGCCCAGCGCCGACAGGGCTTCGGGGTCGTCGGGATGTTCGGCGGCCTGCTTCTTGGCGGCGGCGATCTGGGCGGGGAGATTGTCTTGTTGCGGCGCGGGCGTGGTCGCGTGCTGGGCGAAGGGGGCCGCGGGAAGCCCGGGACGTCCGATCTGCAGGTAGAGGCCGAGCGCCACCAGCGGCACCGCGAGGCTGAGCGCGGGCGGCAGGAAGCGATGGAGGGTGGCGGTGTCCCCAGAGGAGGATAGGTGCGCGGCTTCTTTCGCGTCCTGCTCCGCCGCGGTGAGGATGCGGCGTTCGATCTCGGTGCGCGCGGCTTTGGCTTCTGCGTCGGGGAGCCTGCCCGCCGCCTGCTCGCGCTCCAGCTCGGCCAGCTGGTCGCGATAGATCGCGAGGTCGTTGTCGAGCCGCGGCACGGCGGCGCTGCGCTGGCGCAGCAGCGGGACCAGCAGGACACCCACCGTCGCGGTGGTGAGGAGGGCGAGGAGGAACTCGAGCAAGCTAAGGATCCTTCGCTTCGCTCAGGATGACAGTGAGACGCTCGCGTTCGGCGTG
>CAIMEE010000112.1 GCA_903839865.1 Enhydrobacter aerosaccus | reverse complement strand
GGCATCCAGCCGCTGATGCAGGCGATCCGGGCCTGAACGGTCCTGCGATCCATCACGCCGATATAGAAACCAGCCCCTGCACCGCTAACGCCGCGTTCTCACACAGCCTCGACCCGAAGCGGACTTGGCTCGCCTATTCGATCACGTCGTCGGCAGGGGTGAGGATGGATCGCGGCATTGCGATGTGAACGACGCGAACAACGCGAGTAAAGACCGCAAACTGGCCTCCGCCAGATTGGCCGAAAATCCCGCTGTCTGTAAGCGGGGCCAAAGATGCCGCGCGCGCAGGTCAAACACTCGGCTTGATCTGTATCAAAGCGGTCCGCCTGCTTTTTTGCGCCATTTAAAAAGTGGCAATCCGAAGTAAGGAGGCGCCCCGTGTTCAGGAAAGCGCATCTTGTTGCGACAGGCTCGACTATGAAGTCAGCCATCGGGGCCGGTACGGAAACCGGCGGGGCCTCGGTCACGCGCCAGGTCGTCGGCGGCATGATGGTGGCGGGCGTCACCGGCTTCGTTAACGCCGTCGCCCAAAACCTTCATCAGCGACAAGAGTTTCGTGACGCGCGTCGGCGAAGCCGTGGCCAGGGGCGTCGGCGATGCCACGGGATCGATCTTCGGCAACACGGCCAGTGGATTTACGCTGGCGGTCGTCAATGTATTCAAGCAGGGCATATCGCAGTTGGCCCTGATGGCCGTCTCACAGGACGTCAACCTCGCCATCGACGCCGTCATCCGCAAGCTCGGCGTCTCGGAAACGGTTACCGACGGGCTGATGCAGGCGCCGTCCTACGCAAGCAGCCTCATGACCCCGCCCGCGATCGCACAAGCTCGCCCGGCATCATCTTTCGCTTCCCCGCCAAATAGGCTCCCCATGCCTCCCCTCAAGATCGTGCGTGGTGCACTCTTCCTGGTTTCGCTCTCGAGTGTGCTGGCGCTCGGCGCAATAAGGACCGTGCACGCACAAGCGTCGCTCGATCAAGTTCCGACCGACATGCGCGCGTTCGTTGTGTTCGGTGCAGGTGTCAAGAACCTCAGCTACTTCGAAGGCCAAGGTATGCGCTTCCTACGATATGATCATGAGGAGAAGGCGGGAATCACGTCGTGCGGTGATAGAAATGGCCACAGCGTGCATGTCGGAATTGATGACTTCGTGACGCCGACGCTTGCACATGATCAGTTCGACGTCAGTCGCATGCAACGTGAAATGAGCGAGCGGCTCACGAAAATTTCGGCCCAGGTCAGCGGCGCCGACGAAGCGGCAGTGTTTGAGGTCAAGCGTGGTTCAAAGTGCTTCCTTTCTGTGACTGAGACCGTTCTTCGAGTGGGGAGTTGGCAAATTTATCTTGAAGAATCTTGGTGGTACGTCAACACGACGCCGCCACCCTCGGGCCTCGCCGCACGGTTAGCCGCGCTTGCGCGAGGCGAGCAGCCGCTGACGCCGGCCGAAGTCGCCTTCCGCAATACGCTGATGGGCGGGCTCGGTCTTGCCTCCAAGGACGCGCGCTCCTGCCTCGACGAGGTGATGAATGTGGCGGAAGGCGAATCCGGCAAGGATCAGAAGATGGCCGGAGACATTGCCCGTCTCCACGATGCCGCGTCGAGGGTCCACGCCATCCAGGTGCTGGCTGCCGTCCCGGTCGGGCCGCAGAACTTCGACGACTTCGACTCCAAATGGTGGGACGCTCTGAAGGAAGTCGTGCCCGACCCGACCAGCACGCCCGACCCGCAGGAGACCACCACCGATCGATTGATCGACCTGCTGCCGCCACCGATGAATACGGTGGTCAACATTGTCCGCACCGGCAGCAAGACCATGCGGGCCATCAAGACCCACATCGTCGATCCAGCCGCGCACGGCGAGATCTACGCCTGCTACCGCAGGCAACGTCAGCTCGAGAGTTCCGAGCGGATCACGGAAAAGATGGGGCAAGACGCCTTGGAAAGTGCTGCGGCCCAGGTACTTCTCGATGCGACTGGCGCCTCATGCAAGTACGCGTACAATTTCAAGACCAGCTACGAGCCCCAGCTCAAGGGATTTACCAGCCTGGAAGCGCGGCATGACGAGTTCAAGCGCCTGCTCAGACCAGTGGCTCTCCGGTTCGAGTTCATCTACCAGGTCGAGGATGCGAAGGCGCGCCAGCAGACGTTGATTGCCGAACGATGGAAGCCCGTCCAGGACATCCTCGACCGCCTCAGGACCCGCGTGAACGCCTGCATCGCAGACCGCGCCTCCAAGGCACGGTGATTGGCAAGGTTGTCAGAGCTTCCCGGATATTGACCAGTGGCCATTTTGGAGAGCAGCCAGTGAACGCAACAGCTCCCTCGATGAAGCCTGCCGATGTCTGCTCCTGGCCCTTAGCGGAAGTTGGGACCCGGTCCGGCCACGTCTGCTGTTGATGGGGGTAGACCGGACATCATGCCGATACGCCGTCACTTCAGTTCATGACCCAAAACGGACATTTCGGGGTTGCCTAAAAGGTCGGGCCCCTGTGCATCGCAACGCAGGACTGCTCACGCAACCGATATCACTCCCTGCCATTGCGACCAGGCCAGACAATAGGCTGGTAGGTCCAGCCGTTGGCGCACACCGCATCGATCACCGGCTATTTTACCTCGGCGATGTCAAATGTGTAGGCAAGGACCTTGCCGGCACCGCTACCGGTGGGCGTCTTGAAGCCGTAGGCAACACCGCGTTCCATTTTCACAAGCTGGATGCCACGAAAGAAGCTATGACTGAAATGCACGCGGGGCGCGGACAGAAGACCGGCGCTCCAGTCGATCTGGCCGAATTCGTCGAGTGCGCCACACTGATGACGAGCCTCGTCGAAATAAAGACGGAGACGGTAGGCCCGTTTCATTCCCGCCTTACCAAGCACGCCCCACCAGCTCGCATCGGCGTATTTCCATTCCACCAGCAGGTCAGCCTCGGGACCCGGACGGACGATCCATGGCCTGGCTGGATCGTTCAGCGCCAGAAGCCGTTGAACTAGCTGCTGTCGGCTTACAAGGCCACCCTCATCCGTGAAAGCGCGTTGGCCCGAGAACGACAGTAGGCGATGCTTCTGCGCCAGTTCGATGGCGCGTGTCCGCGGCAAACTGGGTTGAACGATGACGGCATCGGCCCGTTCGTTCAACATGGATGCAAAAGCCGCGTCGTAATCCGCCGCGTCGCGGACCATCAACGACTGAATCCCGATGCCGAGGGCGCTGGCTCCTCGGCCGATATTGTCGAGCAGCGTCGGCGTGAAGGGATCGCCCGCATTGCCCAACACGGCGACGCGCTTTGCCTCGGGCAGTATCTCGCGGATCAACTCCAGACCCTTGGCGGACAGCGCCAAAGTGGTGGTGCCTGTGATATTGCCACCCGGGTGCGCGAGGCTGTCGATCAGGCCGGTGCCTACGGGGTCGCCGACACCCGCCATGATGATGGGAAGGTCGCGGGTCGCCTGCTTGGCCGCCTGCACGGCAGGTGTCTGGAGGGCGACGATCAGATCGACGGGGAGCCGCACCAACTCGGCAGCCAGACCAGGTAGACGGTCGATTTGTCCCTCGGCTGAACGCAGCTCAAGCCGGACTGTCTTCCCCTCGACGTAGCCCAGCGCCCGCATGCCATTGCGGATCATCTGCCAGGCCGGTTCAGGATTGCCGAGAAAGAGAGCGCCGATGCGCGGCATACGCGCCGGCTGCTGCGTCCACGCTCGGCCGGGCGATAGGGCAGTCACGGCCATTGAGGCAAAGAGGACGCGGCGTCTTATCATTGCCCCGGACAGGTGCGGATGTTCGTGAAGTGCCGAGGCAGCATACGCGGGGCCGAACGGCATGTCTTGGCCAATGGCGTGACGCGGACGCGCTACCACTTCCGGGTTTGGCCCATTTCGGACCTCGTGCCGCTTCCTGGCGATGTCCGTTCACAGGGGTAGACCGGAAGTCATCGGTGCACCCTCAGAACGACGCGAATGACCCACAACGGACTTAGCCGTCAGGCTACATCCTAGTCGAACAAACATACGTTTTTCGCGCTTACTCTCTTGCACACGGGGCATATGTTGACGGACGCTTCAAGGCCGCCATCGTATGTTTCCGTGCGGCCGCGACTATCAGGCCCGGGGGAGGCCCATGCGGCACGTTGGTCGACCGATGCGCCGATCTCTTGCGCAACGGCCTTCCGGCCGATTCGGACAGTGCGTGGCACATCGACAAAAAATGACACCGATCATCTTGCGGTTTCATCGCGCCAATGTTCGTATCACTTGCAACCTCAGCGGAGATTTTCGATGGCGCCTAAATCGACGGCTTTCAAGACGTTCATCACAATCTGCGTGGTCGGCACTGCCGCCGCCTGCATGACTCCGGCAGCGACCACCGGTCCCGATCGCAAGACGCGCTCTGAAATGTCGATGGTCACGTGGTCCGATGGGAAGCCCGCCTATGCGATCTCGTGTGAGGAACCGGCCGGATGCCAGGAGCGGGCCTTGGCGGCCTGTTCTGGTGGGAATTACACGACGCTGACGAGCGAGAACATGCCCACCGTCGGCACGGCGCGGGCGGCACTCGGCAAGCCATCTGTCGTCGTGCGGTGCGGATAAGGAAAAGCCGGACTCGGGAATGTCCGCAATCGAGGTAGATCGGACAAACGGCGGTTATCACAAAACCGACGCGAATGGCCCGTAGCGGGTATCGATTCACCCGGCAACCATGGTTCGGCTAGTCCGGCGCGTTGGCTGTCGATTCGGCGAACTTGCGATCGATCAACACGAAGCGCCGCTTCTGCTCCTGCCATGCGTACATGGCGCCACTGCCTATATCGAACCACCAGCCATTCAACAGCAGCTTTCCTTTGGAGACCCGCTCGCGCACTGCGGGATATGTCCTCAGATGATCCAGTTGCGACAACACATTGAGCTGCGATAACTGGTCATGCCCAGGCAGGGATTTGTCGAGTGGTCCATCTCGGGAAAGGCGGAAAGCAGCCTCGTCGGCATGATACAGCCATCTCCCGAGATTGGGAGCGCCCGACACCATTTTCGGATTCATCACGGCTTTCATTGCCCCACATCCCGAGTGCCCGCACACCACGATATTCGGTACTTCGAGAATGGAGACGGCATACTCGATTGCGCTCGCTTCCGACAGGTCGCCTGTCGACACGCCATCAGTCGTCGCCGGTGGAATCAGATTGCCGACATTGCGCATCGTGAAGAGGTCGCCGGGATCGGTTGACAGCAGAAGGTTGGGCACAACCCGGCTGTCGGCGCAGGTTATGAAGAGAGTATTTGGTGACTGCCCCATCGCCAGCTTTTCAAAGCGCTCGGCGAGTTCAGGCAGGTGCTGTTCGCGAAATTCGACGATTCCCATAACCAGTTCGCGCATCGTTTCCATCCGCCATTGTCGACATGCCACAGCCCGTTCCACGATCTAGCGCGATGACCAGGGTGTTTGGCAAGCCTGCGACTTTCGGACGGTGACATGCGCTCTGCCTGCCGTAAGCTGATGCTGACACGAGGTCTGCTTGTGGGGGCAGACCGGACATGACGGCGATGCGTGGCGACGTCGG
>CAIMEE010000111.1 GCA_903839865.1 Enhydrobacter aerosaccus | reverse complement strand
TCGTTCCTGACCATGGGCCGGATCGCCGCCGAAGCCTTACCGATGGTGCGCAACGTCATCGAGGCGGTGATCTACGCCGTCTTCCCGTTCGTGTTCCTGCTCTTCCTGGTCGCCCAGGGCCGAGGCCTCGGCCGTGCGATCAAGAGCTTCGTCATGAGTCTCGTGTGGATCCAGCTCTGGCCACCGCTCTACGCGATCCTGAACTACGTGGGCACCCTCGCCAGCGCCCGCAATCTTGCGGCTGCCGCGAGAATGGGCACAGGCGCCCAGGGCCTGACGCTGGAGACGGCCGCCAGCATCTACCACGGCGCGATCTCCGATCAGGCGATCGCCGGCTACATGGTGGTGTCGATCCCGATCATCGCAACCGCCATCATCAAGGGCGGTGAAGTCGCCTTCCAGGCCATAACCGGCGTGGGTGCGATCCAATCCGCCGCATCGAGTGAAGCAGCCAGCGCGAGCAAGGGGCTGGTGACCCAGGACGCAGTGTCCTTCGACCAGCAGCAGCTCGCCCCGAACCGCAGCTCGGCGTTTATGTCGAGTACCACCGATGCGCACGGCACGACGATCCAGGGCGGCGGACCGGATGCCGGCGTGTTCCGCTACCAGGCCACCCTGAGCCGGCTCGCCAGCACGTTCACGGTTACCGAGCGCCAGGCCACAGCCATCGGTGAGAGTGCGCGCGAGGCCGAATCCTTCGCCACGACGCAGCGCGAAGCCATGCAGCGCAGCCAGACCACGGCACTCACCCATGCGATTGGCATCCAGGACAGTTTCGAGAAATCCCAACAGCGATCCGGCGCCACAAACACGTCCGAAGGCGGTTCGACCAGCACGCAATTCCAGACGCTGAATTCCGTGGCGAAGGATGTAAACCGCCGTTTGGGAATGAGCGACGACTCGACTGTAGGCAAGAGTATCGCCGCTGCGGCTTCACTGGGAGCGAAGATTCCTCTGACCGAGATCGGTGCGGAAGCAAAAGCGGAAGGCCGTTCCGTCGATCAGCAGCGCCTCCAAAGCGCCTATGACTATGCCCGGAAAGCTGTCGAAAGCTCCCAGGTCACGGACGCCAGCACCGTGGTCAAGGATTTCCGTTCCTCTGAGGCGTACCAGTGGGCGCGCGGAAGCCGCACGACGTCGACTGCTGGCTTTGACTCTTCGTCACGAGAAGCCAGCGAGCGCCAGACCTCCAGCGAGAGTGCCTACGGCCGTGCGAAGGAATTGGCCCGCACCGCGCAGTTCATGCGCGAGTGGAGCAGCGGTACCCAGACGGACTTCACAAACTACGCCGCCCGGCGCCTGGCTGAGCGCGGACTGCTTCGCGAGGAAGACCCGATCAAGCTGCAACGAGCGGTTACCGAGATCGCTTACTCCTATGCGCGGGGTGGCAGCTCAGCGACCGGCTACGTTCCCACTGACAGCCCACTGGGGCCGACAAAGCCGCTGACCGACGCCATGGGCTGGTCATCCTCACCGTTGCGCGATCAATACGATGCCCAGATTCGCGGCGCGGAATACAACTCGATGGGCCAGCAGACCATCGCTAACGAGGCTGATATCCGAAGCCGCCAAGCCCGTCAGGGCGTACAGCCTGGTCACTCCGTCGGCAACGACCTGAAGAGTCAGGTGGGCGCAAACAAACGCGATGCGACAACCATCATAGACAAAGGTCGCCGGCAGATATCTGAGGACGCCGGACGACTAAGCGAGGACTACAAGTCATCAGTGCGAATTGGAAAAATCAGCGAGAACCATGGCGGCAACCAGGCGGTCTGGGACACGGTGGGCGCCAGCGCCCAACAGCCTGATATTGGCACCCCGCCCAAGTTCGAAACCATTGGCGAGTGGCACTTCAACAAGGAAGGTGTGCCTGTGGTCGGCCCAGCGCCGAGCGATCCCACTTCGAACTCAGGCGACCGGGCTGCGTATTGTGGACCCTGATTTT
>CAIMEE010000110.1 GCA_903839865.1 Enhydrobacter aerosaccus | reverse complement strand
GCAGCAGGCGCTCGTGCGCGGCATGCTGGTCGACGATCACCACGCCCTCGTCGGTCTGCGACACGATATAGGTCTCGTGCACCTGCGCGCGCGCCACGCCCAGCGGATAGTGATGGCCGTTGGTCTCGGCCTGTTGCTCCACGCGCGCCGACGGCTGGGCGAAGGGCGACATGAACTGCATCGCCGCCTCGGCGAGCCCGCGGGGAAGAGACGAGCCGTGGCCGTTGCCCATCGGTAGAGGATTGGAGTAGCCCGTGTGCGGGCGAAAGGCGCCCAGCGCGGCATCGGAGACCGTCGTGCTGGCGCGATGGCCGGCGGCCGAGAGCGCGGTACGGAGCGCACCCACGATCAGGCCGCGCACGATGCCGGCATCGCGGAAGCGCACCTCGGTCTTGGCGGGATGGACGTTGACGTCGACCATCTCGGGCGGCGCCTCGAGGAACAGCGCCACCATCGGGTTGCGGTCGCGCGCCAGGAAATCCTGGTAGGCGCCGCGCACCGCGCCGTTCAGCAGCTTGTCGCGCACGGGCCGGCCGTTGACGAAAAGATACTGATGCTGCGCCGTCGGCCGGTTGAGCGTCGGCAGGCCCGCGAAGCCCGTGAGGCGAAAGCCCTCGCGGGTAGCGTCGATCGCGAGACTGTTGTCGGCGAAGTCGCGGCCCATGACGGCGGCGAGCCGTTCCAGCCGCGCCGCGTCGCCCTTCTCCAGCAGCGACGGATTGGCCGCCGGCAGGTCGATCAGGGTGCGCTCTTCGCTCTCGAGCCGAAAGCCGATCTCGGG
This sequence comes from Enhydrobacter aerosaccus, assembly GCA_903839865.1. Taxonomy (GTDB): domain Bacteria; phylum Pseudomonadota; class Alphaproteobacteria; order Reyranellales; family Reyranellaceae; genus Reyranella; species Reyranella aerosaccus_A. Next base: position 1,860 of record CAIMEE010000110.1, on the reverse strand, counting down.
ATGCGCCATGGCAAGCCGGCGCATCGCATCGGCGACGTGGCTCGACTCGGTGCGCGGCTCCTTCAGGAACTTGAGCCGGGCGGGCGTCGCGAAGAAAAGATCGCGCACCTCGACACGCGTGCCGGCGGGCGCCGCGGCGGGCACGGGCTTCGCCTTGGCGCCACCGTCGATGGCGAGGCTCCAGGCGGTATCGGCAGCAGCCGGCCGCGAGGTGATGGTGAAGCGGCTCACCGACGCGATCGACGGCAAGGCCTCGCCGCGGAACCCCAGGGTGTGGATGTCGGAGAGATCGTCGTCGGGCAGCTTCGAGGTACAGTGCCGTTCGACGGCGAGCTGCAACTCGTCGGGCGTCATGCCGATGCCGTCATCGACCACGGACAGGAACGTGCGGCCGCCCTCCTTCAAGGTAACGGCAATGCGATGCGCGCCGGCGTCGATCGCATTCTCGACCAGTTCCTTCACGGCGCTGGCCGGCCGCTCGACGACTTCGCCGGCAGCGATCTGGTTGACCAGGTTCGTGGGGAGCAGGCGCAACATTGCGCCCGCAGTTTACGACTTCCGCCTTTGGGAAAGATACTGGCGGGTAAGGACCTTGGAAGCCTCGACCTCGGGCTGATCGAAGGCATCGACGCCCCAGAGCTCCGCGGCGAACATGGTTTCCAGCATGAAATGCATCAACAGCGCGCCCATCACCCTTTCATCCACAGTGGGAATGCGGATGATCCGGACGGGCCTGCCGTGCTTGACCAGAGTGGCAGCAGTGGCATCGGCCTCGGCCTTGAGCAGATCGCCCATCGCGTGACCGGAGAGGTAGTCGAGCGCCTTGTCCCCGCCCAACATGGCAGGCGTCAGCTCGGTTCCCTGAGCCTCCGTGTCCTGGATGATCAGGGTGAAAAGCTTGTCGATCGGGCCGCCGAGATAGAGCTGGGTCTGGCTGTGCTGGTCGATCGTGCCCATCGCGCGGATCGGAGTCGTGCCGGTGCCGTTCTTGCCGAGGCTCTCCGCCCAGATCTGGCGATACCAGAAGGCAAAGGTCTCGAGCCGGTCGGCGTACGGCATCATCACCGTGATGTTGATGCTCTTCTCTTTCGACAATCCGACCGAGAGCGCCGCGCCGATGGCAGGCGCCAGGCCCTTGGTGTCCGTGGCCGCCAGCACCGGATCGAGCACGCTCGCGGCGCCCTCGCGCAGGGCCGCGCAATCGACGCCCGCGATCATTCCGGGAAGCGCGCCGACCAGCGAGAAAATGGTGTAACGGCCGCCGATTTGGGGGTCGTGATCGAGGATGGTCGCGCCGTATCGCGTCATCAGCTTGCGCAGCGGATTGTCACCAGGCTCGGTGATGGCGAGCATATTGGTGGCCACCGCGGCCTTGCCAAGCTTGGCCTCGATCGCGGCGATCGCAGTGAACGTCGCCATTAGGGTCTCGGGTGTGCCGCCGGACTTCGAGATCGGCATGAAGCCTGTCTTGTCGAGCGGCAGCTGGCTCGCCATCGCCGCGAACCTCGCGGGATCGACGTTGTCCATGAAATGCAACGTGGGCCGCCCCTTCATCGGACCGAAGCCCTGGTCCTTCAGCGCGTTCAGGGTCTTGCCCGACATGCTCGAGCCGCCGCTGCCCATGACGACGACATGCTCGAACGTCGCGAAGCGCTCGGCATATGGCTTCAGCGCCGCGAGATCGTCGCGCCGCGCCGGCAGCCTCAGTAGCGGAAGCGTGCCGTCGTCCTTCCATTTGCGGATCTTGTCGAGCGCGGGCGTCGTGCGCGCCAGCTCCCTGTCGAGGGACGCCTTCGGCAGGACCGTGTCATCGATATTCTGGCTGTAGAGCATCGCCCAACCTCTCTCAGGGTTCCGTGG
>CAIMEE010000109.1 GCA_903839865.1 Enhydrobacter aerosaccus | reverse complement strand
TCACCTTCCCAAGCGTAGGTCTGGCCGCCTTCGATCTTGATCGACTGCCAGTTCGCGTCGCCTTTGAACACATCGGCGTAGCGGCTGGCGAACAGGGCGTTCGTCACCGATGCACGCTGGATGTCGGCGATTTCCTGGTTGGTCGGCCAGATGTCTCGCAGATAGACAGGTTGTCCGTCAGCGCCCGTTCCCACCGGCTCGGTCATCAGGTCCTTTTGCAGGGTTCCCGCGAGCGCGTAGGCGACAACGAGCGGCGGCGACGCAAGATAGTTCGCACGAACATCCGGGTTCACGCGGCGTTCGAAGTTTCTGTTTCCTGACAGGACCGCCGCGGCGACCAGGTCGCCTGCGTTGATGGCGGCGGTGATCGGCGCCGGCAGCGGGCCGGAATTTCCGATACAGGTCGTGCAGCCGTAGCCGACGAGATTGAAGCCGAGCGCATCGAGATCCGCCTGAAGGCCTGAATTCGTGAGGTAGTCCGTGACGACCTGAGATCCCGGCGCCAGCGACGTCTTCACCCACGGCTTCACGGTCAGACCGCGAGCGCGGGCCTTGCGCGCCACCAGCCCCGCGGCGATCAACACCGATGGATTGGTGGTATTGGTGCAGGATGTGATCGCCGCGATGACCACATCACCGTGGCCAAGATCATATCCAGACGGCGCGCCGGCTTCAGTCTTGACCTCAATCCGCTCGGCTTCCTTGCCGGCCTTGCCGAAATCACCCGACAAAGCGGACATGAACGCCGGCGCGGCTTCCGCGAGGGCCACTCGGTCCTGGGGACGCTTGGGGCCTGCGAGAGAGGACTGCACGGTTCCAAGGTCGAGCTCCAGACGATCGGAGAACACCGGCTCTTCTGAACCCTCGTCGGCCCAAAGCCCTTGAGCCTTGGCGTACGCCTCCACCAGCGCGATCTGTTCGGGCTTCAGCTTCTTGTGGGAATCCGGTGGCGGCATGAGCTCATCTTCGTCTTTGGAGATGAGGCGCTGAAAGAGGTTGCTGACCTCGGGCTTGCTTTTGATGACGGTGGGCTGCTCGCCTTCCTTGGCGGTGAAGAAACCGGCCTCGGTGTCGAGTCGCAGTCCGGCCTTGCGAGTGCCTGGATCGGGGCCGTGGCAATGGAAGCAGGACTCCGCGAGGATGGGGCGGATGTCCTTGTTAAAGCCGATGGGCTGCGCCGCCATCGCTGAGGAGGCGAGGAGGGTGAAGAGCAGGGTGGTGTCGATGCGCATGCGGGTTTTAAAGCTTGGTATGAAAATGTCTCGGACTGGTATGAATATGATTACGAGGAATAGGCCCCGCATGTTTCAAAGGGGGCGTCAGACCATGGCGGTACGCAGCGCGTGGCGCTCGGACTCCGGGAGGCTGCTGGCGGTGATGGCGCGCCAGGCGGCATTGATGTCGATGCGGCTCCAAACGGCGGCGAGGCAATTGCCGAGGCTCAGACGCTCCTTGGGGGCGCGCACCTGGGTGAGCAGCAGGAGCGCCAGATCCGGCCGATGTTGTTTCACGATCAGAAAGAGGTCTTTCAACTCCTCGTCATTGAACGAGCCGACGACTTCCACGTCGCCGAGCAAGGCATCGAGCTGCGGC
>CAIMEE010000108.1 GCA_903839865.1 Enhydrobacter aerosaccus | reverse complement strand
GGCCGCATACCCCTTTTCCTGCGCGAGAGAGGCGACCACAGCGGAGGCGACGTCGGACGCATGGATGAGATTGCGGGTCTGGTTGCCGTCGCCCCAGACTTCGATCGGCTTCTCGCGCGCCACCACGCGATGAATGAAGGACGGCACGAAGTGCGCCGATTCCGGTTTGAAGTCATCGTGCGGCCCATAGATCAGCGTCGGCCGTAGCGCAGTGGCCGCGCCGATGCAGCCGAGGTGCCCGCAGTACCATTCGAGCTGCTTCTCGATATAGCGATGCATCCAGCCCACCCCGAACCATGCGGCGGGCGGATCGCCGGCAAACATACCGGACTCTTCTTTTGCGCCGGCGCCTTCGGGATATCCCGTGCAGGAGCTCAGCACCACGAGACGCTCGACGCGTTCCGCGGCCGCAGCTTCCATCACATTCACGCTGATGCGCAGTGTGTCCGTGACCGACCTAACGGGATCTCTCCTGAGCGCGGCGGCGGTAGAAAGCTTGCCCGCGCAATGGAGCACTGCCTGCGCGCCCTTCAGCGCAGCCTTCGCCTCCTCCGGCTCCATTAAGTTGGCCCGCCGCCACTCAACACCGTTGAATTCATACGGTGCACGGGCGCGGTAGGTGGCAATCACGTCGCGATGACCGGCTGCACACAAAGCCTCCACGAGATGGCGCCCGACGAGACCAGTGGCACCAAGCACCGCGATGCGCATTTAGGCCGGCTCTTCCGAGGCGCAGCGGTCGAGTTCATCGAGCATGCACAGCACGTGATAGAGCGTGCTGGCAGGCATGAAATCGGTGGCAGGACAGCCTTGCTCATCGAGGCGATCCATCCATCCTCCCGGCGCTACCGTGGCGAAGAAATGCTCGTGCAAGCGATCGCTGAGAGCGATCACCCTCTCAACCGCCCCTACCCGCCCCAACTCCGCTTCTGCCAGGTTGGCTTTGATGCCTTCGGTGACCGGCCAAGTCCGACGCGAACTCTTGTGCGGGCTGCCGTCGCGCAACAACTCGTCCATAATCAGGCCGTCGCCGTCGTAACCGTGCCTATCGGCGTGGCGGTAAAGCCCGTCGACATAGGGACCGACAGCACGGCCGCTCTCCCGCTCGAACCAGCGCAGCAGCCAGACCCATTCGTAATGATGTCCGGGCTCGACGATGTCGCCGGTGACGCCGGCCATGCGTACGAGGTGGTCGTCGTAGTATTCGCCGAGCACGCCGCGGTCGGGCTGGAAGAAGTGCGCTGCGAAAAGCTCGAAGATCGTTTCGGCGCGATCGAGATAGCGTCGCTCGCCCGAACTCGACCACAAGGCCAGCAGCCCTTCGAGCATGTGCATGTGCGGGTTCTGCCGGCGCATCGTATCGGGCCGCGGAAGCGCGTCGAAATATCCGCCACTGGGTGCCCGCAGGTGCCCGTCGATGAACGCCAGCGTCTCGTCGGCGACTGCGAGGGCGTGCCTGCTGCCGCCCGCATTCACGTACGAAGCAACCCCAAGCAGGACGAAGGCGTGCGAGTAGAGATCGCGCGTGGCATCCACCACTGTGCCGTCCCGGGCGATCGAGAATACCCAGCCGTCCCGCCCATCGGGGCGGTGAAAATCACGCAGCATCGAGGCGTAGGCTTCTTCGATGAGACCGCGTCCGCCATGCCAGCCACGCCGGGCCGCCAGTCCGTACGAGTAGATCTGTCGCGCCTGGACGATCAGCCGCTGAGGCGCATCGGCGATCGGCCTGCCATCGAGCGTCAGGCGTTCCTCGAACCGGCCGTGCGTTCGATCGTAACCCGCTCCCGCCCACAACGGCAGAGCCTGGTCGATCGCCCAGGCACGCAATCTTGTGGCGGCCGGCTTGAGGCGCTCGGCAATTATCTGCTTGGACTGCACGCCGGTCGCGAGCCTCAGGCCGTGCCCAGAAGTTCGGAAAGCCGTTCCTTCGGGACCGCAATGATATTGGCGGAAAGAGCGCCGCCATCGACGAACGGCTCAACTAGGCCGGTCACGGGCGAGAAAACGAGGATATCGTAATTGTGGCCCTTCCGCAGCATCTGCAGCAGGTCTCCGGCGCCAATTCCCTGCGCTCGGAGCGCGCCATCGTTGATTTCGAGCAACATTACCGGTCGCATCGTCGCCAGCACCGAACCGGCGCCGGCCACGACGCTCGCCTCTGCTCCTTCGACGTCGATCTTCACGAAGTCGATGCGATCGAGCTTCAATTCGCTCGCCACTCTGTCGAGCGTATTCACCGTCACCCGCTCGAGCTGGGCTGCCTTGACGTCGTCGTGCGCGAACTTGCCCAGCGTATTGTGGCCGGAGTGCGCGCCCTGGGCGAGGCGAAGGTCGGCATCGCCGGGCGTAGCGCCCAGCGCCGCCGGAACGACATGAACGTTGTCGAGGCTGTTGCGCAGGAGATTGCGCCGCAGATTGATCCGTTCACGGGTGCTGGGCTCGACGGCCACGACCTTGCCGGATGGGCCGACCCGTCGCGCGGCGAACAGGGTGTAGTATCCGTCGTTGGCGCCGACATCGACGAATACCATGCCGGGCTTCAGGAAGCCGTGCAGGAACGAAAACTCGTTGGGCTCGAAGGAGCCGCACACGTAGAGGCAAAGGCTGTTGTCGTTGCCCAGGGTGACGTCAACGGTCGTTCCGTCGTACCACGACAACAGCAGAGGCATTCCGGGGTCGCGTTTCTTGGCGGCCTCCCAGAGCGTTCCCCGCCGGCAGGCCATCCAAAGTCGCTGGTCGTAATACTCGCCCGCAAAACGCCAGCCCGGGTGAGGGCGCAGCCGCGGCACGCGGGGTGCCAGCAGGGATGCATATATTGCAGCTATCTTCGGCGCATGCGCGACCAGCCAACGTCCCAGGTTATCGAGGTGGTATCCCACGCCCGAGGTGACGGAGTCCCACGCGCGGAACTTGACGATAGATCGATGGGTTACGACCATGGGCGAATTATGGGCCCTCATGCACGCCCCCGGCTAAACCACCCGCAGGAGAGCGTCAAGCTTTGCGGCGGGATTTAGGCGGGACAGACGATGCATTGCTAGACGAAGGCCACCGAATATAATGGCAGGCCCTCTCATAATCTCCGTGGTTCAATGTACGCGCTGATCTTCCGCGCCTTCCTCGCGCTCATCGTCTTCCTCAGCCCGGTCCTCGCCTCGGCGCAAGGCCTGCGGGTGGTGGCGCGCGTGAACGACGACGCGATCACCGATTTCGAACTGACCCAACGCGTGGTCCTCGCCATCAGGACCACCAACCAGCCCGACTCCGCGGAGCTGCGCCAGCGCATCGCGCCACAGATGCTGCGCCAGATGATTGACGAACGGCTGCAGATCCAGGACGCGAAGAAGCTGGGCCTTCGGGCGAACGACGGCGAGATCGCCCAGAGGGTCAGCGAAATCGAGCGTTCCGCCGGCCTGGCGCCCGGCCAATTCAAGCAATACCTCCAGGGCATCGGCGTGCCGTACGAGATCGCGGCCCAGCAGCTCGAGGCCACGATCTCCTGGCTGAAGATCGTGCGCCGCAAGATCCGCTCCCAGGTGGACATCTCCGACACCGAAATCGACGAAGCCCTCGCCCGCATGCGGGCCAACGTCGGCAAGACCGAATCCCGGGTCGGCGAGATCTTCATTCCCATCGACCGGCCAGAGCAGGCAGACGAGGCCCGCCGCAGCGCCGACCGCGTCGTCGAGCAGCTCAGGCGCGGCGCGGCGTTCCCCACGCTCGCCCAGCAATTCTCGCACGGCGCGACCGCCCAGTCAGGCGGCGACCTCGGCTGGGTCCTGCCCGGCACGCTGGATCCAGCGCTCGATGCCGCGATCGACAAGCTGCAGGTGCGCGGAACGTCGGAACCGATCCGCACCTCGGCCGGTTGGCACATCCTTCTCGTCGCAGATCGGCGCAGCTTCGCATCGGCGCGGCCCGACGATATCCGCCTGAACCTCGTTCAGCTGACACTCGCCCTTCCAGTCAATACCTCCCCGGCGGAAGTGGAACAGTCGACCGCGGAGGCGCGGCGGGCGATGGGCAACGTACGCCAGTGCGGAGATCTGCATGTCATGGCGCGGTCCATGAAGGGCGCTTCCTCGGGCGATCTCTCGAATGTCCGCGTCGCCGATCTTGCCAGCAATCGCCAGATGTACGACGAGATTCCCAAGCTGGCGGTCGGCGGCGTGGCCGGCCCCTATCGCGTCGCGGAGGGCCTGCAGATCGTGTCGCTCTGCGCCAAGGAAGGCAGCAACGGCCTGCCGACACGTGACAGCATTTCCCAGCAGATCCTGGGGACCAAACTCGAGGCAGCGAGCCGTCGCTACATGCGCGACCTTCGGCGCTCGGCCACCATCGACCTCAAGCCATGACCACCGCGTCCCTGCCGCTCGCCGTGACAATGGGCGAGCCGGCCGGCATCGGCGGCGAACTTACCCTCAAGGCATGGCTGGCCCGCCAGCCGCGTACGCGTCCCTTCTTTGCGCTCGACGATCCGATACGCCTCGTCGCGATCGCCCGACAGCTTGGCCTCGATGTTCCTGTGCACGAGATCGCGGCGCCGGCGGAAGCAGCCAGTGCTTTTGCCAAAGCCCTGCCCGTCCTGCCCGTAAAACTGCGAGCCGCCGTCCGTACCGGCCATCCCGATCCCGCCAATGCGCCGGCCACGATCGAGTCCATCGAGCGGGCGGTGGCATTTGCAAGGTCGGGCGAGGTCGCGGGCGTTGTGACCAATCCCATCCAGAAGAAGACGCTGCAGGATGCGGGCTTCAAGCACCCCGGCCACACGGAATTCCTGGCCGAGCTGGCGGGCGGCATCGATGTCGCCATGATGCTGGCGTGCCCCGAATTGCGGGTAGTGCCGGTGACGATTCACCTCGCCCTTTTCCAGGCCGTGCAGACGCTCGACAGCGACAGCATCGTGAGGATCGGCCGCATCGCGGCGGCAGGACTGAAATCACTGTTCGGCATTAAGCACCCCCGGCTCGCGGTGGCCGGCCTCAATCCGCACGCGGGTGAACAAGGCGCCATGGGCGACGAGGAAAGCCGCATCATCCAGCCGGCCATCGATCGCCTGCGGGCCGAGGGCATCGACGTGAGCGGTCCCACCTCCCCCGACACGATGTTCCATCCCGCCGCGCGCGCGAACTACGACGCGGCGCTCTGCATGTATCACGACCAGGCACTGATCCCGATCAAGACCATCGACTTCTCCGGTGGCGTCAACGTGACCGTCGGTCTTCCCTTTGTGCGCACCTCGCCCGATCACGGCACGGCGCTCGACATCGCCGGCACCGGCCGCGCCGACCCGGCGAGCCTGCTCGCGGCGCTGGCGATGGCCGACGACATGGCGCGCCGGCGCGAGGCCTGACGGGTGGCGGACACCGTCGCCGATCTGCCGCCGCTGCGCGAGACCATCGCGACCCACGGCCTCGATGCCCGCAAGCGCTTCGGCCAGCACTTCCTGCTCGATCTCAACCTCACCCGTCGCATCGCCCGCGCCGCCGGTGCACTGGGCGACGGCACGATCATCGAGGTGGGGCCCGGCCCCGGCGGTCTCACCCGCGCCTTGCTGCTCGAAGGCGCCGCCCGCGTGGTGGCGATCGAGGTCGACCCGCGCGCCATCGATGCGCTGGGCGAATTGCGCGGGGCCTGCGATGGGCGGCTCGAGGTGATCGAAGGCGATGCGCTGCAGATTCAGCCGGCGACACTGGGCCCGGCGCCGCGTCGGATCGTGGCGAACCTGCCCTACAACATTTCGACCGCTCTGCTGATTCGCTGGCTTCATGCCGCGAACGATGTCGCCGACATGGTCCTGATGTTCCAGAAGGAAGTGGTCGACCGCCTCGCCGCGAAGCCGCGCACCAAGGACTACGGACGCCTGTCGGTGCTCGCCCAGCATGTCTGCGAGGTCCGCCGCCTGTTCGACGTGCCGCCCTCGGCGTTCGTGCCGCCGCCCAAGGTGATCTCGTCGGTGGCCCAACTGACGCCGCGTCCGGCGTCCGATCGTCTTGCCGACCTCGCGCCGCTGGAGCGCATAACGGCGGCAGCCTTCGGCCAGCGCCGCAAGATGCTGCGCGGCGCGCTGGCCGGCACGTTCGCCGATCCGACTGCGACCCTCGAAGGCCTCGGCCTCTCGCCCACGGCACGCGCCGAGGAACTCGGCGTCGCGGACTTCGTGCGACTGGCAGCGGCGCTCGCCTAGTTCGCCGGCCGCAACTCTGCCTTGAGCACAGCGAACGTGCTTCGCCCCGCCGCGCGAAGATTTCTGAAGACAAGGGTTGCCGGGACACCGACACCAACGGCACGCAAGGTAACAAGCCGGCTGTCCGATCCCTCCTCGACGGAGATCTCCGCGCCCGGCATGTAAGCGCCGCTCGCATCGATCAGCCCGATGCCGACGGCGCCCTTGCTCACGCGGCATTCGATATCGAGGGCGGCGCCCGGCAAGTCCGCCGGCGCATTCGACAGTGCCCGCAGTGCCGCATCGAGATCGATCGTCGCGGCATGGGCAAACAAACCAGCAGGACAGACGATGCCTCGCCCCAGCAGGGTCCGCCGCGCGCCGGCCGCGAGGCGCGGCGGCGCCACGAGCAGGTTCACCCGCCGTGACAGCAATCGCACGTCGTAGTCGTCGACCCGAAACTGCTTGTCCGCGGCATAGACGAGGTCGAACCAGCGGTAATTGTGCGAGCAGAATTCGAAGTCGAGCACCGTGCGTAGCGGTGCGGGAAGCAGACGCCGGCGCACCTTCTCGATGTCGTGCCACTCGGCCCAGGGTGTACGCTCGCCATCCGTGACCTTGCCCCATTGCTCGAACGGCGGCGCGCCCTCGCGCAACCAGCGCTCCCGTGGATAGACCAGCTCCATCCAACGACCACCCGGCTTCAGATGACCGAGGAGATCGAGCGCCTCGCGGCGCGCGACCTCGAAGGGCACATGATGGATCGAGCCGAACACCCAGATCGCGTCATAGTCCAATGGGAGCGCCGCGAACGAGAGATCGTCGCCGATGGCGTGGAAGCGCGCGCGGTCGGCGATGCCTTTCAGCGTGGCGACCCGTCGGATGACGGCAAGATTATCCGGCACGATGTCGCAGAACGTCCACGCGGCGCCATGCTCGATGAAGCGGATTCCGTCGAACCCCAGTCCCGAGCCCAGCTCGGCGACCTTCCGGTCGCGGAACGTGTCGAAATAGAGCGTTCCCAGCCAGCCGAGCTCGCCGTCGTACCGGCGCGCCGCCATGGCCTGCCACGTCGAGAGGAAGACGTCGTCCGGCATCGCCAGAAGCTCGGAAGAGAATATCCGACCGTCGGTGTCGCTGCCGCGCGGCGCCTCGCGCCACTTTTCACGATAGGTCGCGAGCTCCGCCGTCGCCATCAACGGCCCTCGCGCAGCGCCTTCACGAAGTCCGACAGGCCGAGCAGCCGTTCGCGCTTCAGCCGTTCCGCCGTGAGAATCGACTTCAGTTGGTTCAGGCTGGTGGCGATGTCCTTGTTGATGATGGCGTAGTCGTATTCGGCCCAGTGGCTCATCTCGTCGGCGGCCTTGCTCATGCGGCGCGCCACCACCTCGTGCGAGTCCTGGGCGCGGGAGATCAGCCGGCGCTCGAGATCGCGGGTCGAGGGCGGCAGGATGAACACGGTGACGAGATCGTCGCGGCCCTTTTCCTTGAGCTGCTGCGTGCCCTGCCAGTCGATGTCGAACAGCATGTCGCGCCCGGCGCTCAGCGCCTCTTCGACCGGCGGACTGGGCGTTCCGTAGTAGTGATCGAACACGCGGGCATGTTCGAGGAATTCGCCGCGATCGATCATGCCGCGGAACGTCGCCGTGTCGATGAAGTGATAGTCGACACCGTCCTTCTCGCCCGGCCGCTTGTCGCGTGTCGTACAGGAAATGCTGAGCGAGATGTGCGAGTCGTTGCCCAGCAGCTGGCGCGACAGGGTCGTCTTGCCCGCGCCGGACGGCGAGGACAGGACCAACATCAAACCGCGCCGCTGGACGGCCAACGTGTCGGCTTCATTCGACATTCTGCACCTGCTCCCGCATGCGCTCGATGGCGCCCTTCAGATCGATGCCGATGCGCGTCAGCTCGATGTCCGCCGACTTCGAGCACAGCGTATTTGCCTCGCGATTGAACTCCTGGCAGAGGAAGTCGAACTTCCGGCCCACTGGATTGTCTGCCCGCGCATCGGCCAGCAGCGAGCGCGCCTGGGCGATGTGGGCGGCGAGCCGGTCGAGTTCTTCGCGTACGTCGGCCTTGCCGACCAGCAGGGCCGCTTCCTGCGCGAAGCGTTCCTCCGAAAGCTGCGGTGCGCGTTCCAGCAACTCGCCGAGCTGGGTCTCGAACTTCGCCCGCACGGTGCCGATCTGCGCCACCGCACGCTCGGCCGCGCGCTTGCACAGGTCCTCGATCTCGCCGACATGGCCGCCGATCACCTTGTCGAGCGCCTTGCCCTCGGCGGCGCGGGAAACCGCCAGCGCCTTCAGTGCCTCGGTGAGCGTGGCCGAGATTGCCTTGTCGAGCGCGGCCAGTTGCTCCTCGGTCTCGCCGCTCGTCTCGTCTTCTTCCTCGATGACGCCGCGCACCCGCAGCAGGCCGTCGGCCGAGGGCGCCGCGGCGCCGGTGCTCTTGCGCACTTCCTCGACCAGGGCGCCGAGTTCGGCCAGCAGCGCGCGATTGATGCGCAGAGGCTTGGCCTGCCGCTCACTGGTGACCGTGAGGCCGAGCGAGACATTGCCGCGCTTCATATGGCTGCCGACTGCGGTGCGTGACGGGTTTTCCAGCCGGTCGAAGCCCTGCGGCACCCGGCAGCGAACCTCCAGATTGCGGCCATTGACGCTGCGCGCCTCCCAGACCCAGCGCCTCGAGTCATCCGATCCCTGCGCCCGGGCGTACCCGGTCATGCTTGCAATCAAAATATCACTCCACTGGCCGCTTGGCGGCGGCGCACTTTAATATCCGCCCCCAACCCATACAACGCGCAGCGCCGAAAGGTTACCCCCATGCAAGGTTTCACGAGCATCGTCATCACGGGAGCTTCGAGCGGCATCGGCGAGGCGCTGGCTCTCGACTATGCGGCCCCCGGCATTGCCCTGGCCCTGAGCGGCCGCGACGCGCAGCGCCTCGATGCCATCGCCACCGCCTGCCGTGCCAAGGGCGCGACGGTCGATGCCGGGCTGATCGATGTCGTCGACCGTGGCGCGCTTGCCGAATGGCTGACGAAGTTCGACGATGCCCATCCGGTCGACCTCGTGATCGCCAACGCCGGCATCTCGATCGACAAGGACAACTCCTCGCTCGACGACTTTTCCATCGTCCGCAAGACGCTCGACGTCAACGTGGGCGGCGTCCTCAACACGGTGGAACCGCTGGTCGCGCGCATGATGGCGCGCAGGAAGGGCCAGATCGCCGTCGTGTCCTCGCTGGCCGGGTTCGTCGGCCTGCCCTATTCGGCCTCGTACAACGCGAGCAAGGCCGCCGTGCGCGTGTGGGGCGAGAGCATCCGCTACGTGCTGAAGAAAAGCGGCATCGGCGTCAGCGTGATCTGCCCCGGCTTCGTCGTGAGCCGCATGACCGCCGAGGCTCCGTTCAAGATGCCGTTCCTGATGACCTCGGCCCGCGCCTCGAAGATCATCCGCAACGGCCTCGCCCGCAACAAGGCACGCATCGCCTTCCCGACCCCGACGAAGACCGCCGTCTGGTTCGGCGCCCTTCTGCCCGGCAACTGGACGGCGCGCCTGCTCGGCGCCTAGCGACGACCAGCAAAAATCGCTCCTCGCGAGGATTGCCACAAAACGCCAATCACATTGAACCGGAGCCCATTCCTCGCGAGGATTCGCGAGCGCTCGCGAGCCGGTGCACGCACGGCAATTGCACGTACATGCCGTGTGTTGCGAGTAAGGAAGAGAACCGATCATCGCGCGAACCTACGCGCGTCGCCGCCGAACACCTATTACGGTCGTTACTGACGCTAAAATGCTGGCCGGCGTGAAACAGATTCCCCTCTATTTCACCTGATTCGTGAGCAGCGCGGCGACGCCGCCCTGCTCCTTGCCGTACTTCAACAGGGCCGCGCGTCCGCCCGCGGCATAAGCGGCGACGGCGCCGAGCAGACGCTTCAACTGGTCGGGGCTGTTGCGGTCGAACTTGCAGTAGGCGCCGCGGGTCAGCTTGGCGATCTGAGGGAACAGGCGCGACGCCGTGCGGTCGTCGCCTTCCTGGAAAACGAAGACCGGTAGTCCCAGCAGGCCGAGTTGGCCCGCCTCGTGCCCCACCTGGTCCACGTCCTCTTCGCAGCAATCGCCCACGAAGACGACGGCATCCAGCCGGCTCTCGCGCCGCTGATCGCCGGCATAACGCAGCAGCCGGCCGATCTGCGTGCGCCCCGCAAGACAGCGTACCGAGCCCATGAGGCGCGCGAGTTCATGGCCGTCGGACGTCCAGCGACTCACCTTGAATTCGTCGAAGCCGCGATAGAAGGCCAGGCGTACGTCGAGTCCGCCAAGCGCATCGGCCGCCACGAACATCTCGCCCTGGATGCCGCAGGCATGGTCCCAGGTCGGCTCACGGCTTGCGGTCGCATCCATGGCGAAAAGCAAGCGTCCGCGTCCCCCGCTCCGGGTCGACGGCAGGCGTTCGATTTCGCGCAGAAAGGCATCTGTCGAAGATTCGGCCGTGGCCGGGACGGAAGGTGGCATTTTCGCCATTCCCGGATCATCCTTTGCCCTTGCGCCCCCCGCAATCGCGACTTGGGCGTGTACTCACAAATCGGACTTCTTGAATGTAGCTTACTCCATGTCCGGTTACCCCTGTAAGCGGACGCTCCTTCGCGCAAGCACAATGTCCGCTTCTTTAATCGGCCGGTTGGGGTCAAGCGCTTTCAGACTATCCATCGCTACGGTGTCGATGTCGCTCGCAGGCTCGTGCTTCTCTTCGGAATCGGCGCCAGGGCCCTTCCATCATGGGATTCGAAGACGAGGCGGAACGATCTAAGGGTCGGCCTTGCCGTCTTACGGACAGCAGGTCCAAGCGGACATACGAACTCACCTCATCCATCGTCCCGTGAGGGACATCATTCCACCGCCTGGTGGAGCTCGAGTGTCCTCCTATCCTGTTTGACTCTGCACAGTTCTCAAGCGGCTGCCGCGGCCTGTTCCCGGGTCCATCGGAACTCGCTGCCGTCAACCCAGATGCGGTGCAGGATCACGGCCAGCCGACGCGCCAGCGCCACGGTCGCCTTCTTCATCCCGCGGTTCCTGGCGATCTTCATAGCCCACGCCTTGAGCCAGGACCACTTCGCCACCCGCACCAGCATGATGTGGGCTGCTTCGTAGAGCATCGCCCGCATCATCTCGTCGCCGCATCTTGATATCGTGCCGGATCGGTCGATCTCGCCGGATTGATACCTGGCAGGCGTCAGACCAAACACCGCCCCGACCGCCTTGGAGTTACGGAAGCGGGCGGGGACGTCGACGGTAGCGCGATAGGTCAGCGCCACCACAGGGCCAACCCCAGGCACCGTCATCAGGCGCCGGCACACATCGTCAGTGCGCACGATGGCCAGCAGGCGAGCATGAAGAATGCCGATCTGCTCGCGCAGCGTCCGCCGGACGATCAGCAGTGGTTCGACCAGCTCGGCAAGATCCGGCAGGTTCTCGACGAGCTCCCGGATGCGCGCCTCGAACTTCGATGCTCCCACGACGCCCACCTTGAGGCCGAAGTTACGCAACGTCCCGCGCAGGTCGTTGTCGAGGGCGATCGCCTTCGACTGCAGCAGCTTGCGATGGGTCAGCAGCATGCGCAGCTTCTGGCTGCGCAGCGTCTTCACATGCACCGGGCGATAGAGGCCCGCCCGCATCATCTGCGCGATGCCACGCGCATCGTTGCGGTCGGTCTTGTTGATCTGCGCCTGCAACACCGCCCGCATGTGCCGCGTCTCGACGCAGATCACCGGCAGGCCAGCCTCGGCTAGCGCGCTGAAGAGCCATTGCGACAGCGGCCCCGCTTCCAATCCTATCCGCTTGAAGCGGTAGATCGGGTTCGTCAGTAGCGGCAGCAGAGCTTCAGGATCGCTCGCGACCTTCACTTCCCGAACGATCCTGCCCGTGTCGTCCACTACGCAGACGCTGGTCTCCTTGACCGACACGTCCAATCCGGCAAAATGATCCATGCTGCGCTTCTCCTTCTGATGCTTGAGGCCGTACCCACGGACCTCGTTCCACCATCAGCCTGAAGCGCAGCACCCAAAACCTCCAACCATAAACGCGCCGGCCGATTACCCTATCTAAGGGCCATGAGCGGACATTCGTCGGGTTACTCGAATCGAGAAGAACTGACACAGCATGACGATCAACGGCTTCGCCATCGGCAGGGCGCCGCCGGCTGCGGTTCAAGTCGTTTGTTGGCAAGTCATTGAAACGGCTGGAGAGTTCATGGCGCTGCGCCCAAGATGGGGGTGGTAGTTTGTCTGACTTGGCGATTCAGGCATGAGTTGATGCTTGGTCGCTCCTGAGAAATTTGATGACCGAAACGCCTACGAACGCTCCCGACGCCAGCCGAATCGACGCGCTGTTGCCGCTCGACACGGCTCTTGCTTGCGAGGCCGCTGGTGCGGCAAAGGCCGGACGAGACGGGACTTCTCTCTTTGTCCTCGGCCTTCTGGCCGGCGCCTTCATTGCGCTTGGCGCGGTGTTCATGACGGTTGTCGTGACCGGAGCCGGCGCGCTGCCGTGGGGCGTTGGGCGCCTTCTCGGCGGCATGGCCTTTTCGCTTGGCCTAATCCTGGTGATCGTCGGCGGCGCGGAGTTGTTCACCGGCGATGCGCTGATGATCGTCGCCTGCGCCAGCCGGCGGATCACGCCCACCGCGCTGCTGCGCGCATGGATACTGGTCTATCTCGGCAATATCTGCGGCGCTGTCGGCACGGCCGCTCTGGTGTTTCTCGCCGGACAGCACGGCCTTGCCGGCGGTGCTGTCGGCCAGACGAGCCTCGCCATCGCCTCGGTCAAGGCCGGGCTGCCGACTGTCGAGCTGTTCTTCCTGGGCGTGCTCTGCAACGTGCTGGTTTGCCTTGCCGTGTGGATGTCGTTCGGGGCGCGAAGCATCGCCGACAAGGTGTTGGTCATCGTTCCGCCCGTCGCGGCCTTCGTGGCCGCCGGCTTCGAGCATTCGATCGCCAACATGTACCTCCTGCCTCATGCGCTCGCGATCAAGGCTTGGGCTGGACCGGAGTTCTGGACGGCCATTGGCCGGGATGCCGCCGCCTACCCGTCACTGACGGCCGCCAATGCACTCCACAACATCGCCGTCTCGACAATCGGCAATCTCATCGGAGGCAGCCTCATGGTCGGGGCCATCTACTGGTTCGTATATCTGCGCCGACGCGCATGAGTGGGGAGTCCCCTGCTGCGACGGTCAGGTCCGGTCGGGCCGGCACCGACGTCCGCTTCGGCTCAATACAGCTTGCCCTCCTGATTTCTGCTGTACCCTCGAAGGCGGCCATCCCTCTGTACTCGACCAATGTCGGCGTTTTGCCGGGTAGACAACGGTGCCGGCGCCGGACTGGATACTCGCTTTACAGCGACATAACGGACGGATGACCCTGCCCCGGCGGGCGGGTATAAGGCCCGACCTAAAATTCCGGACCCTTCCGACCAAAAAGACAAGAGATCGCCGTGCCGTCCTTCCTGAAGAATACCCTGCTCTTCGTTGTCGTGACGTTCCTCTGCCTGCTCGTGCTCGAGCCGATGACCTGGCTGCTGGTCGACAACGGCACGACGTACGAGCTCGAGATGTGGAAATACGCCACGAAGGTGAAGCAGCGCGATTACCGCGCCGACATCGGCCACGCCCACCGGCCCAACGCGCATGCCCAGCTGATGGGCGAGGATGTGAGAACGGACAGTCACGGCTTCCGCAGTCCCGAGATCCCCGCGACGGCCCCGCCGGGTGTCGCGCGTATCGCCTTCTCCGGCGACTCGATCGCCATGGGCTG
>CAIMEE010000107.1 GCA_903839865.1 Enhydrobacter aerosaccus | reverse complement strand
GAAAGCCGCGGCGGCGATCGAGGTATTCGGCCAGAAAGCATTCACTCCGAACCAGTAGGACGCGACCGTCACCGCCCACAGAACGGCCGACAGGAGCAGCACCGGCGCCAGGGCCCTCACGCTGCCGATCTGGGCCAGGCCTGCAAAGAGGTCATGAGCCTTCTCCCGCCACGGTCCTCCCCGATGTGGCGCCACCTTGGCAAGCAGCCGATCGAGCAAGGAAAGCCAGACGCCGCGCAGGCGAATGCCGGCCCAGAACCCGGCCACAAACACGACAAGGCCGACCAGCACCGCCACCCGGAGGTCCTGCGCCCAGGGAACGACCGCTGGTACCAGAGAGAGCATCGAGACGAGCACGACGGCGACCGTGGCGAAGTCGACGAACCTATCGACGAGAACGATTGAGTAGCCCCGTGCCGTCGTGATGCCCATGGATTGTCGCATGACAAAGGCCATCATGAAGTCGCCCGCGCGCATGGGCAGGACGGTGTTCGTGGCCATCGCGATCATGTTGGCCGACCACAAAGGCCAATAGCGGCGCTCCGCGCTGGGCGCCATCGTGCGCATCAACGACAGAAGCCGGAATGGCCGGATAAATAGCACGACCAGCCAGATCAACGCCATTATGGCCTGCATCGGCAGAGACGCGGCGGTCAACTGGCGGCCAACTTGCATCCAGTCGACCTTGGACGCGGCCCAGGCGATCCCCGCCACGAACAGGACCACGAAGGCAATCCGGAGTCGCCACCTCGCACGCACCTTGCCGTCTCCGCCGCTAAGGTTGGCTGCCGGCAGCTTGCGCCGACTGCATCGTCAACAGCCCGTCGACAATCTGGACCCGGGCACCGCAAACGGTGACCGACGAGCCCCCGGCGACGAGCCGCCTCGGGCCAAATTCGAGCCCGTGCCAGGGACACTTGATGGTCGAGCCCCGCAAGTCGCCTTCCTTAATTGCAGCACCTTCGTGCGGGCATACGCCAGGCCACAGCTCCAGCGCGTCGCTTTTCCGGCGTACGACATAAGCTCGGTCACCCAGCTTCACCGAGCGAGCTTCGCCTTCGGCGAGATCCGCCACCGAAACAGAATGAATACCGTCGACCGGCGGAAATACGACATTGTTTGCGACGACGTTCGAATTGATGAAATCCGGCCTATCGGTCTCGAAGCGGTAGCCCGCCTCACGCAACTCGATGCGCCGGTCGCGCATCTGATCGTCCTCGCGATTCTGCACGTCGTTGAGACGCTGAAGACGGCGATTGAGAAGCGGATGAAGGAAGCGCAGCAGCCGATGCGACGCAATCGCCCAATCGATCTCCATTTGAGTACTGCCGGCCGCTTCGTTGCACTCGATCGTGCACACGACCACTATCAGGCCGAACAGGCTCATCACTTGAAAGAACCCGTTCTCCTTATAATGGCCGTCGAATACAGGGATCACAACCGGCCAGTTGCCGAACCGGGTAAGCGAGAATGCTGAGCGTTCGCCAATATGCATACGAACTGCATCTCCGTAAGTCCGATGAATCAATGGGCGGTGG
>CAIMEE010000106.1 GCA_903839865.1 Enhydrobacter aerosaccus | reverse complement strand
CTGACCCAGGCTGTGTGAAAACACCCCCCGATGATATGATTCTTCCGTGATTTGGCGGGAGGATTCGATGACGCGCTTTGTCGTTGGCGATGACCGTAGCC
The DNA here is from genome assembly GCA_903839865.1 of Enhydrobacter aerosaccus. GTDB lineage: Bacteria > Pseudomonadota > Alphaproteobacteria > Reyranellales > Reyranellaceae > Reyranella > Reyranella aerosaccus_A. Next base: position 1,658 of record CAIMEE010000106.1, on the reverse strand, counting down.
AGAGCACGTTGTTTCCCGAGCGGTTAGATGACTATTTGGGCGAGGACAATCCGGTCCGGGCGGTCGATGTCTTTGTCGATGAGCTCGATCTGGCGGGGCTCGGCTTTGGCGGCGTCGAGCCAGAGGCGACAGGAAGGCCGGCCTACCATCCGGCGACGCTGTTGAAGATTTACGTCTACGGATACCTCAATCGGGTGCAATCGAGCCGGCGCCTGGAGCGGGAGTGCCAGCGCAACATCGAGTTGGTGTGGCTGACCGGGCGTCTGATGCCGGACTTCAAGACGATAGCCGATTTCCGCAAGGACAACGGCGAGGCCATTCGCAAGGTCTGCCGCGAGTTCGTGGTGCTGTGCCGGCGCCTTGAGCTGTTCAGCGAGGCGAGCGTTGCGATCGACGGTAGCAAGTTCAAGGCCGTCAACACGCGGGACCGGAACTTCACCCAAGCCAAGATGCAGCGGCGGCTGGCGCAAATTGACGAGAGCATAGCCCGCTATCTCTCGCAGCTCGACAGCGCCGATCGCCAGGGGGAAGCGGTACCGGAAGCCAAGATCACCCGGCTCAACGAGAAGATTGCGACGCTGCTTCAGGAGGTTCAACGCTTGAACGTATTGAACGTCCAGATGATGCAGACCGAAGACAAACAGATATCGCTGACCGATCCCGATGCACGCTCGATGGCCACAAGTGGCCGGGGCAGCGGAATGGTCGGCTACAATGTGCAAAGTGCCGTCGATACGAAGCATCATCTCATTGTCGCCCATGAGGTGACCAATGTTGGCTCTGACCGGAGCCAGCTATCTCATATGACCGAGCGGGCGCGCGCAGCGATTGGTTCTGAGGCCATCGAGGCTGTTGCCGATCGCGGGTACTATAGCGGCGAGGAAATTGTGGCCTGCGAGCAAGCCGGCAACACGGTCTATCTGCCGAAGCCGGTGACGTCGGGCCTCTACGTCAAAGGGCGCTTCGGCAAGCAGGACTTCGTCTATGTCACCGCGGACGACATCTACCGTTGCCCAGCGGGCGAGCAGCTAACCTACCACTACACCAACGAAGAGGACGGCAAGACACTGCGTCGCTATTGGACCACTGCCTGTCAGGCCTGCGAACTGAAAAGCAAGTGCACAACTGGCAAAGGGCGGCGGATCTCACGATGGGAGCACGAAGCCGTCCTTGAGGCCGTGCAAGCACGGCTCGATCGAGACCCGGCGAAAATGCGCCTCCGCCGCCAGACTGTGGAGCATCCCTTCGGTACGATAAAGTCCTGGATGGGGGCCACGCACTTCCAGATGAAAACACTCAAGAACGTCGGCACCGAAATGGCGCTGCACGTCCTGGCCTACAACATGAAACGGGTAATGCGCATTCTGGGTGTTGGCGGATTGATGGAAGCGATCCGCTCCTAACACAGGTCTCGCGTCACCTGGTCGGGCTTGCCCGACTAAAAACTCGCGTTTTTACACAGCCTGGACCCAATGCGGTCATTGAGGCTCTTGCTGCGGCTAGCCGAACGCTGATGTTACGATTGTTTCGCGCGGCTGCGGGCCAGCGTATCGGATGGAAGCTCGCCAAACTGGAATTGATAGGCTTTGGCGAAGTGCCCCAGGTTCATGAAGCCGCAGGCAAGCCCGATGCCTGTGACTGTCTCGCTGGGCGAAGCT
>CAIMEE010000105.1 GCA_903839865.1 Enhydrobacter aerosaccus | reverse complement strand
GTTCTGCGGCGCTTGGGCAAAGGGCTTCTGACCACGGACGACGCGCTGCGAGAGGCGATCGCATCGGGCCACGGCATCGGGAAGTCGGCGCTGGTTGCGTGGATCGTCCATTGGGCGCTGTCCACGGTGGTGGATACCCGCGGCGTCGTTACAGCCAACACCGAGGGGCAGCTTCGCACGAAGACCTGGCCCGAGCTCGCGAAGTGGCACGCCATGGCGATCAACCGCGCCTGGTTCACGCTGACGGCAACGGCGTTTTACTCGGCAGCGCCCGGTCACGAGAAGACGTGGCGGGTGGATGCGATCAGTTGGAGCGAGAACAACACGGAAGCGATTGCCGGTCTGCACAACAAGGGCAAACGGGCCTTCGTGCTATTCGATGAGGCGTCGGCCATCCCGGATGGGGTCTGGGAAACGATCGAAGGCGCGCTGACCGACTCCCACACGGAACTGTTCTGGGCCGTTTTCGGCAATCCGACCAAGAACGTGGGCCGCTTCCGCGAGTGCTTTGCCGGTGGCCGGTTTGCGCATCGTTGGAACAACAAGCAGATCGACAGCCGCTCTGTCACGATGACGAACAAAGCGCTGATCGAGGAGTGGGTCAAGGACTACGGCGAGGACAGCGACTTCGTCCGTATCCGTGTCCGTGGCGTTTTCCCTCGAGCCGGGTCCATGCAGTTTATCGACTCGGAGCGCGTCGACGGCGCCCGCCACCGGCAGCTTATTCCAGACATGGTCTCGCCTCTCGTGATGGGGGTGGATATTGCGCGCCACGGCGCCGACCAGAGCGTGATCTATTTCCGGCGCGGTGCTGATGCGCGCTCGATCCCGCCCGTCAAGCTTCGCATCGCGGATCTGATGATGCTCGCCGGCCGGATCATGGACGAGGTCATCGCGCGCCGCCCCCAGGCGGTCTTTGTCGATGCGACCGGCATGGGATGGGGCGTCTTCGATCGTCTGAAGCAACTCGGCTGCCCTGGTCTTGTGGCGGTGGACTTTTCAGCAGGACCCGATCGCTCGGCGCATGATAGCGACGCCAAGTATGCCAACAAGCGCGCTGAGATGTGGGGATTTATGAAGGACTGGCTGCGCGCCGGCTGCACGCGGGACGACCCCGAATTGACTGCCGATCTGGGCAACGTCGAGTATGGCTATGATGCAAACGACGCGATTCAGTTGGAAAAGAAAGAGCATATGCGCAAACGCGGGCTGGCCAGTCCGGACAACGGGGATGCGCTGGCACTCACCTTCGCCTATCCGGCGATCAAGAAAATGAGAACGGCGCCCGTCCTCCCGCGCTTCAGGGGCAGCGTGCGGGGAGCGGGCTGGTTGGGCTAGCGAGCCGGCACCCCAAGTGCCCTAGTGCTCCGTCACCTTTGGCTGATCCAGTTCTGGGAACTTCTCCCGCAGCGCGATCGCCTTCTGGTCGAGTAGCTTCAGCCCTGCCACCCTCAGGCGAACGCGCGGTGGCAGGTCCTTCTTCAGCAGTTCGTTCGCCTGCGCGACCCGTGCTTGCAGTTCTTTAATGCAGGTCATGGCCGAGCCCTCTGAGCATCAACTGGGAACGCCGTGCCGAGCGTCATGGAGTCGGGCGGGAAAATAATCGCGGGCCGGTAATCAATCAGCGGTCGCGCCGAGCCCGCACCCGCCATTCCCACGCCGCTAGGCAGTCATGAGCATGCCCCCAGTGTTCCACGCTCGTGCGAGCCTGGAAAGCGGTAGTCAAGACTGCTGACCCTCAATCTGGCCCACTACCTGCGGCGTTCCCCTTCTGTCGATTTCGTGAAATAGTTCCTCGTCGCCTGCGGAGTGATTGCCGTCGGCGATGCGCTTGCGCGCTGAACACGAG
>CAIMEE010000104.1 GCA_903839865.1 Enhydrobacter aerosaccus | reverse complement strand
CGTGCCGAGAGACGCGACCTGGGCGGTCGTGAGTGCGGTCAGTTGCGCGCTGCCGAGTGCCACGATCTGGTCGGTGGTCAGGCCATTGGCGATCTGGTTGGTAGTCAGGGCCGCAACCTGGGCCGTTCCGAGGGCCTGCACCTGGTCAGTCGTCAGACCATTGGCCACCTGGCTCGTGGTCAGCGCGATGATCTGGCTGGTCTTGAGCGCGGCGACATCCTGCGTCTCCAAGGCCGCCACTTGAGAGGAGTTCAGGGAAGCCAGGCCCGTGGTGTTGAGGGCTGCAATCTGGCTGGTGGAGAAAGCCACCATATCCGCCGTCGTAAACGCCGTGAGTTGCTCAGTGGTCAACACGGAGACCTGCGCGGTCGTCAGACCCAGAACAAATGAAGGCATTTCTCTTCTCCTCAAGCGGCTCTTTCTTGAGCCCAGATCCCCCGTCCGCAAACGTCATTGTTCCGGACAAGGATGATTTACTTCTTCACATGTCTCGGGGTATCGGCCCTAAGCGACAATACTTTACAGCCATCTAAAACATTCATGGCTTTTGTTTTTCGATCTATATCTTGCGAAAACAGGACTAATGAGGCGTGTCGACTACGACGCCCACGCGCCCAGAAACTCGACCCAGTGGGCTGCACCGATCTCCTCCAGGCTGCTTCGCACCAGGGCGATTTCCTGTTCGTACTGGGCCGCGCTGAGGACGCCGCGCATTTTTTGAAAACGCAGGTACACCAGGTAGGTGTTGACCACATCGGTTTCGCAATAGTCGCGGATCTGAGCGATCTCGCCACGCTCGTAGGCCGGCCAGACCTGGCTGCCGTCCATGCCGAGCTTGCCGGGAAAGCCGTAGAGCTTGGCGAGTTCGTCCAGCGGGGCGTTGGCGCGGCCGGTGAACATGGCAACCACGTCCATCAGGTCGAGATGGCGGGTGTGGTAGCGGTTGAGGTAATTGTTGTATTTGAACTCGCGTTCGTCGTCGCCCCAATCCCAGTACTTCGCCGCGGTCACGCCATGCAGCATGGCGCGATAGTGCAACACCGGCAGATCGAAGCCGCCGCCGTTCCAGCTCACCAGCTGCGGAGTGTACTTTTCGATGCCATCGAAGAAGCGCTGAATGATCTGACCCTCGTCGGCATCCGGCTCCGAGAGCGAAAACACGCGAAAACGGTCGCCCTCGCGCAAGGTGCAGGAAATGGTGACTACGCGCTGTAGATAGTGCGGCAGGAAGTCGGAGCCGCCAGTCTGCTGGCGGCGCATCAGGAAGGCCATTTCGCCAACCTCATGGTCGCAGGCCTCCGCGCCGACATTGTGGAGGCGACGCAACCCGTGGATGTCGGGAATGGTTTCGATGTCGAAGACGAGGACGGGGATCATGGCGTGTGAGGCGTAAAATTCGATCGATTTTATCCGCTTTCCACCCCTCCCCCGTGGCCCCATGCAAACCCGCTGGCATTCTTGCGACTCCGATCAAGCTTGGCTGGCCGCGGCGCTGGCCTTCGTCGCTCTAGCCGAGCGAGAAGCGCTCCGCACCCGCGGCGAGTTCCACATCGTCCTGGCCGGCGGCGACACGCCGAAAGCCCTCTACGAAGCCCTGTCGCGGGAAGAGCATGACTGGGCACGCTGGCAAGCGTGGTTCGGCGACGAACGCTGCCTGCCGGCTGGGCATGCACAGCGCAACAGCGTGATGGCGCGCGCGGCCTTGCCCGGACAATTCGCCGCGCTCCATGTCATCCCGGGAGAACTGGGCGCATGCGCCGCGGCGACCGCCTATGCGCGGGCATTGGCCAATGCGCCGACCTTCGATCTCGTGCTCCTCGGCCTGGGCGAAGATGGCCATACCGCCAGCTTGTTTCCTGGCTGCAACCACGAGGAGAGCGCCGACGTCGTGGCTGTATTCGATGCACCCAAACCGCCACCCGAGCGCGTCAGCCTCTCCGCCCGGCGCCTGTCCCGCGCGCGCCAAGTGCTGTTCCTCGTCGGCGGTGCCGGCAAGCGCGATGCCCTGCTGCGTTGGCGTGCGGGCGTAGCCGACAGT
>CAIMEE010000103.1 GCA_903839865.1 Enhydrobacter aerosaccus | reverse complement strand
CGTCCTGGGCGACGCGTTGCGCGACGCGTTCGACCCGCAACTGAGGCAATAGGAGGCGCGTATGGTGAAACGTTTTGTAGCGACGGCGGCGTTGACTGCGACAGCGGCGTTGGCGATGGCAGGCCCAGCGCTAGCACAGAAGACCGTCACGATCGTGCGTGAGATCGACACCGACCGGTACGATCCTCAGAAGTCGACGTCCCGCTCCGGCGCCGAGGTCATGTACATGATCGGCGATACGCTGCTGAACCTCGACTACGACATGAAGACGCTGAAGCCCGGCCTCGCCACCAGCTGGACGAGCTCGCCCGACGGACTCACCTACACGTTCAAGATCCGCGACGACGTCACTTTTTGCTCCGGCAAGAAGATGACGGCCAAGGACGTGGTCGCCACCTACGAACGCTGGCTCGACCCCGAGACCAAGGGCCTGGTGAAGTGGCGCATGGGCGACGTCGACAAGGTCACGGCGCCCGACGACACCACCGTAGAGTACAAGCTCAAGAAGCCGTTCTCCGAGCTGCTCTACCAGATGACGCAGTACTTCCACACCGTGCTGAACGTCGAGCAGGCCAAGCAGCTCGGCGCCGATTTCGGCGTCAAGGCGTTCGACGGCACCGGCCCCTTCTGTATGGAAAGCTGGACGCCGCGGGACTCGACCGTGCTCACCAAGCATGCCGGCTACAAGTGGGGGCCGTCGTTCTATGACGCCAAGGAAGCCCAGGTCGACAAGGTGATCTGGAAGGTCGTGCCGGAAGAGAACACCCGCGTGACCGCCATGCAGGCAGGCCAGGCCGACGCCACGCAGTACGTGCCCTACTGGTCGCTGAAGGACCTGCAGGCCGACAAGAAGCTCTCGGTCACCAAGGCCGAGAACTATTTCTGGACCTACTTCATCGGCTTCAAGGTCGACCATGAGATGGTAAACGACGTCCGCGTGCGCGAGGCGATGAACCTCGCCGTCGACCAGAAGGCGCTCACCGATGCCATCACCTTCGGCTTCGCCGAGCCCGCCGACACCTATCTCCAGTCGGCCGTGCTCGACTTCAACCCGAAGCTCGACAAGGCGCTGTACGGCGAGAACGTGAAGAAGGCCGAAGCGCTGCTCGACGAGGCCGGCTGGAAGAAGGGCCCCGACGGCATCCGCACCAAGGACGGCAAGAAGCTCGCACCGATCCTCTACGGCCTCTCGGGCTTCTGGAAAGAGCTGGCTGAAGCGGTGCAAGGTGACCTGCGGAAGGTCGGCATCGACCTCAAGATCCAGCTGTTCGATGCTACCGTCGGCTGGGGCAAGCTTGCGACGCAGGAGTTCGACGCCTTCGGCATGAGCTTCCCGTACGTCTCCGCCGGCGATGCGCTCAACCTCTACTTCCGCTCGACCAATGCGCCGACTCCGAACCGCATGAACTGGAAGGACAAGGAAACCGACGAACTGCTCGACAAGGGCATGACGGCAACCGACGACAAGGTCCGCGCGGCGGCCTACCAGGCCGTGCAGGAAAAGGTCCACGACAACTTCGTCTGGATCCCGCTGTTCCACGAGCCGCTGTTCGTGGTGACCGGCGCCAAGCTGAAGCCTATCAAGGCCCATGGAAATTACGGCTGCGGGCTCTACAAGGGCCTCGGCATCGCGTTCAAGTAAGACGAAGGGAAGAACGTCCATGACGACGACCAAGATCGCCGGCCTCGACCACGTCGTGGCCTGGGACGACAGCGAGCAGCGGCATGTCTACCTCGATGCCGCCGATCTCGTGTTCAGGGACAACGAGGTGGTGCACGTCGGGCCGGGTTATGCCGGCCCGGTCGACACCACGATCTCGGGCAAGGGATACATGGCGATCCCGGGGCTCGTGAACGTTCACTCGCATCCGTTCTCCGAGCCCGCCAACAAGGGGCTCACGGAAGAATACGGCTCGGACAAGCTGGGTCAAAGCTCGCTCTATGAATACCTAACCGTCTACGGTCTCGCCCCCGAAGACGCCGGCCCCTCCTCCCTTGTCGCGGTGTCAGAGCTGTTGAAGAGCGGCGTCACCACGATCACCGACCTGTCGATGGCGCGGCCCGGTTGGGCCGACCAGCTCGCCGCGACCGGCATCCGCGCCGTCGTCTGCCCGATGATGCGGCAGGCCGTCTGGTACACGAAAAACGGCCACACGGTCGAATATGCCTGGGACGAGAAAGCCGGCGCGAAGGCTTTCGAGGCATCGATGAAGTCGCTCGACGAGGCGGCCAAGCACCCGAGCGGCCGCATCTCCGGCATGGTCGGGCCGGCGCAGATCGACACCTGTGGCGAAGGCTTCTTCAAGGAAGCCCTGCAGGAAGCGAAGAGGCGTGGTCTGCCGATGCAGACACACGCGTGCCAGGCCGTCGTGGAGTTCCACGAAATGGTCCACCGCCACGGCAAGACGCCGATCGAATGGCTCGACTCGATCGGCGTGCTGGGGCCCGACCTGATCATCGGCCACGGTATCTTCCTGAACGACCATCCGCAGATTCACTACCCGCACGCCAACGACTTCGAGATGTTGCGCGACTCGGGCGCGTCGGTGGCGCATTGCCCGACCGTCTTTGCGCGCCGCGGCATGGTGATGAACTCGATCGGCCGCTACATGAACGCAGGCATCACTGTCGGCATCGGCACCGACACCTTCCCTCACAACATGCTCGATGAGATCCGGCTGGTCTGCTACCTCGCCCGCGTCTTCACCATGAACTACAAGATGGGCACGACGAAGCATGCCTTCGAAGCGGCAACCGTCGGCGGCGCCAAGATGCTGCGCCGGCCCGACCTCGGCCGGCTGTCACCGGGCTCGAAGGCCGACTTCTCGCTGGTCGACATGAGCCATCCTTACATGCAGCCGAGCCATGAGCCGGTGCGCAGCCTGATCTACTCGGCGGGAGACCGCGCCATCCGGCACGTCTATGTCGACGGCAAGCAGGTGGTGAAGGACGGCAAGGTACTGACGGTCGACGTCGAGGCCGCAACCGCCGGCCTGATCGAGGGCCAGCGCAAGCGCCTCGAGACCGTCAGCCAGCGCGACTGGGCCGGCCGCGACGCCGATGCTCTCTCGCCGCCGGTCTACGCCAAGAAGGACCGCCTGCCGCAGAGCCGGCCAGTGGACTAAGTCAGCGTCCTGGCCTGGCGTCGATTTCATCAAGGCCGTGATAGCGATAGATGACGATCGACGCCACCCAGGCGCAGATGAATACGCCAATGATCACAAATCCGAGGCTGTTGAAATTTTCGTTGAGCGCGGCGATTCCTTCCCAGAACCACCCCGACAGTGCGAACTGTCCCCCGATCAGTCCCAATGTCTCGATTCCACCAATGAGAAAGGCGACGACGACGGACACGAAGGTGATCGTGAGATTGTAGTAGAGCTTTCGCATGGGCTTGATGAACGCCCAATTATAGGCGCCCAGCATCAAGACGCCGTCCGTCGTATCGATCAGCGACATGCCCGCTGCGAACAACGCGGGAAACACCATGATCGACCAGATCGACACCCCGTTGGAGACCTGCGCCGCCGATAAGCCGAGCAGGGTCACCTCGGTCGCCGTGCCGAAGCCCAGCCCGAAAAGGAAGCCGAGAGGGAACATGTGCCAGCTTCGGGAGACCACCTTGAACATCGGTCGGAATATGCGGGCCATGACGCCCCGGCCGTTCAGCAGGAGGTTGAAGTCGTCGTCGATGAACTGGCCGCCGGCACGGACGTGATGGAACGTCTTCCAGATCGAACGCAGGATGCCGAGGTTCGCAAACGCAATTACGAATAGAAACGACGCCGATATCAGCGTACTCGTGACTTCGCCGACGCTCTTCAATTGCTCAAATCGGCCGGTTAACGCGGTCGTCGCCACCGCGATCACGGCCGCGGCGATAGCCACCACAGTGGAATGGCCGAGCGCAAAAAAGAACCCGATGCTGACCGGCCGCTTGCCCTCCTGCATCAGCTTGCGCGTTACATTGTCGATCGCCGCAATGTGATCGGCATCGACGGCATGGCGCAAGCCGAGGGTGTAGGCGATCAGGGCCGTACCGAGGATGATCGGCTGATGCTCGAAAAGGATCACGGCCCAGGCCCATGCCGCCAGATTGGCGAGGATCAAAAAACCGTAGAGGCCGATCAGCGGCAAGCGCAGGCTTCCAGCGCTCGCGCCAAACGTCTTCGAGATAAGGTTCGGCATGAGCAGTTCACGGAACATCATCGACGACCTCCCAAGCAAGACACGCCCATAGCGCGTCACCGCTCGGTTGACCGTCCCGTTGGATCCTCCCGTCCATCGAAAGAGCGACGCTATCGCCGGCAGGTCTTCTGACTTGCGGGTCGCCGCTCGCGCCTGTCTTCCCAGACCGAAGTCCAGTGACGTCTAGGCATTCGCTCGCCGCTCACAGCTGCGGGTACAGTTGCCGCTTGGACCTTTCGGTCATCACGGCATTCCCTTTTTCATCTCCCGTTGAGGAGAACCGTCGATACTTCGCTGCTACCAGTTCTACGAATGGAACTCAACATTGAGGCCGCGTTGGAAAGGGATGGCCTTCTGAACGGGCGTTGTCTCGGGCTGTCCGGTCCTACGCGTCCGGGACGCCGGCCGTCGTTGAGTATTCGAAGTGCAGCGGCGTCTCGGGACGGATCAGCGCGTAGGCCGAGCGCGCCGCGATGGCGGCCTCCGAGAAGCCGGTCAGGATCAGTTTCAGCTTGCCCGGATAGGTGACGACGTCGCCCACCGCAAAGATGCCGGGCTTGCTGGTTGCCAAGGTCGCCGCGTCGACGGCAACCTGATTGCGCTCGAGCGCCAGGCCCCAGTCGGCGATCGGTCCGAGCGACATCGATAGGCCGAAGAACGGCAGCAGCATGTCGGCATCGATCTTCTTCGACGCCCCGTCGAGGCTCGATACGATCACCGACGTGAGTTCGCCGCCGGCGCCTTCCAGTCCCTGGAGTTGATACGGCACGACAAGGTCGATCTTGCCTGCTTTGGCGAAGGCCTTCAGCCGGGCCTCGCTCTCGGGAGCTGCCCTGAACTTGTCACGCCGGTGGATCACCGAGACGTGCGCCGCGATCTCACTAAGCGACTGCGCCCAGTCGACCGCGGTGTCACCGCCACCGGCGATCACAACGCGCTTGCCGCGGAAATTCTCGCGTTGGGTGACGTAGTAGAAGACGCTCTTGCCCTCATAGGCCTCGATGCCGTCGATCGGCGGCCGGTTGGGCCCGAAGGCGCCGACGCCCGCGGCCACGATCACAGCCTTGGCCTGGATGACCGTGCCCTTCGAGGTCGTGAGCCGCCAGAAGCCACCGGTCTCCGGCTCAAGAGCCTGAACCTGCTCCCCCAGGTGATAGACCGGCTTGAAGGGCGCCGCCTGCGCGCGCAGGCGCACGATCAGCTCGGCCGCGGCCACTCTGGGGAACCCCGGAATGTCGTAGATCGGCTTTTCGGGATAGAGCGCGGTGCACTGGCCGCCGACATCGTCGAGCACGTCGACGACATGGCAGTTGAGCCGCACCATGCCGCATTCGAAGACCGCGAATAGCCCGACGGGCCCCGCGCCGACGATCACGACGTCGGTCTGGTGATGGGTGTGACCGTTGGACATTGTCTTAAGGTGGCGAAGAGAGGCCTTAAAATAAAGCCCCCGGGCCGTTAAGGACCGGGGGCGGAATTTGGTAGCTGGGGGCGGACTTGAACCGCCGACCCCGGCATTATGAGTGCCGTGCTCTAACCAGCTGAGCTACCCAGCCATGGGTGCGCGGTAATAAAGGCGCGGGCGGCGGGCTGTCAAGGAAAGGGCTGGAGCCCTTCAAATAGCCGCCATTGGGGTCTAAACTGCCGTCATGATCCGTTCACTCTCGATTTTCCTGGTCCTGCTGGCCGGGTCGGCGTTCGCGCAGTCCAGCCGGCCGGCGACCCAATGGATTGTCGACCCGAACACCAAGTGCAAGGTGGCCAACGCCACTCCCTCGGCGGCCGAAACGATAACCTGGAGCGGTGCGTGCAAGGACGGCTATGCCGAGGGCAAAGGCGTCGCGCAGTGGTTCAAGGCGAAGAAGGCCACCCAGAAGAAGTACGACGGCGAGATGAGCGGCGGCTTCATGAACGGCCAGGGCGTGTTTATACAGTCCAATGGCGACCGCCTGGAAGGCACGTTCAAGGACGGCAGCCTGAACGGCCCCGGCAAGGCCACATGGTTCAACAAGAACAAGTACGAAGGCCAGTGGAAGGAGGGTTATCCGAACGGCACCGGCACGTACATCTGGGCCGACGGGAAGCGCTACACCGGCGAATGGGTCAACGGTAAGCAGAACGGCGACGGCGATTTCAAGTTTGCCAACGGCGACCGTTATGTCGGTCAGATGAAGGACGGCCTCATGAGCGGCAGGGGCAAGTTCACCTGGGCCGACGGCAACGTCTACATCGGTGAATTCAGGAACGACAAGGCCAATGGCCAGGG
>CAIMEE010000102.1 GCA_903839865.1 Enhydrobacter aerosaccus | reverse complement strand
TTGAGCCGACATCACAAGGGCAAGCCGTCATGTCGGCTTTTGACCCAAAGTGGAAGTCGCGAAAGTTTTCACACCCCGCCAATCGCCGTCAGCCGTCCAGCCGCGTGAAGTCAGAAGTGAAAATCTTCCGCCCAAGAATGGAGAAGCTTCCGGCATTGGCGCTTTTCCAATCGAATATCGTGCGTGGCCCCCCGTAGTTGATTTGAACCTCTATCCGGTTTCCTGAAAGAGCACCGGTGCGGAAATACCACCCGACCCCGAGCGCATTCTTGCCTGCCAAGATGAGCTCGGCGGTTTGTTGCTCCTCCACCGACATGACCACGAGGACCGCCGGGACCCTCTCGTCTCTGGGAGTCAACAATTCGAACTTGAACGACCCGACCTTCGATCCATCCTGAGAATTGCCCGCCGGGCGATGCGCAATCAATCCCGGGGGCAGCAGGAGGCCGTTGGCTTGCGCGAAGGCGTAGGCTTTCGGCAGCTCGACGATCCGCGACGGGTCGGGATTCCAGCCGGATCCGCCGCCCACCGTGCCACCGCCTGCACCCCGCAGCATGAAGGCTTGCTGATAGGTATTCTGGTCCCACAGGACCTGCCTGGCCTGGGTGGCAATGAGCAATTAACGCCGCAGGCTGCCCGGGAGGGTCTGGAGATTGATCGACGGACTCCCCAACTGTCGCAGGAGCGCGGCCGCGAAGGGGCTGTTGTCACCGGCCGGCCCATCGAGAGCGACGCGTCCGGGAGCGGTCGAGTACAGCACCAGCGTATTTGGAGCGACAGTCGCAGCAAGTCTTACATTATCGCCTGCGCCCGTACGCGTGGCCTCGACTTGACGCCACCCGTCGGCCGGATTGTTCCGGCAGCTATCGAACACGAGGAGCCGATGCGCAGCGGCCCCCATCATGTCGCTGATGGACGCTACCGACACCAGGGACTTGACGGTGCTCGGCGTGCCCAGGTTCGCATCCACCGGCACCACGTACGTATCCCTCTCCCAGGAAGCGCCGTGGCCGGCGAAGTAGAATGCCGCGATATTCACGCCGCGCGACCCCGCCTTGAACCGGTCGATGGCCTGGCGCATCGCATCCAGGCCCACGTCCTGCAAGAGTTCGGTTCGCAGCCCGAGCGACTGAAAGCTCCTGGCGATGTCCGGCGCGTCGCGCCGGACGTTCGGCAACTGTGCTTCCCACTGGTACTTGGAGTTGCCGATGACGAGGGCGACCCCGTTTTGCCCCTGTGCACGGACGATAGCAGGCCCTGCGATCAGGCCGCCGGCCACTGCCCCGACAATTACGCCCCGTCTTCCAATGCTTTTCTGCGGCATTGCTGCCCTCCCCGTCCCCAATCCTAAAGTGGCTCAAGCGGGGAATGCAATGGATCGGCGGACGCATTGCCAATTCCGGTTTTGGCCCTTTTCGGACATCAGGTAATGCCGCCTCGATGTCTGCTCCTAGGGGCAGAGCGGACATTATGCCAACGGCCGGCGATGTCGGCTTCTAACCCTGAGCGGACATTGGCAGAGGACGACCAACCGCGCGTTGTGCGGCGGCGGGCTGGCCTTGGTGACGCGTTATCCCAGTTTTCTTCGGCCAGCCGCTAGCGCACACTTTTGGTGCCGGCGGCCCTGATTAATTACTGCCGTGCCGGTAGCTGACCGCTGAGCCGCAGGGGTGCTGTTCTGTTCCGGGCATTGCAAACTGCTCAATACAGGCTGCCGCCATCGATGAGACGATATCCAATTCGACTGCAATACGGGAGGGATCGTGATCGACAGATGTACGATGAAGCGCATGGCGCGAGGCCTTGGAGTGGTTGCGCTCTTGCTCTGCCTCTCGGTTGCAGCCATGGCGCAGTCCGGCCAGAGGGTCGACGTGCCATTCGCACGCGAACTCAATCGCCCGCCTTTTGCCGCCTGGCTTTCGTTGCCGAATGCCAGTCGTCCCGTGCCGGCCGTCGTCATCGGTCATACATCCGCTGGCGTCGATGGCCGGACAGCGCCCTATCGCAACGCTCTTGTAGCGGCAGGCTTCGCGGTGCTCGAAATCGAGATGTTCAAGAATGGGCGGCGCCCCGCGACTCTTGACGACACAGTGCCCCATGCTCTCGCTGCCCAGCAGTTTCTGGCGGCCAACGCCGCCATCAACCCCTTGAAGATCGGTATCATGGGTATGTCGTGGGGAGGAGGCCTCGCCATCCTGATGGCAAGCGAACTGGTCAGTCCCTTCGACCCCCGCCAGCGCTACGCCGCCTATCTAGGGATCTATCCCGTGTGCTGGCCATTTGTTGGCGAAGCACCGAACAGGACCTCTATTGCGCTCGGATCTACGACTGGGAACCCCTTACTCATTCTTGGGGGGACAGAAGACAAGTATGATGCCTCGGACGATTGCCAGAAGGTGGTTGACCGCGTGAACCGGAAGAAGCCCGGATCGGCCAGCCTACACATGTATCCTGGAGCCACCCATGCATGGGACAATACGACGGGCTCCTACAAGATCAGCGACAAGAACGCCTTTCGCGGCAAGGGCGGGGACGTGCCGGTATCTCCTCAGACATCTGTTACGTCCGACGCCGCCGCGCTATCACCCTGAACGGCATGCGACTCAAGGCCTGTGTAACTATTTTCGGGTAGTATACTACCTTGCGTCCCTTGGCGGACTTGCGATGCGTGCTCCTTGCGAGCCATCAAGAGGAAAGCCGTTAGCTCCGATCACAGGCCATTATTGGCCTCGATCGCCTGCGCTAGCCGCGCGCGAAGTCGGGCCCGGCCAGCAGATCAAGGAACGGCTTTACGTAGGCATCCCAACCGACGGGATAGCCCCACGACCAGTAAATGACCTTTTCTTTGTGGGTCACCATGAAGCGCGGCGAGGCAGCGTTGAACACCCCTGCATCCTTGTGGCCGTCGGATTGCTTGCGGAACTCGGCAAGCGCCCAGCGCAGATCCTCCGGCCACTGCTCGGGATTGTTGATCTGCTTCCAGCTCGACGCCTCAACCAGGCGAATGTTCAGGCGCTTGTACTGCTCGGTCTTCTGCCACTCCGGATGTGCCTGGCTACGCCAGCGCCCGCAGGGTCCTCAACCGAAGTAACTGGTATTAATCAGGGTCGGCTTCTCGCCCAGGACCCTGCGGCGCTGCTCGTCGATCTCGGCCGTCGACAATCGGCGCACACGGACCTTCGAGACCTCGCCGCTGGCGATCGAGGTGCAGGTGCCTTCCTGGGTGTCGGCAGCGCGCCAGTCGAACTCGTAGCGCCCCTTGCCGTCATCGCTTACGCCGACAAGCTTGGCGCCCGAACCACCGGGTTTGGCCACCGCGTTCTTCATCGCGCTGGGTCGTGCTGTCATCCAGGTCATACCGCCGCGCAGGCGGAAGGCGCCGCGCTCCTCGGTCGACGCACTGTAGGAGTAGAACTCCATCAGCACGTCCTTCAGTTTCCAATCGACGAAGGTGATTTGCCATGAGCCCGTCACCCACTTGTCGATGAAGTCGTTCTGCCATTCGCGCTGGCCCTGACCGAATGCTGGGAGCGCGAGCGAGGCACCCACACCGCCGACGACAAAATCACGTCTTTTCATTGCGCAAATCCCCTAATTTTACTGCACCATATTGAGACAACGCACGCTGGGTGCGCAGGTTTTCTGCTCCCGCGACAGGGGTTCCAGGTGATCGAGGAAGGAGTGGCAAAGTTCTTTCGAGCAGTGGCGCCAACGCGGCACGCACTCGCGAGCCCGAGCAGCATTGTTCCGCTCCTGGCCCTTAGCGGACAGTGCATTTGCGCGAAGGACGTCTGCTTACGGAGTGTGAGTTCAACCGGTCAGTGCAACACCGCTCGAAGTTTATCGGCCGGGGTTTCGAAGCCCAAGGTCTTTCTCGGTCGTTGATTGAGTCGCAGAGC
>CAIMEE010000101.1 GCA_903839865.1 Enhydrobacter aerosaccus | reverse complement strand
GATGGCGCCGCCGCCGATGCGGTGATGCGCCGGCGTACCGGATCGGCAGCCCCCACCTTGCACCCATCGTCCAAACGCCTACGTTTCCCGCATGACCCACGTCGCCCACCTATCCGAACGAGCCGTGATCGAAATCGCCGGCGAGGACCGCGTGTCCTTCCTCCAAGGCCTCGTGTCCAACGATGTGGCCGAGGCCGAGCCGGGACGGGCGGTGTGGGCCGCGTTCCTGACACCGCAGGGCAAGTGGCTGGCTGATTTTTTCATTCAGGCCGATGCCGAACACCTGTTGCTGGATGTCGAGCGCGCTCAGACCGACATGCTGATACCCCGCCTCGCTCGCTATCGGCTGCGCGCCAAGGTCGCGATTAGCCACGCCAGCGACTATGCGGTCTATGCCGCCTGGGGCACGGCCCGTCCCCCCGCCGCCGCGCCCGACCCGCGATTGCCCGAGGCCGGGTGGCGCATACTGTCCAAGGAACCGATCGAGACCAACGCCACCGCCGCTGACTACGACGCGCATCGGTTGCGCCTGGGGTTGCCCGGCGGATCGCGGGACATGGAAACCGAGAAATCCATCCTGTTGGAGGCCGGGTTCGACGAACTGCACGGCGTGTCCTGGTCCAAAGGTTGCTACATGGGCCAGGAGTTGACCGCCCGTACCAAGTACCGTGCCCTGATCAAGCGGCGATTGGTGCCGGTCGCGATCGACGGTCCGTCGCCGGCGCCCGGCACGCCCATTCTGAAGGACGGCACGGAAGTGGGGATCATGCGGTCCTCCCGCGACGGAGACGGCTTGGCGACGATCCGCCTGGACTCCCTCGCTGTGCCGCTGAGCTGCGGCGACGCCACGCTTACGCCGTTCGTCCCGTCCTGGATGACGATCGCATAGACGGCCCGCCCGTTACGAAAGATCGTTCTGCTGACGGCGATAAGGACGAGGGTGGATGGAATCGGACAGCTCGATACGCGGAAAATCTGCCTGAAAACCGCACGGACTCCTCGGATCCGGAGCGTCATGGCGGTGGGTCGAACACGAGGAGTTCGAGCCGCGGGCCTGACACAAAGCGGCGAATACGCCAAACTCAGCCCCGTGCCGGGGCATCCGGTATTGCATGGAGTTATCGACAATGAAGGTCGGATTTATCGGCGTGGGCAACATGGGCGGACCCATGTGCCGCAATCTCATCAAGAAGAGCAACCATTCGGTCTCGGTATTCGACCTGAATGCGGCCGCGGTGAAGACCTGCACCGATCTCGGCGCCACGGCCGGCAAGTCCATTGCCGATGTGACGAAGGATGCCGACATCGTCATGACCTCGCTTCCCATGCCCAAGGATGTGGAGGCTGTGACCCTCGGCGACAATGGCATCCTGGCCAATATCACCAAGGGCAAGACCTACATCGACCTCTCTACCAACGCGCCCTCGATGGTGAAGAAGATCGGTGCCGCGATGGCCGCCAAGGGCATTGCCATGCTCGACGCGCCGGTGAGCGGCGGCACGACCGGCGCGGAAGCCGGGACCATCGCCGTCATCGTGGGCGGCGACAAGAAAGTGTTCGACGACGCTTTGCCCGTACTGCAGTCCTTCAGCGCCAACGTGCTCCACATGGGGCCGCTGGGCTCGGGCACCGTGGCCAAGCTGGTGAACAACATGTTGTCGTTCTGCAACCTGGCGGCGCTGAGTGAAGGCATGATGCTGGGCACGACATACGGACTCGATCCCGAGAAGCTCCTGAACGTGATCGCCAATTCGAGCGGCAATTCGAACGCGGTAAAGGCCTTTGCGGCGCGTGTGCTGCCGGGCCAGTATTCGCCGCCCTCCTTCGCGCTCGATCTTGCGTACAAGGACCTGCACCTGGCGCTGGAGCTCGGCGACGAGCTGGGTGTGCCGCTGCAGCAGGGTGCCTCGACGCACAACCTGCAACGCCTTGCCAAGGGCATGGGCTGGGGGCCCGACGACAGCTCCTCGATCATGCGCGTCTACGAGACAATGCTGCGCCGAAAGGTCAAGCCGTGAGCGGTCACACTCTTCCGACGCACGGCCGCTTCGACTACAGCCCGATCAGCGAGCGGCCGGACTACTCCTGGCCGGGCGGCAAGCGCCTGGCGCTCTGGATCACGACCAACATCGAGACCTTCGGCTACGGGCTGGAGGGCCCGACGCTCGGCAATCCGCTGCCGATGCCCGACCAGCGCAACTGGTCGTGGCGCGAATACGGCAACCGGGTCGGCATCTGGCGCATGCTGGAGCTGGCCGAACAGTTCGACATCCCGCTCGCGCACCAGATCAACTCGTATCTCTACGAGACCCATCCGCAGATCATGGCCGCGCTCGGCAAGCGTCCGCGCGACGAGATCATGGGCCACGGCCGCACCAATTCCGAAAAGCCCGGCATGCGTCCCGAGGCCGAGGAACGCGCGCTGATCGCCGAGGCGACCGACGCCATCCGGAAGCACGAAGGCAAGCCACCAGCCGGCTGGATGACCCCGCTGCAAGCCGAGAGTGCACTCACCCCCGATCTCCTGAAGGAAGCGGGCTACAAATACTGCGTGAGCTATCCGTGCGACGACCAGCCTCACTGGATGAAGACGCGCGCCGGACCTCTTCTCAACGTGCCCTATGCCGTCGAGACCAATGATTTCGTCTCGGTCATTCACCTGCGCCAGGATGCGCCGGTCTATGCCGACATCGTGCTGCGACAATTCGAGGAGATGCTCGAGCAGAGCGCCAAACAGCCGCTGGTACTGGCAATCTCGCTGCATACCTTCATCATGGGCCAGCCGCATCGTATCGCCGTCCTGCGCGACATGTTCCGGCGGATCACGTCGCACAGGCACTTCGACCGCGTCTGGATGACAACGCCGGGCGCGATCGCCGATCACTGCATCGGACTGAAGCCCGGCATCGTCCCCGGTAGTTGATGAAGGTCGAGACCTTCGATTGCCCCCTGGGCGGCGTGACGTTGCACGCCGTCGCCATGGGCGAGGGACCGCTGGCGGTGTTGTTGCACGGCATCACCGCCAATGCCTATGTCTTCCTGCCGCTGATGGAACGGCTGGCCAACCGCTTCCGCCTGGTCAGCATCGACATGCGTGGCCATGGCCGCAGCTCCAAGCCCGCGACAGGATATGCCGCCAAGGACTATGCCGACGATATCGAAGCGCTTGTGCGTCAACTGGACAGCGGTCCCGCCCTCTTGATCGGCCATGCGCTCGGCGCCCGAGATGCCTTCGTCGCGGGCGCGCGCGACAACGGGCTGGTCTCCGGCATCGTCGCCATCGACTTCACGCCTTTCATCGACGAGCAGGTCTTCGTGGCGCTCGGTCTGCGCATCGGTCACGGCAATCGCCTGTTCGCCGACCGCGACGCCATCGCGGCGGCCTTGTCCGAGCGCTATCCCATGACCCCGCCGGACGCGATCCAGCGTCGCGTCGCCTACGGCTATCGCAAGGTCGAAGGCGGCTGGCGGCCCCTGGCCGACGCCGCCGCCATGGTCGAGACCGCAAACGGCATGCGCGAGAGTTTCGAAGCGGATTTCAAGTCACTCAAGGCGCCGACCCTGCTCATCCGCGGCCAGGAGTCGAAGTTCATTTCATCCGAGGTCTGGGCCCGCACCAGGGCGCTGCGCCCGGATATGCGGTTCGTCGAATTGCCGAACGCCGATCACTATGCGGCGGAGGAAATCCCCGGGCCCATCGCAGACGAAATCCTCAGTTTCTCGATCGCTTCATCTACCGTCATCACATCGCCGAACGACACCTGAAAGCCGTTCAGGGCGGCGGCATGCTCCTCGTCGGTCGAGGTTGCGCAGGCATCCGACAACAGGGCCACGCGATACTCCATCATCGAAGCGTCGCGCGCCGTGGACTCGCAGCAGACATTGGTCTTGGTGCCGGCCACGAGCAGCGTGTCGAGCTTGTGATGGCGCAAGACGGCGTCGAGATTGGAGGAGTCGCCGATCATCGCACTGAACTTGATCTTGCGGACGTAGAGATCCTGGGGCTTCGGCTCCAGTTCCTTGTAGAGCTTGAAGCCCTCGTCGCCCTCCGACAGGAGCTTCAGGCGGCGCGCGGCGTTCTCCGGCGTCAGCTTGTACTTGTGATGCTTGCCCCACTTCGACAGCGCTTCGGCACTATCGGTCTGGATCCACACGACCCGTCCTCCCGCCGCCCGCAGCGCCGCTGCCATGCGGTTGATGTTGGGGGCGATCGTCGGCGCCTCGGGCGAGTGGCTGGGATAGCCTTCGGCCACGTAATAGTTCTGCATGTCGACCACGACGAGCGCGGTACGCGCAGCGTCGATACTCTCCAGTGCAAAGGGCTTGCCCTGCAGGCGCATGACGCGGGCGCGGATATGATCGGGAACGACGTACTTGTGCATCAGGTCACCTTTTGCAGGAATGGCGGCAACGGACGGCCTTGCGAGACGAGATAGCGTGCCATGGCGCCCGCTACCTTGGCTACGGCCGGCCGCGCACTCATGCGATCGCGCCACGCCTGCAGTTTGCGATGGGAATCGGTCATCGGCACGCCCCAGCGCTCGCCGAAGAGCTGTGCCATGTAGAAGGCAATATCGGCATAGGACAGATCACCGGCGAGCCAGTCCCTGCCCTCCAGCGTGCGTTCCATGTCGTCGTAGACGGCCCCCGCGGCCCGGCGCGCATCGAAGGTGGCAGGGTCGTCCGGCTTCTGTCCAAGACCCATCAATCGCACGATCGGCGGAAAGTAGATCTCGTCTGAAATATGTTCGAGCAGGCGTGCGCGGGCCCAGGCCTTCGCGTCGGCAGGCCACAGCGCGGGCGCCGGCTTGATCGTCTCGAGATATTCGAAGATCTGCGTCGAATCGAAAATCTCGAGATCGCCATCCACCAGCACCGGCACCTGCCGCTTGGGATTGATGCGTGCGACCTCGGGATGCTTGGGCTGATAGAGCGTCTTCATCTCGAACGGCACCATGACCGGCTCGAAATCGATGCCCTTCTCGTGCAGGGCGATCTCGGCCTTGGCGCCGAACATGCTGAGCGGACCTGTATAGAGCTTCATCGCCGGAGTCCTAGCCCAGCCCCTTGATCAGATCGCGGCCCGCGCGGAAGTCAATGCTGGAGCCCGCAAGCGCATCGCCCACCGGCTCGGCACGGCCGCCGAGGTTCTGCGCCAGGAAGTCCTCGGCGACGGCCGCAAGCGACAGTCGATTCTGCGGCCGCCGGAACGTATGGCCCTCGTCCTTGTAGACGACATAGGTGACGGAGATTTTGCGTCGCTGCATCGCCGCCACGAACTCGTCGGACTGCGCCACCGGCACCCGCACGTCGTTCACGCCGTGCGCGATCAGCAGCGGACACTTGATGCGGTCGACATAGGACAGAGGCGACCGAGAGGCCAGGAACTTGCGCCCTGCGTCGCTCGAGCCGTCGGCGCCCAGCCGCACCTTCAGACCCGGCATCGACGGCTTCCAGTATTCCGGAATCGACTCCGCGAACGCGACCAGATTGCTTATTCCACCAAGATCGATGGCGCAGGCGAAGCGGTCGGGCGTCCGGCAGGCCCCGATCAACGCCGCATAACCGCCATAGCCCGCGCCGCAGATGGCGACGCGCAATTCATTCGAGATGCGCTCGTTGTTCGCCCACTC
The DNA here is from genome assembly GCA_903839865.1 of Enhydrobacter aerosaccus. Lineage (GTDB taxonomy): Bacteria > Pseudomonadota > Alphaproteobacteria > Reyranellales > Reyranellaceae > Reyranella > Reyranella aerosaccus_A. The sequence goes on along the minus strand of CAIMEE010000101.1, from coordinate 18,692 downwards.
GATCGCATCGAGCAGGTCGTTCTGCATCTTGTCGGCCCATTCGCCATCGCCTTCGTTGGCGACCTTCTTGCCCAAGCCGGTCGAGCCGCGGAAGTTGACGCTGAGCACGTTGTAGCCGCGATTGGCGAGCCACTGGTGCAGGCCGCTGAAATCGGGCGTGTCGCGGGCCCACGGACCGTCGTGCACGAGCAGCACCATGGGGCCGGGCTGACCGGGCTCGATGCCGACGCCGCGCGAAAGATAGGAGACGAGGCGCAGCGCGCCACGCGTGGGAATGACCACCGGCTCCATCTTCACCAGCGCGGCCTCGTCGAGCGCCGCCCGCGTCGAGAACAGCGGCGTCGTCTTGCGGTCGCTGCGCCGGTAGTGGAAGTAGCGACCCGGCTTGGCAGTGGGCTCGGCATAGACGATCCAGTTGGCGCGATCGTTCGACAGGTTGAAATCGACAAGGTCGCCGTCGATCGACGCCTGCAGGCGATCGAGGTCGGGAGCGATGGCCGGATCCATCGTGTACCAGCGGCGGCGCGTGTAGATCAGCGACGCCGCGATCGGCGTACGCTTCACGGGATCGAGGATGGGTATGCTGAAATCGGCCGACCGATTTTCGACCAGCACGCGCGACTTGCCGGTGGGCAGCGGCTGAGCGGTGATGGCAGCACTTTCGCGGCCCTGCGAGTCGAGCCAGAACACCTGCTTCTCGTCGTCGGAAACGCCGATCAGCGCCGTGGTGTACCTGTCGTCGACGGAAACGTTGCGGAGCAGCGAGCCTGCATCGGGGCCTGTCGCCTTCACGATATCCCAGGTACCACCGCTCCGGTAACGCAGGCCGTAGAGCACGCGGAACTGCGTGTCGGTGAACAGCTCGACGAACTCCTCGTTCTGGAAGACCTGCTTGGAGTCACCCGTCGCTGCGTTGACCCGATAGACGTCGAAGAAGCGCTTGTCGCGCTGATTGTGGGCGATCAGCAGTTCGTTCGGGAATCGGGACGATACTTCCTGCACGTACGACTTCACACCGGGTCCCGGGGAAAGCGGCCGGACTGCGCCGCTCTCGATATCGACGCAATGGGTCTGCCAATTCTCGTCGCCATCCTGCTCGCGGCAGAATACGACATGCCGGCTGTCGCCCGTCCACCAGAGCTGGGTCAGTACGTCGCGATCATTCGCCTTGATGAGCGCCTTGCCGGCCTTGGGATCGGCAACCGGAGCGACCCAGACGTTCAGCACACCGTCGACCGGCGCCAGATAAGCGATCGTCACGCCATCGGGGCTGATCGTGACGCGCGCATAGTCAGGGGCGGAGAAGAATTTCCCTCGCGGGATCAAGTCGCTTGGGGCGGCCCGCACGCCGGGCGCGAGGACGGCGAGGCCGCCCGCGAGCACGAAGCCACGCCTTCCGAAGCGACGTCCCGACATTCCGGATCGACTCCCTGCAATTGTGCAGGGCGTCTCTATCACATCAGGACGAACATCGCGACCGCCGCGACGGTCATCATGGCAGTGGCGCCCCAGCCGAAGATGCGTTGGCCGGAAGTCGCCATGAACCCGCCCATCTGCTGTTTGCTCGACCCCACGATCATCAAGGCAATCATGATCGGCACGACGATCACGCCGTTCACAACGGCGCTCCAGAACAGCGCCTTGATCGGATCCAGCAGCGAAAGATCGACGGCGATTCCGAGCACGATGGCCGCGCAAATCACCGCGTAGAATCCACGAGCCTCGCCGGGCCTGCGTTCGAGGCCGGTGGGCCACCCAAACACCTCGCCCGCGGCATAGGCCGAGGAGCCCGCCAGCACCGGCACGGCCAGCAAGCCGGTGCCAATGATGCCGAGGCTGAACAGCAGGAACGCCGCCTGTCCCGCAATCGGCCTCAGTGCCTCAGCCGCCTGCTCGGTCGACTGAATGTCGGTATGGCCATGCGCATTCAGGGTGACCGCGGTCGTCAGCATGATGAAGAAGGCGACGAGATTGGAAGCCCCCATGCCGAGCCAGGTCTCCCAGCCGATGCGGTTCAGCTCGCGCGATGCCTGCTCCGGGTTCGTAAGCAAGGGGCCGGCGTCAGGATCGGCCTCTTCCTCCTCGACTTCCTGGGCACTCTGCCAAAAAAAGAGGTAGGGGCTGATCGTCGTGCCGAAGATCGCGACGATCAACGTGAGTATGTCCCCGGTCTTGTCGAATTTGGGCAACACCGCGCCGACCGCCACCGCCCCCCAGTCGATGTGCACTGTGAAGACAATGCCAACGTAGGCGAACAAGGAGAAGGTCAGCCACTTCAGAACGCCGACATAGCGATGATAGGGAATGAGCACGACGGCCAAGAGCGAAAGCAGCGCGAAGACCACGGTGAAGATGTGCCGCCCGCCTCCGGCCAGCATTCCCGCCGCCGCGCCCATCGCCGACACGTCGGCGCCGATATTGATGGTGTTGGCGATGAACAGCAGCCCAACCAAGGTCTGAACGACAGTGCGTGGAAAGACCGCAAGCATGTTGGAGGCCAGGCCTTTGCCCGTGACCCGGCCGATACGCGCACTGATCGACTGCACCGCGACCATCATCGGCCAGGTGAGCACCACTGTCCAAAGAAGGCCGAAACCTGCCTGGGCACCCGCCTGCGAATAAGTGGCGATGCCGCTCGGATCGTCATCGGCCGCGCCGGTGATGACTCCGGGGCCAAGACGTTTCGCGAGCGAGGCTACCCCGCCCTTTTTTACGCCGACCTTGTCAGCCCCGGAAGCCGTTGACGATGGGATAGCGGCGCTCCTTGCTGATGAGCCGCGACGTAATCTTCACGCCGGGCGGGGCCTGGCGCCGTTTGTACTCGGCGCCTTCGAGCAAACGCCAGATGCGATTGACGGTTGCGTCATCGAATCCCTCTCTCGCCAACTCTTCGGCCGAGAGATCGCGCTCGATCAATCCGCGCAAAATCGCGTCGAGCACGGGATAAGGCGGCAGCGAGTCCTCGTCCTTCTGGTCCGGCCGCAGCTCTGCCGAAGGCGGCTTGGTGATGATGCGCTCCGGGATCACGACGCCCTTGTTGCCCATCGCCCCGTCCGGCAGATGGGCGTTGCGCCACTTGCAGAGCTCGAACACCGTGGTCTTGTACACATCCTTCAGCACGTTGAAGCCGCCGCACATGTCGCCGTAGAGCGTGGCGTAGCCCATCGCCATCTCAGACTTGTTGCCGGTCGTCACCACCATGCTGCCGAGCTTGTTCGACACCGCCATCAGCGTGACGCCGCGCGCGCGGCTCTGGATGTTCTCCTCGGTGACATCCTCCTTGCGATTGCCGAACAGCGGCAGCAGCATCTTGCGGAACGCCTCCATCGCCGGCTCGATGCCGACGATCTCGTATTTGATCCCGATCGCCTCGGCGCAGGCCCTGGCGTCCTCGAGCGAATGCGCGCTGGTATACGGCGACGGCATCATGATGGTGTTCACCCGCGAGGGTCCCAGCGCATCGGCGGCCACCGCTGCCGTCAGCGCCGAGTCGACACCGCCCGACAGTCCAATCACTACGGACGGGAAGCCCGTCTTGTTCACGTAGTCCCGGAGACCGAGCATCATCGCCTGGTAGATCGACTCGATGTCGCTCAGCTCCGGCGCGATCCGGCCGGGCAGACACTCCCAGCCGGTCTGGCCGCGGCGGAATTCCACGGTGGCGATCTCCTCGCGGAAAGACGCGAGCTTGGCTTTCAGCGCACGGTCGGCCCCGAGCACGAACGAGCCGCCGTCGTAGACGACCTCGTCCTGCCCGCCCACCTGATTCACGTAGGCGAACGGCAGGCCGCTTTCGACCACGCGCTGCACACCCAACTGCACGCGCACATCGGTCTTGCCGAATTCGTATGGCGAGCCATTCGGAACGAGCAGAATCTCGCCGCCTGTCTCGGCGATGCATTCGACGACGTCGGGTGTCCACACGTCCTCGCAGATCGGCACGCCGATGCGCACGCCCTTGAACACCAGCGGTCCCGGCATCGGCCCCGGGGTGAACACGCGCTTGTCGTCGAACACGCCGTAGTTGGGCAGGTCGACCTTGAAGCGCTTGCCGACGATCTCACCCTTATCGAGGGCAATGATCGCGTTGTAGAGCTTCTCGTCCTCCCGCCACGGCGCAGTTACGAACAGTGCCGGTCCGCCATCCATGGTGTCGGCGCGCAAGGACTCGACTGCCTCGCGGCAGCGTTGCTGGAAGGCGGGCTTCAGCACCAGGTCTTCCGGGAAGTAGCCCGCCAGTACCAGCTCGGAGCAGACCATCAGGTCGGCGCCCTGCTTCGCCGCCTCGGCGCGCGCCGCCCGCACCTTCGCCAGGTTGCCGGCGACGTCGCCGACCTTGGGATTGAGCTGGGCGAGCGCGACCTTGAGGCTGTCCCTCATGCTCAGGCTTTGGCGGCCAGCACCTCGATCTCGACCAGCATCGCGGGATCGGCGAGGCCCTGCACGATCAGCAGCGTGGACGAAGGATACGGTGCCGCTGGCAGGACCGCGTCACGCGCGGCGCGCGAGGCAGGAATGAAGCGGCTGTCGGTCAGGAACGTCGTCATCTTGACGATGTCCCGGTAGGTCATGCCGCCTTCCTTGAGCACTTCGCCGATATTCTTCCAGACCTGCTCGCACTGCGCCTCGATGTTCGGCGCCAGCTTGCCGTCCGGCGCAGTACCGACCTGGCCCGAAACCGAAAGCAGGCGCGCGCCCGCCGGTATTTCGGCGGCGAGACTGTATTTGCCCGAGAAGTTGACGGTCTTGGGATTGAGAAACTTGATGGTCATTGGAGGCTCCCCCATGTAAGGAGGCGCACGGTTTCAGGTCGGGGTACATGACGTCAAGCACCAAGCCAGTTCACATTGTGGGCGGCGGGCTCGCGGGCAGCGAGGCCGCTTGGCAGCTCGCCTCGGCGGGCGTACCCGTGGTGCTGCACGAGATGCGGCCGGTGCGCGGAACCGAGGCGCATCTCACCGAAAACCTCGCAGAGCTGGTGTGTTCCAATTCCTTTCGCTCGGACGATGCCGCCAACAATGCCGTCGGCGTGATCCACGAGGAGATGCGCCGTGCGGGGTCGCTGATCATGCGCGCGGCCGACACGCACAAGCTGCCCGCGGGCGGCGCGCTCGCGGTCGATCGCCATGGCTTTTCGGCCGCGGTGCAGGAAGCGCTGGTCGCTCATCCGCTCGTCGAGCTGCGCCGCGAGGAAGTGGCGGGACTTCCGCCCGAAGACTGGGACAGTGTCATCCTCGCCACAGGCCCTCTCACCTCGCCCGCTCTTGCGGAAGCCGTGGGCAAGGTCACCGGCGAGGCCGAGCTTGCCTTCTTCGATGCGATTGCGCCGATCGTGCACCACGAGAGCATCGACATGTCGATTGCGTGGAAGCAGTCGCGCTACGACAAGGTCGGCCCCGGCGGCGATGGCGCCGACTACATCAACTGCCCGATGGAGAAGCCCGAGTACGAGGCCTTCGTTGCGGCGCTTCTCGCCGGCGAAAAGACGGAGTTCAAGGAGTGGGAGCACAACACGCCCTACTTCAACGGCTGCCAACCGATCGAGGTGATTGCCTCGACCGGCCCGCAGACGCTGCGCTTCGGTCCCATGAAGCCGGTCGGTCTGCGCGATCCGCGCACCGACCGCCGGCCGTGGGCGGTCGTGCAGCTGCGTCAGGACAATGCGCTGGGCACGCTGTGGAACATCGTGGGCTTCCAGACCAAGCTGAAGCACGCAGAGCAGGTGCGCGTGTTCCGCACCATCCCCGGCCTGCAGAATGCCGAGTTCGCGCGGCTGGGCGGTCTGCATCGCAACACCTTCCTCAACAGCCCGCGCCTGCTCGACGCCACGTTGCGGCTGAAGGCGATGCCGCGCCTGCGCTTCGCGGGCCAGATCACCGGCTGCGAAGGCTATGTCGAGAGTGCCGCCGTCGGCCTGATGGCCGGACGCTTTGCAGTGGCCGAACGGCTTGGCCGAACGCAGGCCCCGCCGCCGCTCACGACCGCGATGGGCGCGATCCTGGGCCATATCACCGGCGGCGCCGACGCCACGACGTTCCAGCCGATGAACGTCAATTTCGGCCTGTTCCCGCCGATCGAGGGAAACTTCAAGGGCAAGGAACGCAAGCAGGCAATGGCCGTGCGGGCGCTGCGCGACTTCGATCACTGGCTCAGCCCCTCATTAGATAAGCTCGCGCAGGCCCCTTCGGCCGCGTGATAGACACACCGTCATGACTCCCGCCGAACGCCGGCAGATGATGCTGAGCGGGCCGATCGTGCCCACCATCCTCACCCTGGCCGCGCCCAACGTACTGAACGTGGCGATGCAGAGCCTGGTCAGCATTTCCGATGCCTTCTTCGTGGGTCAGCTGGGCATCGTCGACCTCGCGGCCCTCGCCCTCGTCTTCCCCACGCAAATGGCGCTCGGACAGATGTCGGCCGGCGCCATGGGCGGCGGCATTTCCTCCTCCGTCGCGCGCGCGATGGGCTCGAATAACCGCGCGGCGGCCGAAGCGGCGGCGGCGCATGGTCTTGCCATTGCCGTTGGCATGGCGGCGCTCTTCGCGATCGTACTCGTGGGCTTCGGCCGTTCGATCTACGGCGCCCTGGGTGGCAGCGGCCCCGCGCTCGACGGCGCGGTCGCCTATGCCAATGTACTGTTCATCGGTTGCCTCGCGCACTGGGTGTCGAACTCGATGGCCTCGGTGCTGCGCGGCACAGGCGACATGAAGACTCCGGGCTACGCGCTGATCGCGGGCAGCGCGCTGCAGATTCCGCTCACGGGGGCTCTGACGCTGGGCTGGTTCGGCGCGCCCAAGCTCGGCATCCAGGGGCCGGCAGCAGCAGCGGTCATCTGCTTCACCCTGTCGGCGCTATGGATGCTGTCGCGCCTGATCGGACCGAAAGCGACCGTGCGACTGCGCTTGCCGGTTGGCGGTTTCCACTGGCGCTCGTTCAAGGACATTCTGAAGGTAGGACTCGTGGCCTGTCTCGTCGTGATCCTGACCAACGGCACGGTGCTGTTGGTGACGGCGCTGATCGGCCGCGGCGGCAACGCGGCGATTGCTGGCTACGGCATCGGCAGCCGGCTCGAATACATGCTGGTGCCGATCAGCTTCGGCATCGGCGCCACCCTCACCGCGCTCGTCGGCACCAACATCGGCGCCAAACAATACAGGCGTGCGCAGCACCTCGCGTGGAGCGGCGCGCTGATGGCAGGCGGAATCGCGGCGGCGATCGGCATTGTCGTGGCGATCTGGCCCAACCTGTGGCTCGGCCTGTTCACGGCCAATCCCGACGCCCTCAGGGTCGGCGGCACCTACCTCCACATCGTGGGACCGGCCTACGGCTTCTTCGGCCTGGCCATGGCGCTCTACTTCGCGAGCCAGGGCACGGGCGAGATGGTTTGGCCGGTGACGGCCAACCTTTCGCGCATCCTGGTGGCCTCCTGCGGCGGCCTGCTGGCCCTCGATGTGCTGGGCTGGGGCCTCCGCGGCGTGTTCGCCTTCGTGGCTATGGGCATCGTGTCTTTCTCCGCTATTCTGGCCTTCTCGACGACCCGCCCTGCGTGGCGCGGCTGAACTGAACATCTGGGAGACAACACCATGACCACCGGCCTCGAACTTCGTTCGCTGATCACCAAGTCCGGCCAGCTCGAACTGTCGCTGGCCAAGGTCGAGATCCCCGAACCCGGCCCCGACCAGGTCGTGGTCAAGGTCCAGGCCTCGCCGATCAATCCGTCCGACCTCGGCCTCCTCACGGGCCCGGCCGACATGACCCAGGCCAAAACCAGCGGCAGCGGCGCCGACATCAAGGTGACCGCGCCCGTGCCGCCGAACACGCTGCCCTTCCTCGCCGCCCGCCTCGACGAGTCGATGCCGGTCGGCAACGAAGGCGCGGGCACCGTGATCAAGGCGGGTTCGTCGGAAGCGGCGCAGGCGCTGATGGGCAAGACCGTGTCGATGATCGGCGGCGCCATGTATGCGCAATACCGGGTGCTGAAAGCCACCGACTGCCAGGCACTCCCCGCCGGCACGACGGCGGCCGAGGGTGCCTCGTGGTTCGTCAATCCGCTCACTGCGCTCGGCATGACCGAGACCATGAAGCGCGAGGGCCACAAGGCGCTGGTCCATACCGCGGCTGCCTCGAATCTCGGCCAGATGCTGAACAAGATCTGCCTCAAGGACGGCATCGGCCTGGTCAACATCGTGCGCAGCCCCGCGCAGGCCAAGATACTGAAGGACATCGGCGCCAAGCATGTGGTCGACTCGACGGCACCCACTTTCCTGAACGACCTCACGCAGGCGCTGGTCGAGACCGGTGCCACCATCGCCTTCGATGCGATCGGCGGCGGCAAGTTGCCGGGCCAGATCCTCACGGCGATGGAGATGGCCATCAACAAGACCGCCAAGACGTACAGCCGCTATGGTTCCAGCGTGCACAAGCAGGTCTACATCTACGGCGGCCTCGACACCGGCCCGACCACGCTCAACCGCTCGTTCGGCATGATGTGGAGCGTGGGCGGCTGGCTGCTGACGCCGTTCCTGATGAAGATCGGCCGGCCCGACCAGCAGCGCCTGCGCGAGCGCGTCGTCTCCGAGCTCAAGACCACCTTCGCCAGTCACTACACCAAGACCGTGTCGCTGACCGAGGCGCTGCAGCTCGACAACATCGCCGCCTACGCCAAGCGCGCCACCGGCGAGAAGTTCCTGATCGATCCCAGCAAGGGCTGAGCATCGATGACGGGCGAGTCCCTGCGCGGCCGCGCGCCGTACATGCCGATCCACAAGCGGCCGAAGCTGGTGCTGCCGGGCGGCGCGAAGGTTGCGGTGTGGACCATCGTCAACGTCGAGAACTGGGACCCGACCGGCGCGATGCCGCGCGCCGTACTTTCTCCGCCGATGGGCCAGCCGCTGCTGCCCGATGTGCCCAACTGGGCGTGGCACGAGTACGGAATGCGGATCGGCTTCTGGCGCTTCCTCGATGTGCTGAAGGCCCGCAAGCTCAAGGCCACCTTCGCACTGAACGGCACCGCCACGACCATCTATCGGGACGCCTGCGAGGCCGCGCGCGATGCGGGCTGGGAATTCATGGGTCACGGCTTCACCCAGAAGCCGATGCACAAGGTCGAGGACCAGCGTGCCGCCATCGCCGACACGATCAAGGCGATCAAGGATTTCACCGGCAAGCCGCCGCGCGGCTGGGAGTCACCGGGCCTCACCGAAACCGACGAGACGCTCGATATCCTGGCCGAACAGGGCATCGAGTACGTGGCCGACTGGGTGCTCGACGAGCAGCCGCTCAGGCTCTCAACGAAAACGGGCACCATGTACTCCGTGCCCTATACCGTCGAAGTGAACGACGTCGTCATGAGTGCCGTGCAGCAGCAGCCATCCGACGAAATCTGGCGCCGCGGCCGCGACACGTTCGACCGGCTGCTTCTCGACGGCGCCACCGCGCCGCGCGTGATGGCGATCTCGATCCACCCTTACCTCACCGGCGTGCCGCACCGGATCAAGTATCTGGAAATGCTGTACGACTACATTCTCGGCCACAAGGACGTGGTGATGTGGACCGGGGCCGAAATTCTCGACTGGTACAAGACGCAGACGAAGTAGCAGCGTTCCGCGGGCAAACGCGTTGTCTCTCCCATGCCCGACGCCAGCGATACCCATGAAGACCTCCGGGGCGGACGCTCGCCCTGGAACGCCGCACACGAACCGCCGCGCCGCCGCCTCGACAAGGACCTGCGCTGCAGCGTGCTGATCGTGGGCGCGGGCATCACCGGCTCGTTGATGGCGCAGCACCTCGCCGAGCAAGGCCACGATGTCTGCGTCATCGATCGCGAGCGCCCCGGCCTCGGCAGTACGGCGGCAAGCACCGCGATGCTGCTGTGGGAAATCGACAAGCCGCTCAAGACCCTCACTGAGATCTACGGGTTCGAGCATGCCGCACGCGTATACCGGCAGAGCCTGGCCGCCGTCTCCGGTCTCAAGGACCTCGTCGCCCTCCATCGCATCCCTTGCGCGTTTCGCCCGCGTTCCTCGCTCTACCTTGCCGCCGCGGAGCACGGCGCACAGACCTTGCTGGCCGAGCACGAATTGCGTCAGCGCGCCGGTCTGCCCGGTGTCTTTCTCGATCACCGCACGCTCCTCGGCAAATATGGCTTCGACCGGGAGGCGGCGCTTCTGTCCCCCGGCGTCGCCGATACCGACCCGCTTTGCCTCGCGCGCGGCCTGATGACCGCGGCGATCGCCCGGGGCGCAGCGTTTTTAGACGCCGACGCCGTGCGTTACGAGGACAGCGGCAAGACCGTCGCGGTCGCGACTGGCGACGGTCCGACGATCGAAGCCGATTGGGTCGTGCTGGCGACCGGCTATGCCATGCCCGATTTCGTGCAGTCGCCACTGCACAGCATCTCGTCGAGCTGGGCGATCGCCACGCCGCCGCAGTCGCCGGAGAAGCTGTGGCGCGATGGCGTGCTGATCTGGGAGGCCGCCACCGACTATCTCTACGCCCGCACCACCATCGACCACCGCATCATCATCGGCGGTGAAGACGATACCGAGATGAGTGATCCCGACGAGCGCAACGCCCAGACCCCGAAGAAGACCGACGTGCTCCTCACCAAGCTGCACGCCCTCCAGCCTGCGGCCGACGCCGTCGCCGACAAATCCTGGTCCGGTGCGTTCGGCCAGACGCGCGACGGGCTGCCGTTGATCGGCGCCGTTCCCGGCCGCCCGCGACTGCTGGCGGCCTACGGCTACGGCGGCAACGGCATCACCTTCAGCTATCTCGCCTCCCGGCTGATCGCCGCGACCATCGCGGGCCGGCATCGCGCGGAATACGACGACTACAGCCTCGAACGGCCGCTGCCGGAGATTCCCGACTAATCAAGACATGTCCACGAGTGGGTGCGCCCTGGATGATTTGCACGAGACACTCGCAACCTCCCCCAAATCGCCACGTTCCCTCTCCGCAACTCAAAGGAGGAACCGACATGAATGGCGTGATTTATCTTGTGGGCTTGGTGGTCGTCGTAATGTTCGTCCTGTCCGTCCTCGGTCTTCGCTGAGGTTCGAATAACATGGCCCTCACCGACCCCATCCTCGCCACTCCGGTGGCACTCGAGTCCTCGACGCCTGCGCGCTCCGTCCAATGGGGTGCCGTTGTCCTGGGCGCCCTGGGAGCCACCGCCATCTCGATGGTCCTCCTCACCTTCGGTGCCGGGATCGGCCTTTCGGCCACGTCGGCGCAGCCCTATGCCGGTGCCTCCGCCAAGGCGATCGCCGTCATCTCCGCTCTCTACCTGGCCGTCGTCCTCGTCGCGAGTTTTGCAATCGGCGGCTACGTGACCGGGCGCATGCGGTCGCTCTCGGCCCCGGAGGATATCGCCGAAAGCGATTTCCGTGACGGTGCCCACGGCTTCGCCGTCTGGGCGCTGGCTATAGTCCTGGGCGGCCTGCTGGCCGCCTCCAGCGTGGGCGGCGCGGTCAAGCTCGCCGTGCAAGCGACGACGGCTGCGGGAGTCGCCACCGCCGCGGGGGCCGCTTCCAATCCCGACATCACCCAGCGGCTGTCGATGACGTCGACCGACTACGCCATGGATCGTCTCATGGCCCCTGCGCCAACGGCCAGCACGCCTGCCGCCGCTCCCGCACCTGCGGCGAACGCCAGCATTCCGGCGCCCGCGCCGGCAATGGCTGCTGCACCCCCATCCGCGCCTGCACCGTCGTCGTCGCGCGCTGACCACAACGCACCGATGGGACGCATCTTCGCCGCCACCCTGAAGAGCGGTCAGCTCGACGCGCGCGATCGCACGACCCTCACCGCGATGGTCATGCAGCAGACGGGCCTGCCGCAGACGGACGCCGAAAAGCGGGTCGACGAGTCCTATGCCGACCTGAAGACGGCCGAGCAGAAGGCCCGCGACGCGGCAGAGAAGGCGCGCAAGGCGGCGCTCATCACCGCCTTCGCCGCAGCCGCCACTCTGCTGCTGGGCTGTGCGGCAGCCTGCGCCGCCGCAACCTCCGGCGCGCATCATCGCCGGGAGACCAGGGCAATCGCCTTCTTCGGGACGCGTCGCTTCTGGTAGGGAGCACGACTCCCCCAGAGGGTTCCTTCGTCATGCGTTGGAAGCGTATCGCCAAGATAGCCGCCGGAGTGCTCGGTTTCGTCGTGGTCCTGATCGGGGCCGCGGCGGCCGGCGGCTATTACTTCCTCACCTCCGCCGACTTCCGCAGCCGGGTCGAGAGCGAGGCCATCGCCTATTCCGGGCGCAAGACGAAGATCGAGAAGATCTCCATCGACCGGGGCGCCATTGCCCACGTCCATCGCTGCTCAACACGCAGAAGTCGGTGCTCGACGTCCAGGGCCAGGTGGCGTTGCAGAGCCAGGTCGTGAAAGCAGAGATCAAGGCGCACCCCAAGTCGTTCGACCTGCTCGACCTGCATGGTCCGGTCGCCATCGAGGGCAAGATTCGTTCGCCTAACATCAGCATCGTGCGCTCGATTCCCATCCCGACGCCGGTGTTCGGCAATGCGAAGAACGTCGATTGCCCTGGCCTCACGGCGCAGCTCCTCTCTGGAGAATGACTCGCGTCTTGAGACCGCTGTGGCTGGTCGCGCGGGAGACCGTCGCGAATGTCGTGGCCGACGAGGCGCTGAGCCGAGGCGCGGCCATCGCCTACTAGACGTTGTTCGCACTGGCGCCGATGCTGCTGGTTGCGATTGCGATCGCCGGCCTCGCCTTCGGCGAGGATGCCGCACGCGGTGCGATCGTGAACCAGTTCGCAGCGTTGATGGGGACCCGAACGGCCAAAGCGATGCAGGTGGTGATCAAGGGCGCTAGCGCCCCCAAGACCGGCGCCTTGGCCTCCGCGCTGGGCATCGGCGCGGGACTGGTCACCTTCACTGCGTATTCGGCGAGGTCCAGGCCTCGCTCAACGCGATCTGGAAGGTGACGTCCAACCGCTCGGTCCTGACACGGCTGATGCCCTCCAGGCTGGCCAGTCTCGGCCTGGTCGTGACCTCGGGATTTCTGCTCTCGGTCTCGCTGGTCGTTAGGGCCGCCCTCACCGTGGCCTCGATCTACCTGAAGGCGGTGTTTCCGGCGGCAGCGATCGCTTTGCAAATCGTCGATGTCGTGGCGTCGCTGCTGCTGATCTCCCTGCAGTTCGCAGCCATCTTCAAGGTGCTACCCGACACGCCGATCGGCTGGCGCGACGTGGCAGTGGGCGCCGTCGTGACCGCCGTGCTGTTCGAGAGCGGCAAGTACCTGATCGCGCTCTACATCGGCCAGAGCAACATCGCCTCGACCTACGGCACGGCGGGCGTGCTGGTCGTGCTGCTGGTGTGGATCTACTACTCGGGCCAGATATTTCTGTTCGGCGCCGAGTTCACCCACGCCTTCGCCCGGCTCTACGGCACCCGCAGCGCGTCCGGGAAGATCGACTTGAAGTCGAGGTCGTAGCCGAACGCTCGCGGGCCCACGTGCTTCAAGCCCTTGGGCGACATCAGGATTGCCGGCGCCGGGAGCGCGATCACCGTGACCCTCTGGCCGTAGCGGATGGTCTCGGTACCGATCGCCTCGCCTGAGTCCGTGTCGAGGACGCAGATGAGGTCCGGGACCGTGACCTTGACCTCGTCGTTCTGCCAGCCTATCGACCATTCGTTCTGGAAATCGAGACGGAAGCTCTCGCCGCGATTGGCATCGAGGCCGTCGAGCTGCACGGTCCCGCGCAGCCACCCCTCGGTGGTGCGGCGCATCACGTCCGTCACCTTGCCCTGGAACAGCCGCAGGCCGTTCTCGGCCTCGACCACGGCCGCGACGGGATCCGCGTGCACCTTGCGCGCCGCCTGCACGGTGCGGCCGATGCGCATCGCCTTGGTGGCGGTGTACAGGCAAGTCCCCACCTTCACCTCATGTCCCTGTCGCGGGGCCTTGCAGGTGGCGGCGACGGAGCCGAGCACCGTGCACACGCGGCGCGTCATGCGCTCCATCCAGCTCCAGTCGATCGCCTCGGTGAAAACCACGCTGTTGCCGCGCGGGTCGACCATCGTCCACGGCGCGGCGCTGAAGTCCGAGATCGCGAAGGTCGTCATGTCGGCCTGGGGAAAGGCGCGGCCCATGGCGTCGCAATCGACCACCGGCAGTCCCAACAGCGCGCCCGCGAGAAAGGCCTGGAAGCCGTTGTTGCCGCCCACCTCCCACAGCATGATCGCCTTGAATTTCCGGCCGAGGTGCTTCTCCATCATCTCGATGGTAGCGGCGATCACGGGCCCGTCGCACAGCCTCTCCTGCATGACGATCGGCGCGCCCATCTGGCCGACGCAGGCGATCAGGTCGTCGTCTGCCAGCGACAGCGGATCGATCAGCTCGACGGACTTGCCCTCGGCCCAGTGCTTGCGCGCTTCGAGCAGGCTGAAGTAAGGATCGCCGCCGCCCCCGGTCCCCAGGATCCAGGCGCCGATGGCGAAACTTTCGAGATGATCGGCAGTGATACGCAGCGGAGCGGCGGGCATGCTTTCGATCAGCCGTTCAGCTGGCGCGCGATGAACGTCTTGGCGGTCTCGTGAGCCTTGTCGGTCTGCGGTCCGGGCTCCGCGGTCCATTCGTGAACCGAATTCTCGAAGGCGAGATAGGTGCAGTCGCCGCCGGCCGCTCTATAGCTCTTCGCGAAATGCTCCTGCATCGACGGCAACACGTTGTCGTCGAGCGCGCCCTGCATGATCAGGAACGGCACCAGCGTGACCTTCTCCTTGCGGTCGAGAATTTCCTGTGGATTGCCTTCGTGGATCGCCTCCCATGGCCGGAAGAACGTCTGGCTGTTCTTGATCATCGCGTCGTTCTTGCGTCGCACTGCATTTTCGTGGCGCTCCGACGTGTTACTGACGGGCGAGCGCATGGCGACGTAGGCAACGGTGGCATCGAGGTTTGGCGCGCCCGCGAGCGGGAGGGCGGTGTAGCGCGGATCGTGCGGCCGCATCGCCAGCAGTTCGGCTACATGACCGCCGCTCGAGGAGCCGAAGACGCCAAGCTTTGAGACGTCGCCGTTCCATTTCGCGGCATTCGCCTTCAGCCAGCGTACGGCATAGTTCGCGTCCTGCACGCAGGCGGGATAGGGCGCCTCGCCTGCCAGGGTCAGGTCGACGGCCACAACCAGCAGGCCGCTCGCGGCCAGAGCGCGATCCATCGGCTGTTCGGCCAAGCGATCCTTGCGGTTCCAGCCGCCGCCATGCAGGTCCAGCACGGTCGGGAACGGTCCCGGCCCCTGGGGCTGGTAGACCCGGGCCATCAGCATGCGGCCCGCGCTGTTGCACCGGAACTCGACCTCGGTGACGACAAGATCGAATTTTGCCGCGGGATTATACTTGGCCGCCAAGGTGTCCGTACTCAATGCCGCCTCCCCTCAAATACCTGCGGTGAGGAGTGTGCCCGACTTGGTGCCGACTCGTCGACTAGACCGAGACGCCGCCGCTCTTCCAGAATCGGTAGAGCGCGTTGGTATCGCCCGCGAAGATGTTGCGGTCGCTGTGGCTCACGCCCGGGATAGACTTCGGCACGGTGCCATACGCCGCCTTATCCTCGGTATCGTCCCCCGAGTACTGCCATAGTCGCCAGCCGCGTCTCTGCCATGCCATCGGCGTTTCGGGCTGATCGCGATAATCGGCGAGCCACAATTCGCAGCGTGCCAGGATCGAGCCAGCATCTATCGGCTTGCCAAGGCTGAGACGCGCTCGGCCGGTGCGTCCGCCGTTTGCCCAGTTGGGATGCGTATAAAGGAGCGGCAGCCGGCCCGTTGCCTGCTGAACCGACCGCACAAACTGCTCAGCCTGCGCCAAAGTCATGGTGTTGCGCGGATTGTGATCGTTCGGCTCAAAATCGAGCGCCAACACCGTACTCGGGCCCGGCCGCACCGCCGCCAGAAACGCCGCCGCCTGCCGCTCGCCGGAGAATTGGCGCGTGCCGAAGTGATAGGCGCCCCACAGCAGTCCCGCCGCTTCGGCCTGATGTCGGCGCACGGCGTAGGACGGGTCGACCCAGTCGCCGCCCTCGGTCGATTTATGAATGACGCCCAGGATGTTGCCGCTGCGGCGTACGGCGTGGAAATCACTGACGGTCACATTGTGACTGATGTCGATCACGGCATCGATGCCGGCCACGCCGGCTCGTGGGGGCTCGGCGGCGGATGATATGTAGACATCTGAGCGCGGTGCGGGTTGACGGCTGCCGCATCCCGCGAGGGCCGGCATCGATAGGCCAGCAAGTCCGACGATCGTCCTTCGGCGTGAGATCATCAGGACAGTATAGTACGATTGTGTCGTGCACGCTGCTGCCAACGTGCCGCACAGGCGATAGGGAGTGAATCGACGATGTTGCCGCTCGAAGGAATTCGCGTGATCGAAGTGGGCCAGGCGCTGGCAGGGCCGCTGGCCGGTGTACTGCTGGCCGACATGGGCGCCGACGTGATCAAGATCGAGAAGCCCGACGGCGGCGACGACGCGCGCATCTGGGGCCCTCCTTTCGGACCGGACGGGGTCACCTCGCTCTATTTCTATTCGCAGAACCGCAACAAGCGCTCAGTGACGCTCGACCTCAAGGAGGCGGGCGACATCGAGAAGCTCAACAAGCTCTGCGCCACTGCCGACATCCTGATCCAGAACTTGCGGCCGGGCGTCGTCCACGAGATCGGCATCGGCCCCGAGGAGATGCTGAAGCGCCATCCGCGGCTGATCTACTGCTCCATCTGGGCGTTCGGCTACGAAGGACCGCTCAAGATGAAGCCGGGCTTCGATCCTCTGCTGCAGGCCTACGGCGGCATGATGAGCGTCACCGGGCGGCCGGAGGATCCACCCACCTTCTGTGGCGCCTCGATCAACGACAAGGCGACCGGCATGTTCTGCACCATCGGCGCGCTGGCCGCGCTCCGCATGCGCGACAAGACCGGCGCGGGCTGCCTGGTCGACACGTCCTTGTTCGACTCGGCGGTGCATTGGGTCGAGGGCCAGGTGAACGGCTATCTCGCCAACGGCACGGTCTCGAAGCGCCATGGCACTGGCAGCCCGGTCATCGTGCCCTACCAGACGTTCGACACGGCAGACCATCCGCTCTGCCTTGCGCCCGGCAACGATCGCCTGTGGGCGCGCTGTGCCGCGGCACTCGGCCGATCCGACTGGGCAACCGATCCCAAGTTCGCCAAGAGCGCCCATCGGGTCGCCAACAAGACCGAGTTGCTGCCGATGATCGCCGCCGCACTGAAGCTGAAGCCGCGCGCACACTGGATCGAGGTTTTTGAGAAAGCCGGCGTCCCGTGCAGCCCGGTCAACGATATCGGCGAGGTCGCGACCAGCGAACAGTTTTTGGCATCGAAGCTGGCGCAGCAGCTGCCCGATGGCGGACCCAAGGTCGTGGGCCTACCGATCGCCTTCGATCACGTGCGCCCGACCTCGCCACGTTCGGCGCCGAAGCTCGGCGAGCACACTGACGAGGTGCTGGGCGAGTTGAGCTGAGCTCCCGTTAAAATAACGGGAATAAGGGGAATAAGGGGAAGTGGGGTGGGTAGCGGGGTAGCGCTAATTGCGCTAACTGCCTTCGCCCCCCTCGATCTGCCCCACCGTGCAGCGTCTCCCGAGGCCCCCGCGCTTCGGCGCGACTGTCTCGGCACCCCGGGTCCGGGTCCCCGACGAACCGCAACATTGGGATGCGGCGCCGCTTTTCAAGGACGGGTCTAGGGCACCGTCCCTTTGCAGATCCACGCCGCCGAGATGAACGAGCGCGGGCCGTCCGGTCGGTTGCTCAAGTAGATATCGCGCATCTTGCGTTCGAGCAGCCCGCGGTTGTCGGGCGTGAGCCCCATCACCATCTCGCCGAGCGGACCGTCGCCGCCGAGATAGGGCGACCAGTAGTCATGAAAGTTCTGGAACACGAAACGCATCGTGAGCTCGCCCGGCACGACATCGGCCAAGCCCGCCGCGCGCCAAGTTGCTTCGATTTCACCCTCGGTGCCGAGCGAGCGGATGATGGCGTGCTGCTTCAGGAAACCCAGGGTCGCGGCGGTGTCCCACAGCATGCGGATGTGCGGCTGGCCGCCGTAGGCGTCCCAGATGCAGGCGGCAACGGTGCCGCCCGGCCGCACGACCCTCTTCATCTCGCGCACGGCCTTGAGCGGATCGGGCAGGAACTGCAGCACGAGCTGGGACACGGCGCGATCGAAGCTTGCGTCCTCGAACGGCAATGCGGTCGCGTCAGCGATGCGGAAGCTGGTCCGCGAATCCTTGTTGTGCTCCCGCGCGAAGGCCACGAACGGCTCGCCCACGTCGACGCCCACGATTTCCTTGTGATCGCCACGGGCCGCGAGCGCGAAGGAGAGACTGCCGGTGCCGCTGCCGACGTCGAGAATTCTCTGCCCCGGCGGGTGGCCGGTGAAGTCGATGAACTGCTGGGCCAGCGTCACGCTGAAACGGCCCATGATCTTGTTGTAGCCGTCGGCGTGGACGGCCTTGAAGGTGCCGGCCATCGTTATTTTGCCCGCGTGAGGATGCCGGAGGACCGCGCCAGTTCCTCGATCTTGCCGAGCGCCGCCCCAGCCCTCGCGACAATCGCCGCTTCGTCGCCCGCGAGATAACGGCCCTCGTTCACGACCAGCCTTCCTTCGACGGCTGACGCCCAGACGTCGATAGCCTGTCCGCGCCAGACCAACGCGTTGCGCGGAT
>CAIMEE010000100.1 GCA_903839865.1 Enhydrobacter aerosaccus | reverse complement strand
CGAGATCTTCGTGAAGGACCTGGGCCTGGTGCTGAACACCGGCCACGAGCATCGCCTTCCGCTGCCGATGGCGGCCGCGGCGCACCAGCTCTTCCTCGCCGCAGCGGGGGCAGGCTGGGGCAAGCTCGACGATGCTGCTGTCGTGAAGGTCTACGAGGCCGCCGGTGACTTCAAAGTGGCGTCGCCCAAGAAGTAGGTTCAGGGCATGCATCGCGATCGGTTCACCAAGATCGTCGCCACCCTGGGCCCCGCCACGTCGAGCCCCGAGCGCCTGCGCGCGCTGATCGATGCCGGCACCGATGTCTTCCGCCTGAACTTCAGCCACGGCACGCACGAAGACCATAAGCAGCGCGTCGCCCTGCTGCGCGCACTCGAGAAGGAGTACAAGCATCCGATCGCGATCCTGATGGACCTGCAGGGCCCGAAGCTGCGGCTCGGCACCTTTGCCAAGGGGCCGGTAGAGGTCCGCAACGGCCAGAAGCTGCGCTTCGACCTCGACAAGGCGCCGGGCACCGACAAGCGCGTGCCGCTGCCGCATCCGGAGATTTTCGCCGCCGCGAAACCCGGCGGGGTGCTGCTGATCGACGACGGCAAGGTGCGGCTGCGGATCGTGGCGCACGACACGAAGACTATGGATACCGTGGTCGAGGTCGGCGGCATGCTCTCGGACCGCAAGGGCGTCAACCTGCCCAACCTCGTGCTGCCGGTTTCGCCCATGACGCCGAAGGACCGCAAGGACCTCGACTACGGTCTCTCGCTCGGCGTCGACTGGGTGGCGCTGTCGTTCGTGCAGCATGCGCACGATATCGCCGAACTGAAGAAGCTGGTCGGCGGCCGCGCCGCGGTCATGGCGAAACTCGAGAAGCCGCAGGCGATCGAGCATCTCGACGAGATCATCGAGCAGAGCGACGGCATCATGGTCGCGCGCGGCGATCTCGGCGTCGAGATGCCGCCGGAAGCCGTGCCGCCCCTGCAGAAGCGCATCCTCGCCGCCTGCCGCGTTCTCGGCCGCCCCGCGATCGTGGCGACGCAGATGCTGGAGTCGATGGTCCACTCGCCGACGCCGACCCGCGCCGAAGCCTCGGACGTGGCGACTGCCGTCTACGACGGCGCCGATGCGGTGATGCTGTCGGCCGAGTCGGCCTCGGGTGACTACCCGATCGAGGCGGTCACGATCATGGACCGCATCCTGAAGAGCGTCGAAGGCGACCCGCTCTATCGCAAGCTGATGGACGCCTCGCGCCGCGAGCCGGAGGCGACCACGGCCGATGCGATCAGCGCTGCCGCCCGCCAGTGCGCGCATACGCTGGGCGCGGCCGCGATCGTCACCTACACGAATACGGGCTCGACGACCTTGCGCGCGGCGCGCGAACGGCCGGACGTGCGCATCCTCTGCCTCACGCCCAACCTCCACACGGCGCGGCGCATGACCCTGACCTGGGGCGTCCACGCGGCCCAGACCGAGGACGCCCACAATTTCGCCGACATGGTCCAGAAAGCCGTAAGAATCGCCCGAAAGGAGGGCTTGGCCAGGCAGGGAGAGCGGCTGGTGATCACCGCCGGCGTGCCCTTCGGGACGCCGGGCGCGACGAACATCCTGCGCATCGCCCACGTGACCTGAACGCGGCCTGAAAAAGTTCGGGGATGACCCCAAAGGTTCCCCCGTAATCTTTCTCAGAAGCACTGCGTGAGGTTGTCGTGAACCCTATCAACTCCCAAGCCAAAGCCATTCCCTATCGTCCGAAGAGGGCCGCTCTGAACTGGGTCGACTACCTGGTAATTGGCGCGACCATCGCGACTTTTGCCGTCGTCGTCGCGGTTAACAATCCGCACGCCGTGCGCGCCCAGAGCCGCTCGCCCGTCATCTCCTCGACCGAGCTTCCCCCCCAGACCAGCCAGGCCAGCGAGGACGCGGGTCTGATCAAGGCAAAAATTGGGCTGGCCACGACCCGCCCGTGGGGCTGAGCCCTAAAGCAGGCGCGGTTTCGTCATCGAGAGCGTGTTTGCGATCTGCGTGAAGATCGCCGGCAGGTTGGTGACGTTGTTCGCGGCGACCGGCGCCACACAGGTATTGTTCGTCGAATAGAACGTCGACGTGCTCGAGGCCGCAGCCTTCAGCGCCGTGCAGGGATTGTACGTGTCTCCCGAACTGCAGCCAGACGACGCCGCGCCGTAGGCCACCGTGTAGACCGTCGTGCCCGCCGTGGTCGCCGCCTGCGCCGCCGTGACGTACTGGCCGCACTGCTTGGCCACCTTGCTGCTCTGGCCATTGAGCTGCGACTGCGAGGCGCCGGCATCGCCATCGCTCAGCAGGATGATCACGTTCTTGGTGCCGGCGACGACCGGCAGCGCGGCCTGTGCCTTGGTGAGCACTTCCGCGATATAGGTGCCCTCGCCGCCCTTTGCGGTCTGGCAACCCGTGAGCACCGGCGACGAGCCGTAGTCGCCCACCGCCGCGACGATCGTCGATGCGTGGTTGAGCGTGCCCGAGCCGTTATTGTAGTTCGTGCTGAGACCGCTGCCGATCTGGTAGTAGATCGTCGAGCTGAGGTAGGGCACCGCCGACGGCTGAGTCGGACAGGGGCTGGCCGGCGTGAACTGCTTGCCGGTCCCGGGAAAGGCCATCAGACCGACCGACGCCATGGAGGGCTGCATCACCTTCAGTACGCTCTGCACCGAATAGAGCGCGCACTGGTATCGGGTGGGATTGCGGATGCCGGTGATCGTGCATCCGGCGTCGGCGCTGCCCATCGAGCCGGTCGAGTCGAGCACGAACATCACGTTCATCGGCGTACCCTGGCCGCCCGCCTTGGCCGCGGCCGAGGTCGAGGCGAGCGCGAACGTCGGAAAGCCGAAGGCCTTCAGGAAGTGCGTGGACACGCTTCCGGTCTGCGCGACGTTGACGGCGTTCGGGTTGGTCCCCGAGCAGCTCGGCAGGTTGGCCGTGGCGGTGACGCAGCTCAGCGTCGTTGTCGTGTTCGTGATGGTGACGTTCGCGGGCGCGTTGGCCGTGGCCCACGCGCTGACGGCCGCCGAAACAGTCGCCTGCGTCGCGCCGGTCTGCAGCAGCGCCTGGGCACCTGCCAGCGACGCTGCCTGGGTCGCCGCCGTGAACGCGCTCTTCGCCGCGAACACGCGGGCCACGTCGACGGTCAGTCCGACCGTGCCGAACAGGCCGGTGGCCATGACCGCGAACAGCACGGCAGTGGCGCCGCGCCGATTGCGCAGGACTTTCAGGATCGTCATCTCGGCCTCCTCATTGAACCATCTGCGCCGTCTGCGCCTTCAGGGTGCAGCCGTTCGGCGCGTAGTTGATGCCCATCACGGTCAGGTTGCAGGGATAGGTGGTCTTCACGACGGCCGAGACGCCGGCCACCAGAGCCGTGGTGCAAGCGGCGTCGGTCGAGCACGCCGTGCCATTGATCGTGACGGTCGTGGTGATGCTTGCAGGCGTGAGGTTGGGCGCCGCGGCGGTAATCGCCGAAATGGTCTTGGTGTAGGGAGTGGCCGTGCCCCGTCCCAGGGCCATCGTAAGCGCGCCCTTTGCGGCGGCATTGGTGAGGACAAGGTAAGCGTTCATGACGCTGCCGAACTGGAAGATGCCCAGCAGGATGGTGATCAGAACGGGCGAGATGATCGCGAACTCGATCGCAGAAACGCCTTGGTCGTTCTTCAGCACACCCATCGGATTGCTCGGCAATTGAATTAAATGTATCAGGCGCTAATAGTGCGCTTTATAAAACTCCTTTAAACAATTGAATTGTTTCATTTATTTTGACTGAGACTGCGAAGATTTCTCAGCCCTTCGGACGCTTGTCGATGACCCGCCGCGCCTTGCCCATCGAGCGCTCGACGCCGCCGGGGGCGGCAATTTCGATCTCGGCCGACAGGCCGCACATGCCCTTGAGGCGGCGCGCGAGTTCGGCGCGCGAGCGGCCCGCCGCATCGCCCTCGAGCACGACGCGGGCTTCGACCCGCACCAGGAGATCGTCGAGCGCGCCGGTACGCGTGAGTTCGATCACATAGTGGCCGCTCAGGGCCTCGTCGCGCAGGATCTGCTCCTCGACCTGGCTCGGGAACAGGTTCACGCCGCGGACGATCAGCATGTCGTCGCTGCGGCCGGTGATCTTGGCCATGCGCCGCATCGCCGATGCGGAGCCCTTCATCAGCCGCGTGAGATCGCGCGTGCGATAGCGGATGACGGGCATCGCCTCCTTGGTGAGCGAGGTGAACACCAGTTCGCCGGGCTCACCGTCCGCCACCGGCGCGCCGGTCTCGGGATCGACGATCTCGGGATAGAAATGATCCTCCCAGATCGTGGGCCCGTCCTTGGTTTCGACGAACTCGCAGGCCACGCCCGGCCCCATCACTTCGCTCAAGCCGTAGATATCGACCGCGTCGATGCCGAGCCGCCGCTCGATCTCCGCCCGCATCCCCTCGGTCCAGGGCTCCGCGCCGAAGATGCCGATGCGCAGCGCGGTCTTGCGCGGATCGATGCCCTGGCGCTCGAACTCGTCGGCGATCGCCAGCATGTAGGATGGCGTCATCAGGCAGACGCGCGCGCCGAACTCCGCGATCAGCTGCACCTGGCGCTCGCTGAAACCGCCCGACATCGGCACCACGGTGCAGCCCAGCCGCTCGCCGCCGTAATGCGCGCCCAGTCCGCCGGTGAACAGGCCGTAACCGTAGGCATTGTGCACGATGTCGCCCGGCCGCGTGCCGGCGACATACATCGAGCGCGCCATCACCTCGGCCCAGGTCTCGATGTCCTTGGCCGAGTAGCCCACGACCGTCGGCCGCCCCGTCGTGCCGCTGGACGCATGCACCCGCACGCACTTCTCGCGCGGGATCGCGAACATGCCGAAGGGGTAAGCGTCGCGCAGGTCGCTCTTGGCGGTGAAGGGAAACCGCCGCAGATCCTCCAGCGTCTTCAGGTCGTCGGGATGCACGCCCGCCGCCTGGCACTTGGCGCGATACGGCATTTGTTTCGCATAGGCGTGCGCGAGGCTCTGCTTCAACCGCTCGAGCTGGAGCGCCCGCAGAGCATCGAGAGAAAGGGAGAGTTCGGGGAAAAGCTTGTCGCTCATTTGGTTCCCTGTGGCGCCTGGTCAAATCCGAAACGGCGGTAGGCGTAGCCCAGCCCGAGCAGCGCCGCGCCCAACCCGAGGAAGGACACGACGCGCAGAAGGCCCTGCAGGCCCGCCATGTCGATCAGAAATACCTTGGCGACCACGATACAGACCAGCACCATTCCCGCATGTCGCAACGCCGCTGCGTGGCGGACGAAGCCGAGCGCCAGAAGGCCTACGCCGAACAGCAGCCAGACGCAGGAGTAGGCATAGAGCTCGATACCGGTTGCGCCGAGGCCATATCGCGCGAACTCCGGATCGAAGAAGTGCCGGACCTCCATCGAGACGTAGACGAAGGCCAGCACGCTGGCCGCCGCTCCTGCGAGGACCCGGTATTCGCTGTCCTCGGTCTCCATCCAGCGCCGGGCGACCGCCGCCATCGCAGCCGGCACGGCATAGGCCAGCAACAACCCATTCACGATCACGAGCGAGCCTACGTCGGCCTTCTCCACGATCGGGTTGCCGATCAGCACCTGCACGATCATAACTGTGCCCAGGGTAAGAAGACCGCTGAGGCGCCACGCCCAGAGCGACACCACATCGCGCCGCCAGCGCTCGACCCAAAGCGACACCAGAGCGAACCCACCCCAGATCAGGACGTAGACCGCGCGCTCCATGAACGACGCGCGTGGTGCGTCCATTGCCCCGCGCTGGAACAGGCTGCGCGCCTCAAGGGTCACGAGCGCGAAGATCAGCAGCGCAATCGCCACCTCGATCGCCACGATCAGCCGGTCGTTGCGCATCTTGAGGAGATAGTGCCGGCCCACGACGAGCGCCGCGATCGACAGGCCGTATCCCCACAGGATCCAGTTGAAGACCGGCGTCACCCCGAGCGGATATTTCAGGATCTCCGGATTGAGGACGAAGCGCACCACGACCACGGCCAGCAGGCCCCAGCAGATCCGGCGCATCGTCAGCAGTCCCAGACGGCAGGCGATGGCTGCCACTGCCGCCAGTTCGAGCGCGTAGCCTACCGTGATCCATTCGCGGTCGAGTTCGAGCGGAATGGCGAGCGCGATGAAGAAGGAAACGCCGGCGGCGAGGTACCCCAACGCCTCGGTGGCGCCCGGCATGCGATCGCGCCAATGGGTGAGCCGCTCGGCGCCGACCAGGAAGGGTGCCGCGAGGCCGATGCTGATCAGGCCCCAGGGCGTGCCGGGCGCGACGGCGCGCAGCACGTACCAGCAGAACAGGAAATGCAGGAGGCCGGAGGCGACCGACAGCGCCGCCCAGAAGCCGGGGCGTCCGGCGTTCCACATCAGCGCGAAAGCGCCGCCCGCGTAGAGCATGCCGAAGATCGCTGCGATCCACGCGAAACGGGCGTCGTCGAACGGGCCGTACGCTCCACGTTCGAGCCACCACAGCGCCAGGGTCGCGAGCGACTGAAGGGGTGCGAGACCTCCGGCGTACTGGAAGCGCGGCGTCCAGCGTGCGAGCGCATAGGCCCCCGCCCCATGAAGGGCCAGCATCAGCCAGCCCGCGTCCTGCTTGCCGTTGTCGAGCACGATCAGCGCCATCACCGACACGCCGGTGACGCCCAGGGCGGTCCACACAAGCGCCGTCACGTCGGGCGCCTTGTCGCCTTCGCCCAGGCGCCGCCACGTCGCCCACACGAAGAGGCCCGCGACCGCGACGAGGAACAGTCCGACCCAGGGCATGCCCCCGGGACTCGTGAAGATCCATATGACGGTCCACAACACGCTGCCCGCAAGCACGCCCCATCCCAGCAGCCACCAGCCGCGATAGCGGATCACGGCGAGCGTGCCCACGGCGATGGCCAGCAAATAGCCGAAGAGGACCGGTGTATTGGGCACATCACTGCCGATGATCGCGGGGCCGGCGAAACCGCCCACGAAAGCGAGGGCGGCGACGAACACGCCATGCCGCAGGGACAGGCCGATAGAGAACGCGGTGAGCGCCATAACGCCCGCACCCGCCGCCGGCCGCGAGATCATGCCGTAGAGGGCGACCGCGGAGAACAGTGCGCCGTAGAGCGCCGCGACGCCTGCGGCCGCCATGGCCTGCGCCACGCGATCGTCGCGCGCTCGCATCCTCTCCGCGCCCACAATCAGCCCGAAACCGAACACGGCCGCGAGGATCACCCGTACTTCCGGCGACAGATATCCTTCGTCGATCGAGTAGCGGACGAGAAAGAGCGCCGCGAGGGCGAGCGTAATCGCACCGACCCAGATGAACGCGCGCGCGCCCAGCCGCTGCTCCCAGCCGGCCTTCACCGGCGCGGTCACGAGTTCGAGCGGCATCACAGGCGCAGGTGCTAGGAGCGGCTCGGGACTCGGCTCCGGATCGCCTGTCGCTTCAAACGGTGGTGGCAGCGGCGCAACGGGTTCGCTCGCCCGTTCTGCCTCGAACGACGGCGGCAGCGGCTCAGCCGCCCTCCCCTGCTCGAGCTGGCGCCGCAGAAGGCTGATCTCGGCCGAGAGCTGTGCGATCTGATCACGCTGTCCCGCGGTCCGGGCCAGCGCGACGATCGCCATGATCGGTCCGCCGAGCACCAAGGCGGCAACGAACAGGATCAGGAAGACGTACTCCACCTATACGTCCCCCGCCGACTCTCGTCAGGCTACTCGGCTGCCACGCGCTGGGCCGGCGCCACAAAGGCCGCGCGGTTGTCCTTTGCGAACTGACCGCGCTTGACCACCATGCGGTGGTTTTCCTTGCGGGCAGCCTTCTTGATGTCGACCAGCGGATCGCCGTCGCACACCACGAAGTCGGCCGAATTGCCTTCCTTGATGCGGCCCTGGTCGCCCAGGCGCATCAGGTCGGCAGCACTCGCCGTCGCGAAGAACAGCGAGTCGCGCGTCGAAATGCCGATCTCGCACATGTACTCGAGCTCGCGCGCGTTCTCGCCGTGGCGGTTGTGCGGCGTGCCAGCATCGGTACCCATCGCGATCCGGCCGCCGGCCTTGTAGTACATCTTGGTCGCCGCGATATGGCGGTCGAACACACGGCGCGCCTTGTCGATCACATAGTCGGGGATCGAGCGGTCACCGCCGTCGTAGCCTGCGAGGATGTTCTTCACGGCAGCGAGCGTCGGCACCAGCCAGACGCCGCGCTCCAGCATCTCGCGGCAACATTCGTCGTCCATGAAGATGCCGTGCTCGATCGAATCGATGCCGCCGCGCACGGCGTTCAGGATGCCGAGCGCGCCCTGGGCGTGGCTGGCGCAGCACTTGTGGAAGCGATGCGCCTCGGTGATGCCGGCCTTCATCTCCTCGGCCGAATAGTGCGCATCCTCGGGGTTGACGCCCGGGGTCATCACGCCGCCGGTCGCCATGATCTTCACCAGGTCCGATCCGGCATGGATCTGCTCGCGCACGGCCTTGACCACTTCGTCGACACCGTCGGCGATACGGCCGGTGCGGTTGCCGTGCCCGCCGGTCATGCAGATCATGCGGCCGGCGCAGCGCATCGTCGGTCCGAGGAAGCGG
>CAIMEE010000099.1 GCA_903839865.1 Enhydrobacter aerosaccus | reverse complement strand
CTGGCCGACATGGCGGCCAAGGTGAACAGCCCCGACGTGACGATACTGTTCGTCACCGTGGACCCCGATCGCGATACCGATACGGTGCTGGCCGATTATGCCAAGGCCTTCTCGCCCCAGGTCGTGGGCCTGCGCGGCACGCAGAACCAGCTTGCTGCCCTCGCCCGCACCTATCGCGTCGCCTACAGCGTGAAACAGGACCCGCCCTATGAAGTGATGCACTCCAACGCGGTGTTCTTCTTTGATCGCGGCGGCAAGGCGCGGCTAGTCACCACCGACACAGGCAATGCCGCGGCGATGGCCGAGGACGTGAAACGCCTGCTCTAGATGTGTAGCGCGGCGCCATCCGCCGCCAGCACCGCTTCATGCATCATTTCCGACAGGGTCGGATGCGGGAAGATGGTGTGCGACAGCTCGGCATCCGTCAGCTCGCCGGTCTTGGCGATGACATAGCCCTGGATCAGCTCGGTCACTTCGGCGCCGATCATGTGGGCACCCAGCAGCTCGCCGGTCTTGGCGTCGAAGATCGTCTTGATGAAGCCCTCGGGCTCGCCCAGGGCAATCGCCTTGCCGTTGCCGATGAACGGGAACTTGCCGACCTTGATCTGCAGGCCCTTGGCCTTGGCCGCCGCCTCGGTCATGCCGATGCTCGCGACCTGAGGCTGGCAATAGGTGCAACCCGGGATGTTCTCGGTCTTCATCGGGTGCACGCCCTTCACGCCCGCGATCTTCTCGACCACCAGCACGCCCTCGTGCATCGCCTTGTGCGCAAGCCACGGCGGCCCCGCGACATCGCCCAGCGCGTAGACGTTCGGCTCGCCCGTGAAACCCCACTGGTCGATCACGATGTGGGTCTTCTCGACCTTCACCTTCGTGCCCTCGAGACCGAGGTTCTCGACATTGCCCACGATGCCGACCGCCGAGATCACGCGGTCGACGGTGATCTGCTCGCTCTTGCCGCCGACCGTGATGGTGGCCGTGACGTTGTTGGCACCCTTCTTCAGGTTCGACACCGTGGCGCCAACCAGGATCTTCATGCCCTGCTTTTCGAATGCCTTCTTGGCGAACGCGGAGACTTCCTCGTCCTCCACCGGCAGGATGCGCGGCAGGACTTCGCACACCGTCACCTCGGCGCCCATGGTGCGGTAGAAGCTCGCGAACTCGATGCCGATCGCGCCCGAGCCGATCACCAGCAGCGACTTGGGCATCGCCTCCGGCACCATCGCCTCGCGATAGCTCCAGACCAGCTTGCCGTCGGACTCGAGGCCCGGCAGCTGCCGTGCGCGCGCGCCGGTCGCCAGGATCACGTTCTTGTAGGTGAGTGTCACGTTGGTCTTGTCGTTCATCGCCACGGCGAGCTTGCCCGCGCCGGCCAGCTTGGCCGTGCCGTCGAACACCGTGATCTTGTTCTTCTTCATCAGGCCTTTGACGCCGTTACTGAGCTGGCCCGCGACCTTGCGCGAGCGCTCGACGATCTTCTTGTGATCGTAGGAGACATCCTTGACCGTGTCTTTCAAGGTGCCCTTGACCAGACGGGTTTCGCAACCGGCCTGGGCTGCAGTGGAAATGCGAAATTCCGAGAGATCAAGGCAAAGCGTGCGTGCGCCGCTCATGGAGAAAAAGCGGGCCGAGCACTGTCCGATCATGCCGAGACCGACCACGACGATGCGTTCGCCGGCGATGGGGCGGGCGAGCTTATAGCCGTGGAACGAGATGGCTCCCAGTCGGGCCATGCTCGCCTGCTTCATGTCCAGTCCCTTGGGAATGGCGAGTGTGCTGGATTCGGCGACGATGGCGTGACTGACATGTCCGCCCCACATGGTTGTGATATCGGCTTTTTGGGTTCCAGAAATGCTGACCAGCGCGCCTTCCTGCAGTTGGCAGCCCGGTCCCTTTTGGATGATTCTGCCCACAGCGGCATATCCGGGGATGAAAACCGTCGAAGCTGCGCCGTCCTGTTGGCCCTCGAAACAGCGCAGTTCTGTGCCCGGGCTGACGACGCTATAGATGACTTCCACCAGAACTTCTTTTTCCGCGGGCGCTGGCAGATTGAAATCGCGCACTTCCGCG
>CAIMEE010000098.1 GCA_903839865.1 Enhydrobacter aerosaccus | reverse complement strand
TTCAAGATCGTCCACGACGCCTTCGTGAACTACGAGGTGATCGTGATGCGCGACCAGGACATCACGGTCGACCAGCAGATGGCGTTCGGCGCTCTGTTCGGCGAGCTCTCGATCCATCCCTTCTCGCCCAACATGCCGGACAAGCCCGAGGTTATCATTCTCGACTACTCGGCCGACAATCCGCCGGCGCTGACCGACATCTGGCACGTCGACGAGACCTTCCGCGAGACTCCGCCACTCGCCACCATCCTGCGCGCCAAGGTCGTGCCCGAGACGGGCGGCGACACGCTGTTCGCCAGCATGAGCGCGGCCTATCGGGGCTTGAGCGAACGCATGAAGCAGCACATCCACGGCATGGAGGCACAGCACGACTTCAAGCCGTGGCGTCCCCTGTTCGGCCACAGCGACCGCGCCAAGCTGCGCAAGCTCGAGGACGAGTTTCCCAACCCCTGGCATCCCGTGGTGCGCGTGCATCCCGTCACCGGCCGTCGCGTGCTCTACGTCAATCGCCAGTTCTGCACCCGCATCAAGGACCTCAAGGGCGACGAGAGCGACACCCTGCTGGAGTTCCTCTATCGCCAGGCCACGATCCCCGAGTATCAGCTGCGCGTGAAGTGGCAGCCCAACACACTGGTGATGTGGGACAACCGCTCGGTGCAGCACTACGCCGTGCACGACTATTATCCCGCGCGCCGCACCATGGAGCGCGTGACGGTGAGGGGCGACCGGCCGAAGGGCGTGAGCGGCGACTACACGCGCGACACCGTTGCCGCCAACGGCACGGTGAAGCCCACGATCGCCGAGGGCACGCGGCCCGGGCCCAAGCGCGCCTTCGACCGCTACTAGCATGCGCCTCGCTCGCCGGAGCGCGTGCTCGGCATCGGCGGCACGCTGCTCGCGGCCGCTGCGGCGCGCGCCGACGCAGCCTGGCCCGACCAGCCGATCAAGGCTGAAGGCGCTGGCGGTGACCGGCAGCCGGGGCCTGCCCGAGCTTCCTGCGGTGCCGGCCCTCGCCGAGTGCTTCCCGGGCCTCGATGCCCAGCCCTGGATTTCGATCGCGGCCCCCGCCGCCACGCCACCCGCCCTCCTCGAGCGGCTGAACGGCGAGATGAACAAAGTGCTGGCCGCTGCATCCTTTGCCAGCCACCTGCGTCAAATAGGCGTCGTTGCCACGCCATTGACGCTGACGGCGTTCAACGATTTCATCTGGCGTGAAGTCGCCAAGTGGACCGGGATAGTCGGGCTCTCGGGGGCAAAGGCGGAATGATGGGAAACAAAATGAAGCGTGGCATGAAGCGGCGAGAGTTCACGATGGCCCTGGCGGCCGGTGCGGTGATGGGACCGGTGGTCCTCGCGAGAGCGGCTGTGCCCAAGATGCAGGAAGTACCGTCGCTCGCCGCCAAGGTAAAGGCGGGCCTGCCGCCGGTCGACAAGCGCATTCCCTCCGATCCGTCGATCGTCGAGGTTTTCTACGGCGGTGAGGGTCCGGGCCGCAACGGCGGCGACTGCAACATGCTGATCGCCAACGCCCGCGATACGCGCCTGATGACGCTCTATTCCAACGCGCGCCTGATCGTGTACGACGACAAGCTCACGCTGCATCCCGACATCCTGTCGAGCTACGAGGCCAAGGACGGCCGCGAGTTCACACTGAAGCTGCGCGCCGGCCACAAATGGTCGGACGGCCGTCCCTTCACGACCGAGGATTTCCGCTACTTCTGGGAAGACATCGCCAACAACAAGGAACTGTCGTCGGGTGGCCCCAGTGTCGAGCTTCTGGTCGATGGCGAGCCGCCGAAGGTCGACATCATCGACGAACTCACGATCCGCTACACCTGGGCAAAGCCCAACCCTTACTTCATCACGAGCCAGGCGCGCGCCAATCCGCTGTGGCTGTTCCGGCCCGCGCATTACCTCAAGCAGTTCCACATCAAGTACTCGTCGCTCGAGGAGATCGCCAAGCACGCCAAGGGCGGCCAGGGCCAGAACCCGAACTGGGTGCAGATCCATCGCCGCGTCGACGTGATGTACAACAACGACAATCCGGACCTGCCGACGCTCAATCCGTGGATGCTGGTCACGCCGCCGCCGGCCCAGCGGTTCGTCTACGACCGCAATCCCTACTATTACCGCATCGACGCCAAGGGCCAGCAGCTGCCCTATTTCGACCGCGTGATCTTCACCCTGGCGGCCGCCAACCTCGTGCCGGCGAAGGCGGGACTGGGCGAGTCCGACCTGCAGAGCCGCTACCTCAACATGCGCGACTACACCTTCCTCCGGAAGAGCGCCAAGACCTCGGGCGTCGACGTGCGCCTGTGGGAGGAAGGCTCGGGCTCGCAGCTCGCCTTCTATCCGAACCTCAATGCCAAGGACGAGGTGTGGCGCACGCTCAACCGCGACGTCCGCTACCGCCGCGCACTGTCGCTGGCGATCGATCGCGACGAGCTGAACCAGGTGATCTACTCGGGGCTCGTCAAGGCGTCGAACAACACGATCCTCGGGCGCTCGCCGCTGTTCAAGCCGGAGTATGCGACCAAGTGGGCGACGCATGATCCCAAGCAGGCGAACAAGCTGCTCGACGAGGTGGGCCTCACCAAGCGCAACTCGCTCGGCTTCCGCATGCTGTCCGACGGCCGCGATGCCACGATCGTGGTCGAGCACCAGAGCGAGGAGTCCAGCGACACCGACGCGATGTCGCTGGTCGCCGACCACTGGAAGAAGGTCGGCATCAAGATGCTGTTCAAGCCGCAGTCGCTGAACAATTTCCGCCTGCGCGCCTTCTCCGGCGAGGCGGTGATGACGGCCTATGCCGGCTGCATCACCGTCGTGCCGAGCGTCGACACCAGCCCCAAGGAGTTCGCGCCGACCACGCAGGGCGGCCTGCAGTGGCCGCGTTGGGGCATGTTCATCGAGACCAAGGGCAAGCAGGGCGACAAGTGCGACATGAAGGAGGCGAGCCAGCTCCTCGACTATCTCGAGGAGTGGGAAACGTCGGCCGACCCCGGCGCGCGCCGCAAGGTCTGGGACCGCATGCTCGAGGTCAACATGGAGCAGGTCTTCTCGATCGGCACCGTGAACGGCATCCTGCAGCCAATCGTGGTCGGCCCGAAGATCCGCAACGTGCCGAAGGAAGGCTATTACTCCTTCGATCCGGGCGGCTACATCGGCCTCTACAAGCCCGACACCTTCTGGTTCGCCACATAACTTCTTTCCTCCCCCGTCGCGGGGGAGGTGTGGTCGTCTTACGACGACGGAGGGGGGTGCCGCAGACGCGGTGCCTCCGAATTGGCTCATGAATCTCACTGGAGAGGGCTGCTGCGTTGCACCTCCTCCGTCGGCGATTACGCCGCCACCTCCCCCGAGACGGGGGAGGGAAGAGTTCTAGGCTGCCGCCGGGGTCGGCTCGCCCAGCGACAGCATCAACCGATTGGCCCAGTTGAAGAACGAGGCGGCGCTGATCACGTCGATGATCGCCTCGTCGTCGAGGCCGCAGTCGCGTAGCGCATCGATGTTCTTGGGACCGAACGTCATCGGCGTCGAGGTGAGCGCGACCGAGGCCGCCACGATGGCGTTCCAGCGCTTGTCGAGATCGGCACCGGTGCCTTCGGCCAGCAGCTTCTCGACCTCGGGCACCCGCTTCGAATAGGTGGCTGCAAAGCGCGCATGCACCGACGCGCAGTAGATGCAGCCGTTGAGGCGCGAGGTCGCAGCGGCGGCAAGTTCGCGCTCGGCGCGCGGCAGGCCCGCTTCGGGATTGTAGAAAATGTCCTTGTCGGTGCGCGTGCGCGCCTCGAGCACGTCGGGATCGCGCGCCAGCAGGCGGAAGTACGGCGACTTCACGCGCGAGGCGTCGACCAGGCTCTCGAGATGGCGCGGCGTCATCTTCTCGGCGTCCATCGGCTCGAGCCACGGCAGCCAGTCGAGCATGTCGCGTGTGAAGACGGTGGGAACGGTGTGGCCCGATTGGGGAACGGTCTTGTCGGTCATGGCAGCCTCACATCTTGCTTGCCAGAACCCGAAGGCCGGCGACGACACGAATCTGGAACGCAAGGAAGGCGACGAGTTGCGACAGGGTCACGATGTCGTCCGTCGTCCAGCCGGCATCGAGAAGCGACTGCAGCGACGGCGCCGCGGCATCGCGCGGATGGAACACGAGCATGTGCGTGTGCTCGAACGCCGCCACGAGGCGGCGGCCAAGCGCGAGCGCCACATCGGGAGCGACCTTGTAGACGAGCCCGGCCGTGTCCTCGACGCTGAGCGGCCCCTTCGGATAGGCGCCATACGGTCCCTGCGTCTTGCCCGCGGCGACCGCGAGTGAAATCGCGGCCTTGAGCGCGGCCGAGCCGCCGGCATCGGTGAGGCCCTGGCCGTAGAAGGCCTCGGCCTGCGGTTGGCCGTGCAGGCCCGCCACGAAGCAGGCCACGGCGCAGCGCTCCTGCGCACTCACGCCGCCTATGGCTCTTGGTTTGAACAGGGACAAATAGCTCGCCTGCGCCTGCTGGCGCGCAACGGTGCGCCGGTTGCGCGCAAGGTCGAGCTTCGAGCCAGGCGCGATATCGGCCAGCGTGTCTATGACGTCGGCAACCATCTCGGTTTCTTCCCCCGCTTGTCTTTTGTCTTCAGGCGACCTTGCGCACGGTTGCCGTGTCGCGCCGCCAGCCGAAGGCCGGCGCCACCTTCTCCGCCATCAGCTCGATCGAGCGCAGGATATAGGGATGCGGCGGGTCGATCGAATGGACCTGCATGGTCAGATCGGTCGATCGCACGAGCGTGGTGTCCTGCGACAGCGACTCGATCACCTCGTCGGCGGTGCCCATGTGGACATCGAACTCCCGCACCATGTCCTCGATGCGGCTCGACGTCGGCGCCTGTCCCTGGAGGATCCGCTTCTCGACCATCCGTGGCAGGCCGATGCGGGCAAAGCGCATCGCGTCCTTGGGATCGTCGGCGATGTAGACCGTGCGCGAGGCGAGGATGCGCGGCTCGACGCCCTTGGGCAGTGCCTCGAGGTAGGCATCGACCATCGGATTCTGGATGTCGGCCAGGGTCGCGTTCGGCTGCGCGGGGTTGCGCGGCTGGGTGCGCGACAGCATCAGCCCGTCGCCCGCGAGCCCGGCGCGGCGCGCGCCCTCGACCGTGAAGGTCGCCTGCCAGATGCGCTGGAGCAGCGTCGGACTGTTCGGATAGAGCCTGTCGCCGCCCGGCAGGGTGCCGCCCGACCAGGCCGTGCGCATCAGCTCGAGGTTGCCGTTCATCAGGGTGTGACGGTCCTTGGCGTCGCGGCCGAAGGCAGTGAAGGCCGTAAGGTTGCCGCCCGGGCCGATGCCGACCTCAAGCCGCTTGTTGCTCATGAGATCGAGCACGGCGGCGTCTTCGGCGACACGCACCGGCAGCTCCAGCGGCAAGGTCACGATGCCCGTTCCGAGACGGATCCGACTCGTTGCGGCCGCGGCATGTGCCAGGAACACGAACGGCGCGGGCAATCCGCCCTCGGCTTCGTGGAAATGATGCTGCGCGATCCACGCCGAATCGAAGCCCGACTTCTCGGCCTGCACGATCTGAGCGGTGGCGAGCCGATAGCGCTCGGCGGCATCGGTCTCATCGAGGAGGCGCGTGAAGAAGCCCAAGCGCTTGATCGACGTCTTCATGTTCATGCCCCGAACCTCGCGCGAAGCGCGGTTTTGCGCAAGAGGCGCGTTGCCGGTTCGCCCCCATAAACCCTCATCCGACCAAGAGCCCGAACCTGCTGGTACGGTCCGTGCATACATTCTATCGTGAAGTCATTGCACGATGGGAGGATGTGGTTTCGTTCGGCGTTTTATCGACGCGAACATTCTCTTTG
Organism: Enhydrobacter aerosaccus; assembly: GCA_903839865.1. Classification (GTDB taxonomy): domain Bacteria; phylum Pseudomonadota; class Alphaproteobacteria; order Reyranellales; family Reyranellaceae; genus Reyranella; species Reyranella aerosaccus_A. The sequence continues at coordinate 7,862 of CAIMEE010000098.1, read as the reverse complement.
CCGGGGGCGAGGGGCCTGCGAGGGTCCGCGCCCCGTCCCACACGCCGCTCTCCGGATGAATGAGGTTTCCTATGTCAGGCTTTAATCGTCGTCAGTTCGTCGGCGGCTCCGCCGCCCTCCTTGCCGCCGCATCGCTGCCCGGCTCCTTTCCCGCATGGGCCGATCCCGCCAAGGGCGAGCCCGTGATGATGGGCGTGAGCGGCCCCCTCACCGGCCAGAACGCGCAGTACGGCATGCAGTGGAAGCAGGGCTTCGACCTGGCGCTCGACGAGATCAACGCGGCCGGGGGCGTGAAGGGCCGTCCGCTCGCCTATGCCTTCGAGGACAGCCAGAGCGATCCGCGCCAGTCCGTCGCGGTCGCGCAGAAGTTCGTGGCCGACAAGAAGATCGTAGTCGAGCTCGGCGACTTCGCCAGCCCCGCCTCGATGGCCGCCTCGCCGATCTACCAGAAGGCCAAGCTGGTGCAGTTCGGCTTCACCAACTCGCACCCCGACTTCACCAAGGGCGGCGACTATATGTGGAGCAACTCGGTCAGCCAGGCCGACGAGCAGCCGCTCAGTGCCGCCTATGCCGTGAAGACGCTCGGCCTGAAGAGGATCGCCGTGCTGCACCTCAACACAGACTGGGGCCGCACCAGCAAGGATCTCTACGTGAAAGCCGCCAAGGAGTACGGCGCGGAAATCGTCGCGGTCGAGGCCTACATTCCGGACGAGAAGGATTTCCGATCGACCCTGGTGCGCGTGCGTGACGCCAAGCCGGATGGACTGGCAATGCTCTCCTACTATTCCGACGCGGCCCTGATCGCCCGTCAGGCCAAGCAGGCCGGCCTCAAGCTGCCGATGGTCGCGGCGAGTTCGGTCTATTCGCCGAAGCTGATCGAACTGGGCGGCGACTCCGTCGAAGGCATGTTCACCGCCTCGCGCTACTTCCCCGACGATCCGCGGCCGCTGGTGCGGAAATTCGTCGCCGCCTTCAAGGCGAAGTACGGCAAGGAGCCCGACGCCTTCAACGCCTACGCCTACGATACCGTCATCCTGATGGCGCAGGTCATGAACCAGTTCGGCTTCGAGCGCGAGCAGATCCACCAAGGCCTCGCCAAGGTGAAGGATGTGCCCAGCGTGATCTTCGGCAAGGCGACCTTCGACACCGCCACACGGCGCGTCAACGGCGCGATGAACGTCGAGCTGGTGGTCAAGGACGGCAAGTTCCAGTTGCACCAAGGCAGCATTCCCACGCGCTAGAACGATTTTGCGAGAAATGGCGGCGGACTGACCTGTGGCGTCCTGGATCGACTACACGATCAACGGCCTGATCATCGGCAACATCTACGCGTTGCTGGCGGTCGGGCTCGCGTTGATCTTCGGCGTCAGCCGGCTCATCAACTTCGCCCACGGGTCGGTCTACCTCGTGGGCGCCTATACGGGCTTCGTGGCGACCACGATGCTCAACCTGCCGCTGCCGGTCACCTTCGTGTTCGTGGTCGTGGTCGGCGCCCTGCTCGGCCTGCTCATCGAACGCTTCGGCCTCAGACCGCTGCAGGGCTACGCGCATATCGCGCCGCTGCTCGCCACCATCGGCATCAGCTTCGTGCTCGACCAGCTGGTCCAGCTCACCTTCACTGCCACGCCGCGTGCCCTGCCGAGCGAGCTGCTCGACAAGCGCTTCCAGCTGGGCTCCGGCACGATCGGCGCACTCGACATCGTCATTGCGGCCGTGGGCCTGACGAGCGCGGCCCTCCTTTATTTCTTCCTCAGATTCACCCAGCTCGGCTGGGCGGTCCGCGCGACGGCGCAGGATCGCGACGCCGCCCAACAGATGGGTGTCGACGTCAATGCCGTGAACCGCACCGTCTTCGCCATCGCCTCGGGCCTGGGCGCCGTCGCGGGCCTGCTGGTCGGCATGTATTACAACTACATCGACCCCGCGATGAGCTTCCAGGCGACCCTGAAGGGCGTCGTGGCGCAGGTCGTAGGCGGCGTCGGCAACGTGCCCGGCGCGATCGCCGGAAGCCTGCTGCTGGGTCTCGTCGAGAGCTATGGCATTGCCCTGTTCGGCACGAGCTATCGCAACCTCTTCGCCTTCGTCCTGCTGATCGTCGTGCTGGTGTTGCGGCCTAACGGTCTTTTCGCCAGCGCCCGCCAGACTCCGCCCGAGCCGATGACGGGCACCTTCATTGCGCCCAGCAAGCCTTTCGTGCTCCAGCCGCGCGTGCTGATCGGCATCGCCATGGCGCTGGCCCTGCTGCCCGCGGTCTATCCCGATCCCTACATCATGCAGACGTTCACCAACGCCTGGCTGTACGGCATGCTCGGCCTCAGCCTGACCCTGATCGCGGGCACGGTCGGCATGATCTCGCTCGGCCACGCAGCACTCCTGGCAATCGGCGGCTATGCCTCGGCGCTGCTCGCGCTCAACTTCGGCATCCCGGTGGGCTTTGCCATCCTGTGCGCGGGCGTGATCACCGCGGCGCTCGGCACGCTGCTCGTCTTCCCGTCGTTCCGCCTGCGCGGCCATTACTTCTCGATCGCGACGCTGGCCGTGGGCGAGATCGTCTCGCTGGTGATCCTGAACTGGGAAAGCCTCACCCGCGGCCCTATTGGCGTCTCCGCCATTCCGCCGCTCTCGCTGTTCGGCATCGAGCTCGAGTCGGCGGAGTCGGTCTACTGGTTCACCTTCGCCGTGCTGGTCGTGCTCGTGCTGCTGCAGTTCCGGCTGCTGGGCTCCCATCTCGGCCGCGTCATGCGCGCTGTGCGCGACGACGACGTGGCCGCGCGCTCCTACGGTATTCGCCTCGACCGCTACAAGGCGCTGGCCTTCGCGTTCGGCAGCTTCGCCGCCGGCATCTCGGGCGGCATCACCGCGCATCTCTATTCGTACATCAACCACGAGACCTTCAACGCCCAGCTCTCGATCCTGGCGCTCACCATCGTGATCCTGGGCGGCATGGGCAACGTCACGGGCGCCGTCGTGGGCTCGGTGCTGCTGATCGGCCTGCCCGAGGTGTTCCGTGTCGCGGCCGAGTATCGCGTGCTGATCTACGGCGTCGTCCTGCTGCTGCTGGTCCGCTTCCGGCCGCAGGGATTGTTCGGCACGGTATGAGCGCGCTCCTGGAAATCCGCGGGCTGACGCGCCGCTTCGGCGGCCTCACCGCCGTGAACTCGGTCGATCTCGACGTGAACGAGGGCGAGCTGGTCAGCATCATCGGTCCCAACGGCGCGGGCAAGACGACGCTGTTCAACCTGGTGACCGACCTCGACGATGCCGACGCGGGCACCGTGACCTTCGCCGGCCAGAACGTGACCGAGCTCTCCGCCGACAGGCTGGCGGCGCTGGGCCTCGCGCGCACCTTCCAGCACGGCCGCGTGTTCGCGAACCTCTCCGTGCTCGACAACGTGTTGATCGGCGCCCATGTCCGTTTCCGCAGGGTGCGGCCGGCGTGGCCGGGGCCGTTGTCCCTGCTCGAGCCGCTGGCCGAGCTCGCGCTGGCCCTCGCGCGGCCGGGTTCGGTGAAGGCCGAGGAAGCCGCCCTGCGCGCCGACGCGCTCAGGATCATCGCCCGGTTCGGCGAGCGGCTCACGCCACGGATCGACCACCCGGCCTATAGCCTCTCCTATGCCAACCGCCGCCGCGTCGAGATCGCGCGCGCGCTGGCGCTCGGCCCCAAGCTGCTGCTGCTCGACGAGCCGACCGCCGGCATGAACCAGACCGAGACCGCCGAGATGCAGGCGCTGGTGGGCGAGCTGAAGAAGAGCGGCCTCACCATCCTGCTGATCGAGCACAAGCTCGACATGGTGATGCAGCTCTCCGACCGCGTGATCGTGATGGACGAAGGCTCGGTGATCGCGTCGGGCAAGCCGCTCGAGGTGCGCAACAACCCCAAGGTGATCGAGGCCTATCTCGGCCATCGCAGAAGCGAGGCTGCGGCATGAGCGACATCCTGCTGGCGCTCGAGGGCGTGAACACTTTCTACGGTCCGGTGCAGGCCCACTTCGACCTCAACCTCACGGTCGGGCGCGGCCAGATCGTGAGCCTGCTGGGCGGCAACGCCTCGGGCAAGTCGACGACCATGAAGATCATCCTGGGCCTGGTGAAGCCCGCGTCGGGCATCGTGCGCTTCGATGGCCAGCCGCTGAACGGCCTCACCACGCCGCAGATCGTGCGCCGCGGCGTGGGCTCGGTGCCGGAGGCGCGGCGCCTGTTCGGCGACATGAGTGTGCGCGAGAACCTCCTGATGGGCGCCTTCGCGCGCAAGGACCGCCCCGCCGTCGCGCAGGACCTCGACCGTGTCCTGACCCAGTTCCCCAAGCTCGCCGAGCGGCTCCACCAGCGCGCCGGCACGCTGTCGGGCGGCGAGCAGCAGATGGTGGCGATGGCGCGCGCGCTGATGGGCCGGCCGAAGCTGATCTGCATGGACGAGCCCACGATGGGCCTCTCGCCTCTCTGGGTCGACCGCGTGCTCGAGCTGATCGCCGCGATCAACAAGGACGGCACCACGGTCTTCATGGTCGAGCAGAACGCGAGCCTGGCGCTCGAGATCGCCCACCATGCCTATGTGCTGCAGACTGGCCGCATCGTGCTCGACGGTCCGGCCAGCGAGCTGCGTGCCGATCCGCGCATCCGCGATGCCTATCTCGGCGGCCAGGAGGCGGCGTAAGCCGCGGCCGCCTGAGAATAAGTTATCGTGACACGCGGCGAATTCAGCAACGCCTTCCATTGTCCCGACACAATCGCACCCCCAAATGAGAGGCGTTGAAGGATCGGAAGGAGACCGAGATGTCCGAACCATACGTCGTCGAAGTGTGGGGCAAGCCCGCCGGGTTCGTCCTGAGGGAAGGCAAGGCCTTCCGCTTTCACGCGCTTGGCACCCCGTTCGAGAAGCTCGACGGAACCGAGTTCAACACGCTGGGCCACGCCCGCCTCGCCGCGGCGGCCCTGCAGGCGCCCAAAGCTCCCTGTCTCAGCTGCTAGTTACCCGCCGACTTTCCAGCCGGTCTCTTCGGCTACGCTCCTGAAGAAGTCGACGTCGTAGGCGCGCTCGGGCTCGGCCCGGACGCGGCGGTCGAGGATCTCCGCGTCCTTGCCGACCAGGATGCGCCAGCGCTCGGCCTTTACGCCGTCGAGGATCACGGTCGCGGCTTCGGCCGCGGTCATCGGCGCCTCCTCGAGGAAGCGGCGGATGCGCTCGCGCACGATCTTCTCGACGTCGGCGTCGGACATCTTCGAGGCGTCGATGCCTGCGGCGGCGATGCGCGAGCGGGCCTGGCGGATCTGCGTCGGCGAGAGCGCGTCGCTGTCGTTGCCGGCCTGGACCTTGCCGGTGTTGCCCGCGATGCCGGTGCCGATGTGGCCCGGCATCACGACCGAGCACTTGATGTGCGGCGCGTTCAGCCGCAGGTCCGTCTGCAGCGCCTCGGAGAAGCCCTTCACCGCGAACTTGGCCGCGCCATAGGCGGTCTGCGGCATCGACGCGCCGATCACCGCCCAGAAGCCGTTGACGCTCGAGGTGTTGACGATGTGGCCCTTGTCGGCCTTCAGCATCATCGGCAGGAACGCGCGCGTGCAGAGATAGACGCCGCCCCAGCAGATGTTGAACGTGCGTTCCCATTCGTCGCGCTCGGCCACGACGAAGCTCGAGCCGCCGCCGATGCCCGCATTGTTGAACAGCAGATGGATCTTGTCGGTCTGGTGCCGCTGCGCGACCTCGCCCTGGAAGCGCTCGACGGCCGCCCGGTCGGAGACGTCGAGCAAATGGGTCGTGATCCGAAGACCCTGTGGCAGGCGCTCCTGCCGGCAGAGCCGTTCGGTCTCGGCCATTCCCGAGGCGGAGACGTCGCACATGGCGATGCTGACGCCCTCGGCCACGAGCTGGCGCACCAGCTCGCGCCCCATGCCCGAACCGCCGCCGGTGACGACGGCGATTCGGCCTGCGAGATCTTTCATTGCATACCCTCGGTTAGAGCGACCTGATCTGGACCTTGCGGAACTTCAGGTTGCCCGATCCGTATTGCAGCGCGACGTTGCCTGCAGCCGGCAGGCGGTCGTTGGTGACGTCGACCGTCTTCTGGCCGTTCAGCACGACCACGAAGTGGTTGCCCTGCGCGGTGATCTCGTAGGTGTTCCACTTGCCCGCGGCCTTGGGCATCGGCACGACGGCCGCGACATCGACGATCGCGCCGGTGCCGTACTTGGGATCTGGCCGCTTGTCGAAGATGTTGACCTCGTAGCACAGCGCCGCGTCGATCTTCGCGGGGTCCTTGCAGCGGATGAAGATGCCGCTGTTCACGTCCTCGTCGGCCCAGAACTCGGCATAGATCTGGAAGTCCTTGTAGGTGTTCTTTGTGACGAGATAGGCCGCATCCTTGCCGTCGAGCTTGTCGGCCACGAGCGCGCCGCCCTCGACCCGCCAGTTCGCGGCGCCGACACGGGTGAAGTCGCCCATGCTCTTGCCGTCGACGATGGTGGTCCACTTGGGGTCCTGCGCCACGGCGCCGGCAGCTCCCAACAACGCTACGCCCGCAATGGCAGCAATGGTACGCTTCATGTCTCTCTCCCTCTGTTACGACTTCTTTATTGCCTGAAAGACTAGCCCCTTCCGTTCCATGCCGAAACGCCTATTGATCGTGGCCCATGCGCCGTCCGACAACACAGTTGCGTTACGTGCTGCGGTGCAACGTGGCGCGCAGAGCGAAGCCGACATCGACGTCACGGTGATCGCACCGCTGCAGGCGGGCCCCGACGACGTGCTCGCGGCCCAGGCCGTGATCCTCGGTACCACCGAGAACCTGGGGTACATGAGCGGCGCGCTGAAGGACTTCTTCGACCGCTCGTACAATACGCTCCTCGACAAGACCCAGGGCCTGCCGTGCGCGCTCTACATCCGCGCCGGCAGCGACGGCACCGGCACCCGCCGCGGCGTCGAGACCATCCTGACCGGCCTGCGCTGGCGCGCCGTGCAGGAACCGCTGCTCTGCAAGGGCCCCTGGCAGCCCGCGTTCGCCGAGCAGTGCGAAGAGCTCGGCGCCGCGATGGCGGCCGGCCTCGCTGCCGGCATCTTCTAGACCCTCACTGCGCGGTGTAGCCGCCGTCGACCACGAGCCCCGCGCCGGTCATGAACGAGGCATCGTCCGACGCCAGGAACAGGATGCCCTTGGCGACGTCGTTCGCCACGCCCAGCCGGCCGATCGGATGCATCGAGGTCGAGACCCGCTTCGTGGCCTCGGTGTCGTTGGTGCCGATCTGCTTCGCGCGCATCGCGAACGTCTGCTGGCCCATGTCGGTGTCGATCACGCCGGGATGGATCGAGTTCACCCGCACGCCGTAGCCCTTGCGGCCGAACTCGAGCGCCGTCGACTTGGTGAAGGTCGTGACGCCGCCCTTGGTCAGCGAATAGAGCGGATCGAGCTGCGAGCCCACGATGCCCGCGATCGAGGCGGTGTTGACGATATTGCCCTTGGTCTTCTTGAGGTACGGCAGCGCCGCGCGCGTGCCCAGCACTACGCCGGTGAGGTTCACCGCCACCAGCCGGTGCCAGTCCTCCATCGAGGCGTCCTCGACGCCCTTGCCCACGAAGATGCCGGCATTGTTCACCAGCACGTCGAGCTTGCCGTACTTCTTGATCGTGGCATCCATCGCCGCGGCCCAGCTCGCCTCGTCGGTCACATCGAGATGGACGTAGAAGCCGTCGATGTCCTTGGCATGCTTGCGGCCGACCTCGTCGAGCACGTCGCCGATCGCCACCCGCGCGCCGGCCTTGGACATCAGCTTGGCGGTCTCGCCGCCGATACCGCGCGCCGCGCCCGAGATGAAGACGACCTTGCCGTCGAGCCTGTTCATGCAGTCTTGTCCTTTCTGAACCGCGCGGG
>CAIMEE010000097.1 GCA_903839865.1 Enhydrobacter aerosaccus | reverse complement strand
CGGCCGGCCGGTGCTGGTGGTGCCGCACATCGGCACGCGGACGAAGCCCGGCAAGATCGTCATGCTGTGCTGGAACGCCAGCCGCGAGAGCGCGCTTGCCGCCACCGATGCGCTGCCCTTCCTGAAGGCAGCCGAGCGCGTGATCGTCCTGATCGTCGATCCGCAAAAATCGTCGCAGGCGCATGGCGCCGAACCGGGCGCCGACGTGGCGACATGGCTCGCTCGCCACGGCGTCAAGGTAACGGTGCAGCGCGAGGTCGCCGCGGATACGGAGATCGGCGACGTCATCCTGTCGCGTGCCGCTGACTACGATGTCGACCTCATCGTGATGGGCGTCTACGGCCACTCGCGCATGCGCGAACTTGTCCTCGGCGGGGCAAGCCGCACCCTGCTGTCGAGCATGACCGTGCCGATCCTCATCGCGCATTGATCCATGAAGCCGGCAACCCTGGCGGCGTATGACCGCCCCGTTCCACGTTACACGAGCTATCCGACCGCCGCCCAGTTCGACGCGAAGGTCGGACCGGCGCAACACGCCGACTGGCTACGCGAGTTGAATGGCGCCTCGGCATCGCTCTATCTCCACGTGCCGTTCTGCCGCGAGCTCTGCTGGTATTGTGCCTGCCATACCATGGCGATGCGGCGGCCGGGCACGCTGGATGACTACGCCGATGCCCTCGCCGAGGAATTGCTCCACGTGAAGCAGGCGGCCCCCGGGCTGACGCTCGATGCCATCCAGTGGGGCGGCGGCACGCCCAGCCAGCTGGGGCCCGCGCGCCTGCGCATGATCGGGCGCCGCATCGCGACCCTGTTCGATCGGCGCAGCGGCGGCGAGACGTCGCTCGAACTCGATCCGCGCCATTGCAACGGCGACACGGCCGAGGCCATCGCCGAGATCGGCGTCACCCGGATCAGCCTCGGCGTGCAGGACTTCGACCCGGCCGCGCAGCAGGCGATCAACCGGATCCAGTCTTTCGAGACGACCGCGACCGCCGTCGGCATGTTGCGCGCCGAGGGGATCAAGCGCTTCAACATCGACCTCGTCTACGGGCTTCCCCATCAGACCCTGGAAGGCCTGGATCGAACCCTGGATCTCGCCCTCAAGCTGTCGCCCAGCCGGTTTGCCGTCTTCGGCTATGCCCACGTCCCGTGGATGAAGCCGCATCAGAAGCTGATCGACGAAGCGTCGCTTCCCAATGCCGATCTGCGCGCCGCGATGGCCCAGCGCGTAACCGATCGCCTGGTCGATGCGGGATACACGCGCATCGGTCTCGATCACTATGCACGGCCGGACGATGCATTGGCAGCCGCCGCGCACGATGGCGGGTTGCAGCGCAATTTCCAGGGATACGTCGCGGACAAGTCGCCCTGGATCGTGGGCGTCGGCGCCTCGGCGATTTCGAGCCTGCCGCGCGGCTTCAGCCAGAACGTCAGCGACGCCGCGCAATACATGGCGGCGATTAGGGCAGGCGGATTTGCGACCGCCCGCGGCATCGGCCTGACCAACGACGATCGCCTGCGTGGAACGATCATCGAGCGCTTGATGTGCAACAACCATGTCGATCTCGAGCAGGAATGCCGGCGGTTCCACGTCGATCCGGAAGCCTTCATCGTTTCGATCGACCAGCTGCCTGCGCTCGAGCGCGACGGCCTGGTCGCCAAGCACGATTGGCGACTGGATGTAACCGAGGAAGGGCGCCCTCTGGTGCGCTTCATCTGTGCTGCCTTCGACCGCCACTTCAGCGGCGCCGCGGGCCGACACTCACGCGGCATCTGAGGAGAATGAAAATGAAATTGAGCCCTTCCGTGCTTGTATCCCGGCACGTCGACGCCGCCCTTCTGGAGGCTGCCGGCCACTCGATTTCGAGTGACGTGGTCGCCCGCTGCCTGCTGTCCGATGCCATCCGGATCTTCCGTCAGGGCCGGCCCATCAGCGACATAGCGGCGGAATTGACGGCCGCCATCGACAATCTCGACGAAGACGAGCCCCTGAGCTTCATCCGGCCGTAGGATCCGCAGCTACGTAATATCCCTTAGATCAATACCTGAATGGTGACGCACGGAGCGCGGCGATACGAACCCTCATCGGAATCAACTCGATGGGGACGACGATGCAGACCTTCAGCACCATCAACGGAATCCGCGTCCCCGCCGCAGTCGCCATGCGCGGCGCCGACAACCTCCCGCGCCGGTCGCCGGCCAACATGCCTGCAGGCCAGCGCCGCCATATCGCAAAGGGCGAGGAAATCTTCACCGAGGGCGACGCCGCCGATTATTTCTACAAGGTCGTCTCCGGCACTGTCCGGATCTGCAAGCTTCTGAGCGATGGCCGCCGCCAGATCGAGGCTTTCCACCTCCACGACGATCTTTTCGGTCTCGAAAGCGGGCGGACCCATCGCTTCACCGCCGAGGCCGTCGACGATGTCGAGGTGCTCGCGTTTCGCCACGGAGACCTCTCGACCCTCGTTCATGAAAGCCCCGCCCTCGGCGATCAGATCATGACCGCCACCCTGGCGAGCCTCGATCGCGCCCACGACCACATGGTCCTGCTGGGCCGCAAGACAGCCCAGGAAAAGCTCGCCAGCTTCCTGCTCGATATGGCCGGCCGCCTCGCCCAGACCGATCATTTCGACCTTCCCATGCAGCGCGCCGACATCGCCGATCACCTCGGCCTCACCATCGAAACGGTCTCCCGCACCCTCACCCAGATGACTCGCGACGGCTTGATCACGCTGGCGGCCGTCGGACGCACGATCGTGCTGAGCGACAAGGCGGGCCTGCAGAAGCTCAACGCCTGAGCAACTAGCGTCGAGAAGCGCCGGATTCCTTACCGGAGCCCGCACGCCGACCGTCCTGCGATTTCGCTGAGGGCATAAATGCGGAGCCCTCGAACTCGCCGCCCGCTCGTTGCCGGAACGAGACGGGGGAGAGGTAAAAAACCGAGAGAAATGGCGCGCCCGAAGAGATTCGAACTCCTAGCCTTCTGATTCGTAGTCAGATGCTCTATCCAGTTGAGCTACGGGCGCACAGCCGGTGACCTCGACAGACGAGGGCCCGGCGAAGAGGGGCGCACCCTAATGAAACTGCCCCGGGCTTGCAAGCAGAGCCTCGCTCGCGCGCCAACCCCTCGCATCTGCGCCGCAACGGCCCGGAAAATGCACGCCGATGTGCCGGTCTCCAAGCACGCAGAGTCGCCCAAGTGTCTCAGTTTCCTCGCAAATCGGCTCTTTCGGTTTGAAATGCTTTCCAGTACCATGCAGGCCAATTGATGTGGGGATCGGTGCCCCGAACAAGGCTTGTCCGCCTGCAGCGGGCCGGCCGTAACGATGGCACCCAATGATGATGCCAGGGCAGTTTCGAGGCCAATGATGGCGCTAAGGGTTACACGATCGGCCGCACTTCTGTTGGCGGCGGTCGTTCTCAATGGATGCGCACCGGGGGGTTCATTCCTCGGATCGTCGGCCAGCGTCAGCGTGGCCGGACAGAGCCAGACCGGCACGGCAACGGTGCGCGGCCGTATCCAGCAGCTGCGCTCGGACCAGAACGCCCTTGCCGCTGGCCTCGCCACGCAGCGCGGCCAGCTCGACACCACGCGCAACCAGATGCAGAGCGACACCTCGGCCTATCAGTCGCTGGTGCAGGCAATCACCTCGCACCTCCAGCGCGGCACCACCCCGGGCAACCCGGACCTGGTAACCCAGTGGAACGAGGCCCAGGCCAAGCTCGACGCCGTGACGCTGGGCGTCGGCCAGCTCAATTCGCTCGCCAGCCAGGTGACCACCCAGGCCTCGGTCGCGGGCTACCTGATCGATAATGTACGCGCCACTTACAACGTGGGCGGCGCCACCGACGACGACCACAGCCAGCTTCGCGCCATCGAGAGCGAATCCGGCCGTTCGATCCAGGAAGTCGACCGCCTGATCGGCGACCTCAATGCCGAGATCGGCCGCGAGAACGGCTTCTTGGGCCGCGAGCGCTCGAACCTGGCCGCCCTCTCCTACGGCATCAACGTCGGCCGCCTCGGCGCGCCGCGTGGCCTTCCGGGCGGCGGCGGCAATGCCACCGGCATGCCGCGCCGCGTCGTGATGGCCCCGGCCTCGGGCTCTCCCACGCAACTGAGCGCCGCGCAGCGCTAGCGACGGAGGCGACCGTGCGCTTCCGCATCGTCGCCGCTTTCCTCCTCCTGCTCGGCCTTCTCGCGGCGCCCGCGTCCGCGCAGCAGATTTCTGACGCCGACCGTAGCGCTATCCAGTCGATCATCCAGAGTCAGGTCGATGCCTTCAAACGCGACGACGGCAGTGCTGCGTTCGGCTACGCCTCACCGATGATCCGCGAGATGTTCGGCACGCCCGACATCTTCATGGACATGGTCCGCCAGGGCTATCCGATGGTCTATCGCCCGAAGCTCTTCGACTTCGCCGAGATCGTGACCAGGGACGGACGGCCGACCCAGAAGGTCCGCGTCGTCGGTCCCGACGGACGCCGCTACAACGCCTTCTATCCGATGACCCAGCTTCCCGACGGGACGTGGCGCATCGATGGCTGCTATCTAGAGGCCTCTGAAGAACACCAGGCCTGAAGCCGCTCGACGCCTCGAAGAATCGCCAAGACACCAGGACAATGATTCGTTCGTCGCTCAAGGTGCCGGCGCTGCTGCTCGCGCTCACCCTCATGTGGGGCACCAACTGGGTCCTCTTCCGCGTGGCCCTCGACGAGCTGCCGGTCCTCACCTTCCGCAGCGGCGTCCTGCTGAGCGGCATCTTCTCGCTTGGGCTGATCATGTGGATCCGCGGCGAGAGCTTCGCCATCCCCAAGGGACGCTGGTTGGCCCTGATCGTGGCCTCGGCCACCAACGTCGGCATCTGGAACGTCGCCACCTCGATGGCGGTGCTCTATCTGCCCTCGGGCCACGCCTCGATGCTGGCCTACACCATGCCGCTGTGGGTCGCGTTGATCGGCCTCACCCTATATCGCCAGCGCCTGTCGGGGCGGCTGCTGGCGGCGATCGTGATCGGCGCGGCCGCCGTGGTGGCGTTGATGATCCCCAACTTCGCCAGCTACGCCAAGGCCCCGCTCGGCCTGTTCTGGGGTCTGCTCGCCGCCATTTCCTGGGCGATCGGTACTTTTGTGGTGAAGCGCACCGACTGGGGCGGCATGGGCCTGGCCCTCACCTTCTGGCAGGTGGCGCTCACCGTGCCGCCGATGGTGCTGGGCATGGTCGTGATCGACGGAATTCCCACGCACCTGCCGTCGACGGAGACGCTCGCGGTGATGATCTATACCGGAGGCCTGCCGATGGCCTTCGGCACCGTGGTCTGGTTCATGCTTGTGCGGATCCTGCCGACGCAGGTCGCGGCGCTGTCCTCGATCGCCATTCCCATCGTGGCGATCGTGAGCGGCATCGTCCTGCTTCACGAACCCTTGTCCGCCCTGCAGGCCGTGGCCATTGCCTCGACGGTGATTTCGCTGTGGCTGGCGCTGGTCCCTTCCCGAAGCGTTTGATAGAATCCGAATAACGCTCCAGGAGGAAACCAAGGTGCTGAACAGAAGAACGATTCTCAAAGGATCGAGCGCCCTCGCAGCCGGACTCTCTCCGCTTACGGCTCTTGCCGACACGGTCACCCTGCCTTTCGTCAACGGCGAGCGCCCGCTGGTCAAGTATCCGCAGAAGCGGCAGATGATCGGCCTGACCTCACGGCCGCCGCAACTCGAGACGCCGTTCTCGGTGTTCAACGAGAACGTGATCACGCCGAACGACGCCTTCTTCGTGCGCTATCATCTCGCCAACATTCCGCTCGAGATCGATCCCGACACATACACGATCGACATCAAGGGCAAGGTCGACAAGCCGATGAAGCTCAAGCTCGCCGACCTGAAGCGCATGGACTCGGTCGAGATCGTCGCGGTCAACCAGTGCTCGGGCAACAGCCGCGGCTTCTCCGAGCCGCGCGTGCCGGGCGGACAGTCGGGCAATGGCGCGATGGGCAATGCACGCTGGCGCGGCGTTCCGCTCAAGACGGTGCTGGCGCAGGCGGGTGTCCAGACCGGCGCCAAGCAGGTCGTGTTCAACGGCCTCGACACGCCGGTGGTAGACAAGACGCCCGACTTCGTGAAGGCGCTCGAGATCGCCCACGCCACCGACGGCGAGGTCATGCTGGCCTACCAGATGAACGGCCAGGACCTGCCGATGCTGAACGGCTTTCCGGTGCGCCTTGTGGTGCCGGGCTACTACGGCACCTACTGGATGAAGCATCTGAGCGAGATCACCGTGATCGACACGGTGTTCGACGGCTTCTGGATGAAGTCGGCCTATCGCATTCCCGACACCGACAACGCCTCGATCGAACCCGGCACCGCCCCCAAGGCCACCGTGCCGATCGGCCGCTTCAACGTGCGCTCCTTCATCACCAGTGTGGCCAACGGCGCCAAGGTGACGGCGGGCGCGACGACCCTGAAGGGCATCGCCTTCGACGGCGGCACCGGCATCAAGGAAGTGGCGGTGTCGATCGACGACGGCAAGACCTGGACTCCGGCCAAGCTCGGCAGCGATCTCGGCAAGTATTCGTTCCGCGAATGGACGTTGCCGGTCACGCTCGCGGCCGGCGCG
>CAIMEE010000096.1 GCA_903839865.1 Enhydrobacter aerosaccus | reverse complement strand
TGACCCGCGGCGACGCGTGGGAGATCGTGAACCGCAAGGCGCTGCCCGAGCGCGTGACGCTGCGCCAGCAGGACCTCGGGTAGGGCGCTGGTCCGACCGACGGCGCCAAGCCTCGGAATGGGCCACGGGGCGCCGCAAGTTGTCAAGATGTGCGTTTTTGTCACAGTAAAGCCGTTGCGGCACTAGGCTATGCGCTGAACTGTAAGCGCAAACAACATCGACTTTCCGAAGGGCGAAATGGGGCTTCATGGCTGGTCAGCAGAAGCCGCCACCGGCCGGGAACGACCCGAGGCTCGTGTTCATCATCGATGGGCTCTCCCTGCGGGAGCTCGCGACCAAGTTCAAGGGCAAGCCTGGATGCAGCCAGCGCTCGCTCGCGCGGCGCAGCATCGCCGAAGGGTGGGCCAAGGCGCGCCATGAGCACGTCATCGCGCTCACGCGCAAGACCGCGGCATCAGCGGCGCCGGTCGTGGCATCAGGGGTCGATTCCGTGGCATCGGCTGTTGCCAGGGTCGAGGATGAAGCGGCGGCCCGCATGGGCCCCAAGCTGGCGGCAAACCGCGAGCGGCTGCTCGACATCGCGACGCTCATCACTTCAAACGTGCAGCGCGCGCTTCTTGCCGACCGCATCCGCATCGAGACGGTGAACGACGACACCGGCGAGGTGACGACGGCGACGATGAAGTCGACGCCACGCGACCAACTGGTCTATGTGCAGATGGCCGCTGGCGCGTCGGCGCTGCTCAAGGGCGCCTTCCCGACCGACAGCGACGATCCCGAGTCGGCGAAGCGCATGGCGGCGTTGGCGGAACAGAAGCTCGTCGCCGAGGTGGAACTCATCAAGAAGAAGGTGGCTGGCGCCATCGTCGATGTCGTCGATCTCGGCGACTCGCTTGCATTCGACAGGGCCATGCGCGAGCGATACGGGACATCAACGATCTTCAACGGCGACACGGCCAAGCCCGAGAAGAAGCCATGAAAATCTGCTTCAAGTGCAAGCTGCCGCAGCCGATCGATTGCTTCAGGAAGAAGGGCGCGGCGCGGGACGGTCTCTCACCGTGGTGCAAGACGTGCTGTCGCCTTCGGGCGCTCGACGTTCTCGTCGAGGAAATGGCGAAGTGCGATGTCGTCTGCGCGAACTGCCATCGGAAGCGGACGCATCGGCGCGCCGCCGAGTCCGCTTCAACGCTGGCTCTCGATCTTTCCTGAATATCAGAAGCGGTGGATCTTCGATGATTCGCGCTTCGCCATCGCGGTAAAGTCGCGCCAGATCGGATTCAGCTTCGCTACCGCTGCTGCCTGCGTCGTCAATGGCCTGTTCCACAAGCGCACCCAGGTGATTCTTTCGGCCTCGCAAGACCTTTCGACGGAGGTGTTGCAGAAGGCCAAAACGCATTGCGAGGCGCTGGCGTCGCTTGGCGTGCCGCAGGCCGTCGATTTTGAGATCGCGAACACGATGCAACTGCGGTGGCGCGGCGGAGGGAGAATCATCGCCCTCCCGGCGAACCCCAGGACGGCGCGGTCCTTCTCCGGCGACGTCTGGCTCGACGAGGCGGCCTACTTCACCGACCCGGAGGGCATCAGGGACGCCGTTTTCCCGATGGTGTCGAGGGACGACTACAGATTTCGCGCCTGCTCCACGCCGAACGGCGCGCAGGGTCTCTTTCACGAATGGGCGACGG
>CAIMEE010000095.1 GCA_903839865.1 Enhydrobacter aerosaccus | reverse complement strand
GGTGATGCCGCGCTCGGGCAAGCCGCTCTCCGTACGCATGTCCAATTGCGGCCCTCTGGGCTGGCTGTCGGAGATCGGCGGCTATCGTTATGCCGGCACCCATCCGGTCACCGGGGTGCCCTGGCCCGCCATTCCGGCGCCGGTGCTCGATCTCTGGAACCGCGCGACGGGCGTCGCCTATGCGCCGGAAGCCTGCTTGATCAACTATTACGGTCCGGACGCCCGGCTCGGGCTGCATCGTGACGAGGACGAGGACGCCAAGGGCGCGCCCATCCTGTCGATCTCGCTGGGGGACACGGCGCTTTTTCGGATGGGTGGGCCGACCCGCAAGAGCTCGACACGATCGGTGCATCTCAGCAGCGGCGATTGCGTCGTGCTGGAAGGCCCCTCGCGCGACTGGTTCCATGGCGTCGACCGCATCTTGCCCGGAACCAGCACGCTGCTGCCCGAAGGCGGCCGCTTCAACCTCACCCTGCGGCGGGTGACGCAGCCTTAGGCGTCGTTGCTGGCCTCGGGCCTGGTCTCGGCGGTGCGGGCCGGGCCGCCCTTGGAGACGGCGACCATCGCCGCGCGCAGCAGGCGGCCGGCCAGCAGATAGCCCGGGATCAGCTCCTGCACGACAGTACCGGTCGGCACCGACGCATCCTCGATCTCCATCATGGCCTGATGGAACTCGGCGCTGAACGGCTTGCCCTTGGCCTCGATGCGGGTGACGCCATGACGCTCCAGGATCGACAGCAGCTCGCGCTCCGTGGCCTGCACGCCCGTGATGACATTGCGCAGCGCGGGATCGAGTGCAGCGAGGTCGGCCGGCAGCGCCGAGAGCGCGCGGCCGAGATTGTCCGCGACCGACAGCACGTCGCGCGCAAAGCGTTCCACGCCGAACTTGTTGGCCTTGTCGATGTCCTGCTGGGCGCGGCGCTTGATGTTGTGCTGCTCGGCGACCGCGCGCATGTATTTGTCGTTCAGCTCTGCATTTTCAGCCTGCAGGCCTTCGACGACCCGCTGCAGGGTTTCGACGGTGAGTTCGGGGGTATCGCCGACCGGCATGTCATCCGGGGCGCCGCCCGCGGTTGAATCGCTGGCCATACGTTAATCCCTAGTGAGAGTGGTTTCTTTCGCGGCCTTCACTTAGGGAGCGCAAGCCCCCGGGTCAACCCATCCAGGTCGACCCGCCCGCTCAAACAGCTTCCAGCGGAGCATTGAGCTTGGTGCCGCGCACGATGATGCCGCCGCGGTCGCCGATCGTGACCGAGCCGTAGCGCTGCGCGAAGGCCTCGGGCAGCGGTCTCGCCCGGTCGGCGGCCAGCCACAGGCGGAGCAGGTGCCGCTTCCGCTCGGGTTCGGGCCAGTCCACGAAACCCGTGCGGTCATGCAGCATCGTGTGGTTGTGCACGAGCTGGACGTCACCCGGCTTGAACTCCATGAACATGTTGAGCTTGGGGTCGTTGGTCAGCTCGTCGAACATGTCGAGCGCTTCGATCAATTGCGGCGACAGCCGTGGCGCATCCTCGAAGCGCTGCGCCGAGTCGATGTACTGCCGCTGATAGATCGCGGTGAGATAGCCTTTGAACCAGTTGAACGGCGGCAGCAGGAAATAGGGCTTCTGGCCTTCCGGCACTTCGCCGCGCCGGTCCGTCGCCAGCGGCTCGAACAGGAGCTTCAGCAGGTCGGGGCGGCGGCGGCGCATCTCGTTGAAGATGGTCGTCGAACTCACCAGCGCCGACAGGCCGCCGCGTTGCGCGGTCTTAAGGCAGATCAGACCGACGATGTCGCAGGAGTCGGTATGGAAGGTCTGGCGCTCGTGCGTCTGGTAGATGCGCACGTTGGGGTCGTCCGACGCGAGACCGAGATCCTGTACGTGACCCAGCACATGGCCCTTGCCGTTCTGCGAGCGCGCGCTGCCGAGATGGACGCCCAGCCCGAAGAACGCCGTCGCCGCCTCGCGCATCGTCCAGCGCTCGACCGGCAGGCCGCGCACCAGCAGGAAGCCGCGGCCGTTCAGCACCTCTTCCTCGACGCGGGCCTTCAACTTGCGGCCCAGCATCGGCAGGGCGAAGTCGGACGGCTTCATGTCGGCGATGTCGGAATCGCGCGCGACGAATTTCTTGGCGGCGGCGTCGACCTCGGCGATCTCGGCGGCGCTGAGCGGCATCAGCCATTCGGTGCTGCGCGACATCTCGGGGCCGTACCAGGCGGCGGGGCCGGTCTGTTCCGGCGGCAGTTCGAACGAGACGTTAGAGTCCATCATGTTTCCGATTCTTATTCTTACGTTTTCTTACGTTTCCCATGGGAAGCGCGGCGCGAAGAGATCGTCGTCGCTCAGTGACAGGCGATAGTTCTCGGTGGCGTTGACGAGGGCGGCACGAATGCCGGGCTCGAGCGCGCTGTGGCCGGCATCGGCCACGACCACATAACGGGCCTCGGGCCAGGCGCGCGACAAGGCCTCGGCCGTGACCGGCGGGCAGACGATGTCGTAGCGGCCCTGCACGATGGTGCAGGGCAACTGGCGCACGCGATCGATCTGGGTCCACGGCCAGCCTTCCGGCAGGAACGTACCGTGCGCAAAATAATGTGCCTCGATGCGCGCGAGGGCCAGGGCAAAGCCGCCGTGATCGGATTCGAACGGCGCGCGCGCGGTCGGATACAGCGTCGAGCACGCGGCCTCGTAGCGGCTCCAGGCGCGGGCGGCGGGACGATGGATGTCGGGATTGCGGTCGACCAGGCGGCGATAGTAATTCGACAGCAGGTCGGTGCGCTCGTTCTCCGGAAGCTGGCCCACGAAATCGCGCCACGCCTCGGGGAAGATCGTGCGCATGCCGTGGAGGAACCAGTCGATCTCCGGCCGGGCGCCGAGAAAGATGCCGCGCAGGACGAAACCGGTCGTGCGCTCGGGATGCTTGATGCCGTAGGCCAGCGCCAGCGTGCTGCCCCACGAGCCACCGAACAGCAGCCAGCGCTGGAGGCCGAGATGGGCGCGCAGCTTCTCCATGTCGGCCACGAGATGGTCGGTCGTGTTGTCCTGCAGGTCGCCCAGCGGCATCGAGCGCCCGCAGCCGCGCTGGTCGAACACGATGATCCGATAGAACTGAGGGTCGAAGAAGCGGCGGTGCACCGGCGCGGAACCCGCGCCCGGACCGCCATGCAGGAAGACCACCGGCACGCCTTCGGGATTGCCGCTCTGCTCCCAATAGATCGTGTGACGCCCGTCGACGGACAGCATTCCGCTCGAGTAAGGCGAAATCTCCGGGAAGAGATCAGAGCGAAGAGGGATTTCCGAGCGCGGCATGCTGATGATCTGGGCAATGATCCAGTTCAATCACTGCCATAGCAGTGGCCCGGGGGCCAGCCTCGCCACGATTGCAGGTGCATTGCGCCAACGTCTAAGCTCCACGGGCCGAAGCGGTCGCGACGGGAGGAAGTGTGTCTTTTCAGCGTATTTTGGTCCTTGTCGCGCTCTTTGCGGCCGCCGCCGGCTGTACGCCGGAGAACAATCCGCCGCAGACCGACGTCGCGGGCGCCGCCGGTGCGGCGGTGGTCCGCTCGCCACCGCTGCCGCGGGACGTCGAAAGGCAGGTGGGCGCCATCGTGCAATCGCCGGCGTTGCAGGGTTTGGTGGATCGGGTGGGCCAGCGGGTCGTGCGCCGGGCGGCGATCCCGGGATATTACAAGTTCTACGTCCTCGACCAGCCCCAGCCCAATGCCCATGCGCTGGGCGTCAACTACATCTTCGTCACGCGCGGCCTGCTGGCGCTGCTCGACGATGAGGCCGAGCTGGCGGCGGCGATCGGCCATGAGATCGGGCATATCACCCTGCGCCACGCCGCCCAGCGCGCCCGCGAGCGACAGGCCGCGATCGCGGCGGCAACCCAGGCCGTGGCCACCAGCGGGTCGGTCGACGTCGGCCGCATGGTGGCGCGCGACGGCCGGATGGCGCTGCTGCGCTATTCGCGCGAGCAGGAGCTCGAGGCCGATCGCGCCGGCCTCGACTACATCGTGAAGTCGGGCTACCGCGGGGATGCGATGTCGACTCTCGTCGAGAAACTGCGCCGCGAGTCGCAGCTTCAGGACCGGACTTTCGGGCCGGCGTCGTCGGGTGCGCTGCCGGGGGCGATGTCGACACACCCAGAACCCGATGACCGGCTGTCGGCGCTGCAGAGGCAGGAGCTGACCGGGCGGCCGGGCGATGCCGATCGCGCGGCCTTTCTCGCGGTGATCGACGGCCTGTCGGTCGACGACCGGCCCGAGGAGGGTTACATCCGCGGCGCGGCGTTCCTGCACCCCATCATGAAGCTCGCGTTCCGTGCGCCGGGCGATTTCATCCTGTTCAACGACCAAGACGGCGTCCTGGGCGTCGGCCGCGACCGGTCGATGCTGTATTTCTCCTGCACCAACGAGCGTATTCCAGGCCGCCTCGAGGACTGGATGCGCAACAAGCTCACGCCCACGCCAACCGACATCCAGACGACGACAATCAATGGCACGGAAGCCGCGATCGGCGCCAAGCCGCGCGGCGCCGATACCGGCCTGTCGCAGATCCGGCACGTCATCGTGCGCAACGGGCCCGGCATCTGCTTCTTCAATCTCTTCGCCAACGGGCCCGATCGCGACCGTCGGATCGAGGAACTTGTGGCGGCCGCACGCACCTTCCGGTTCCTGTCGAGTGCCGAGGCGGAGGCGTTGCAGCCCTATCGGCTGCACGTGATTGCGCGCGGCAACGAGACCGCCGCGACCCTCGCGCGACGCATGCCCTATAGCGACTTCAAGCTCGAGCGCCTGCTGGCACTGAACGGCGTCGACGATGCGGCCGAACTGGCCAAGCGTACCGAGGTGAAGATCGTCGAGCCTTGATCTTCGCAGTCCCGCAAACAAAAAGGGCGGTCCGAAGACCGCCCTTTTCAAAATCGTGTTCGAAGCTTTAGGCAGCGACCTTCTGCAGGACGCTGTTCAGCTTCTGCGTCGCCACTTCCTTGTCGATGCGCTCGACGGCGGCCAGTTCGCGCGCCAGGCGATCGAGGGCGGCTTCGTAAATCTGCCGCTCGCTGTAGGACTGGTCGGGCTGGCCGGCATTGCGATGCAGGTCGCGCACGACTTCGGCGATCGACACCGGGTCGCCCGAGTTGATCTTCGCTTCGTACTCCTGGGCGCGGCGGTTCCACATGGCGCGGCTGACGCGACTGCGGCCCTTGAGGGTGACCAGGGCGTTTTCCATGATCTTGCGCGAGCTGAGCTTGCGCAGGCCCGACAGCTTGGCCTTCATCACGGGGACGCGCAGCATCATGCGCTCCTGCTCGAACGAGATGACGAAGAGCTCGAGTTTGTGGCCGGCGATTTCCTTCGCCTCGATGTCCACCACCTTGCCCACGCCGTGGGTCGGGTAAACGACGAAGTCGCCCTTATCGAACGCAAAATCCTTTACCGCCTTAACAGGCGGCTTCTTCACTGGCTTGGCCATGTCCAATCCCTTCACTCCTACGCCCCGCTGACAGCGACACCGCGACCCACCGCGCACACTCCCCAGTGTGCTCGCTCGACCCGCCGCGTCGGTAAGTTTCATTCGGAAACCGACTGGCGACCGAGCTAGCGGCGAACCGGACTCCGGAACGCTTCCAGCCGAATCCTTATATCACAGATTGTGGGTAGAGTCGCATGCGTTGTTGCATTTGAGCAACGCTTGGGCCATGCGGGGGATGCATGGCGATCGCAAAGATGGCGTGAAAAGACTGAGGCGACCGCTAAATCTAGCGCTTCGCCGGCTCTTTGCTGAAGTACTTCGAATATTTGTCTTTTTCGTCTTTGAAATTTTCGGCATCTGCCGGGGCCTCACCCTTGCGGGTAATGTTAGGCCACTCGGTCGAAAGGGTACGATTGAGTTCCAGCCACTGCTCCATGCCCTTCTCCGTATCGGGCACGATGGCGCCGGGAGGGCATTCGGGCTCACAGACGCCGCAGTCGATGCACTCGTCCGGATTGATGACCAGCATGTTTTCGCCCTCGTAGAAGCAGTCCACGGGGCAGACTTCGACACAGTCCATGTACTTGCACTTGATGCAAGCCTCGGTCACGACATAGGTCATCAAACGCTCCTGAAGCGGGCGCGTGTTAACGCGACCCCGGGCTTCGCGCAAGGCTCTCTGGCGCCGCGCTGTCGATTTCGTCGTACAGGGTTCTGGCCTCCTCGGACGGTCCCCGCCGTTCGCCCAGGGCCACGACTTTCACCACCCGCACCCTGGGTCCCAGCGCGAAGGTCAGCACCATCCCCGGGCTGACCGGCGCATGCGGCTTGTCGGTCACCCGGCCGTCGATGCGGCAGCGCGATTTCTCGATATAGCGGGTGGCGAGCGAACGGGTCTTGAAGAAGCGGGCGTGCCAAAGCCACTTGTCGAGCCGCATGCGCGGGAAGCGTTATTTCTTCCCGCCGAGCTTGAGCTCGAGCAGTTTTGCGAACGGCGAATTGGCCTCGGCATCGCCCTTCTTCTCGGTCGTCGCATAGAGACGCAGTGCCGGGCCGCCCTGGTCGCGACGCGGCGGACGCGAGTCGCGGCGATCGCCGCGACGATCGCCTTGGGGCGGACCGTCCCCCCGCGGCTTGCCACCGCCGGGCTTGCCGTCGGAGCGTGGCGCCGTGGGACGGCCCCCCTCGCGCTTGGGCGCATCGGCGAAGAACTGGCGCTCGTCCGGCTTCGCCGGGCGCTCGCGTTGACGTTGTTCGCGCTGCTGGCGGCGCTCCTTCTCCTGCAGACGCTGGCGCTCGCGCTGCTCCTCACGCTCGCGCACGAAGCGCGGCTTCACGGAGAAGGCGAACAGCGGTCCGCTCTCCTCGGTCGGCGGATGCACGCGATAGCCGAGGCCGCGCAGCACGTCGGCCATCTCGGGTTCCGAGCAGCCGACCAGCGACATCATCTGCGGTGTCGCGCGGAACCAGCCGGGCTGAAGCGGCTTCGGTTCGGTCTTCTGGGGCTCGGCCTTCTTGGCTTCATCCGGTTCGGCGTCTTCCGGTTTGGCCTCTTCGGATGCAGGCACCGCGATCATCGCATCGACGGCCGGCGCCGGCTCTTCGTCCTTGATCTCTTCGACGACAGGTGCGGCGGTGGGCTCTGGCGTCGGCTCGACGACAGCCTCGGGCTCCGGCGTCGCGGCGACCTCAGGCGTGGGCTCGCTCTCGCCGAACGCGGCGGCAACGATGGCCCACTCACTGATTTCGTCCGTTGTCGGGGCGGCGGGCACGGCGTCCGTCGAAGGCACAGCGGCCTCGGCGTCCTTTGTTTCCGCCTTCTTTTCCTGCTGCGCACGACGCGCGTTCTCGCGGCTGTCGCGCACGGCAGCGCGGCACATCGCGGCCAGGCGCTCGACCATGTCGGCGCGGATCGCAGGGTTGCCGAGCGGGATGTAGCCGATGGTGGCGTAGAAATCGCGCTCGGAGTTGGGCGGCAGATCCATCGACGTGCGGCCTTCTGCCGGCAGCGGCGGAATCATCTCGCGATTGCGCGCGACCATCCAGAGGCCGGCGCGCAGGCGGATCGGCACCGGCTTCAGCATGCTGGGGAAATAGAGCGTGAAGACGCCGACGCGCACGCCGAGCTTGGCGAGCGCCTTGCGATCTTCCTCGCCCAGCTGGCCGAGCTGCTGCTCGATCGGCTTGCGCTCGATCACGCCCAGGCCCTCGCAGAGCTGGAACACGATGCCGCGCGCGCCCGCCGGGATATTCTCCGAAGCGGCGCGAGCGTCCATCAGTTCGCTGAGTCCGAGGCGAATGCGCGTCTCGACCCAGGCGGCCGCGCGCTTGCGTACGTCCTCGCGTGCCGGGCCGTCGAGCAGGTCCGAGGACAGCGCTTCGATCTTGGGGGCGAGCACGTCGCCGCTCGGCATCAGTTTGGCGATCGGCCCGCCGCCCCAGCAGACGCGAAGCTGGGAATCGAACACGAGCTCGCCGTCGGGCGCCGCCGTGAAGGCAGCCAGGCGCGTCGGCAGGTTCTCGCGCAGCGCACGCAGCGCCGCGGTCAGCACCGCCTTCTGGTCGGTCTGCTCTTCGGTCGCATCGGGAACGAACCGGAAGCCCTCGATGCGTCCCAGATGTTCGCCTTCGACTATGACCTCGCCGGCCTCGGCGACTGACGTCGTCATTTCACCCTCATCGCGCAATCTTCTTACAAGCATCGCCGCCCGTCTATCGACAAACCTTTGGGTCAGCCGCTGGTGCAGCACATCGGACAGCCTGTCCTCTATAGCGCGGGCGCGCTCCTGCCAATGCACTGCGCGCTGAATCCAGTCGGCGCGGTGCGAAATATAGGTCCACGTCCGAACGTGCGCGATGCGTGCCATTAAGGTGTCGATGTCGCCGTCGTATTTCTCGAGTTTTTTGACGTGACCGTCGATCCAGTCCTCGGGCAGGCGCTCCCCGCCTTGTGTCAGGTGCATGAATAGCGACCCCAGGAGCGCGGTGTGCTCTTCGGTCATGGTCTTGCGGAAGTCCGGAACCTGACAGACTTCCCACAGAAGTCTGACCCGCGACGGCGCATGAAGCCGCGGCAGGAATTCCGATTGCTGCGACAGGGTCTGGAGCGCGAACTGGTCATCCTGCTCGCGCACCCTTTGCAGGACCGGGTGCGGCGGTTGCCGGTTCAGCGAGGCGACCAGGGCCGGGATCGATTTGAAGTCGAGCGCCGAGTTGCGCCACTGCAGGTCGCGCAGCGGATCGAAGCGATGGTTCTCGATCGCCTCGACCGTCTCCTCGTCGAGACCGCCGACGTCGATCGTGGTGCCGAAGGTGCCGTCGTTCATATAGCGGCCGGCGCGGCCCGCGATCTGCGCCAGCTCGACCGCGCGCAACTGGCGCGACATGCGGCCGTCGTATTTGCGCAACGAGGCGAACCAGACGTGGTCCACGTCCATATTGAGGCCCATGCCGATCGCGTCGGTGGCGACCAGGTAGTCGACCTCGCCCGACTGGAACATCTCGACCTGGGCGTTGCGCGTGCGCGGGCTGAGCGCGCCCATCACGATCGCCGTGCCGCCGCGATGCCGGCGGATCAGTTCGGCGATGGCGTAGACCTCGTTGGCCGAGAAGCCGACCACGGCCGAGCGCGGCGGCAGGCGTGTCGCCTTCTTCGGTCCGACATAGGAGAGCTTGGAGAAGCGTGGCCGGGCCACGATGTCGATGTTGGGCAGCAGTTGATTCAACACCGGGCGGACCGTGTCGGCGCCCAGCAGCATGGTCTCGTTGGTGCCGCGCGCGTTCAGGATGCGGTCGCTGAAGAAATGGCCGCGTTCGGGATCGGCGGCCATCTGCACCTCGTCGACGGCGAGGAAGGAGACCGGCCGGTCGAGCGGCATGGATTCGACGGTGCAGATGAAATAGCGCGCGCCCTTCGGGACGATCTTTTCCTCGCCGGTGATCAGCGCCACCTTGCCGGCGCCCTTGATCTTGACGACGCGGTCGTAATTCTCGCGCGCGAGAAGGCGCAGCGGAAAGCCGATCATGCCCGACTCGTGGCCGAGCATGCGTTCGATCGCCAGGTAGGTCTTGCCGGTATTTGTGGGGCCGAGGACGGCCTTCAGGCGGCCGGACTCGTTAGCGAACGACATTGCCTGAACTTGGCGCGCCCCGGCGTGCGGCGCAAGGCGGCCAAATCGCGTGTATTTAGCCTGTTATACGGGGCTCGAGCTTGTTGCAGCCGATCATCGAGCCG
Organism: Enhydrobacter aerosaccus; assembly: GCA_903839865.1. Lineage (GTDB taxonomy): Bacteria > Pseudomonadota > Alphaproteobacteria > Reyranellales > Reyranellaceae > Reyranella > Reyranella aerosaccus_A. The sequence goes on along the minus strand of CAIMEE010000095.1, from coordinate 5,362 downwards.
TAATCGTGGTGCTGGACCAGCACGGCGATGCCCTGGCCCGGCTGGAAGCGGTCGGGGGCCACGGTCCAGCTCGCGGCCGAGCCGTCCCATTTCGCCACCGTCTCGATCCGTCGCACGACGTTGAAGTTGTCGAGCGTGTGGCCAGTGTTCTCGCCGCGCGGTACGGGCGTGGAATGGCGGCGATCGTAGACGGCCAGCGTGATGTCGGCCGGAGCGCGGCCGTCGAGCTTGAAGGGGGCGAGCGTGATCGTGAGCGGGCCGTCCATGACGCGCTCGAGCCGGGGCGTGGCGCGCGTGGGCGACTGGCGTTGCGCGACGGCCAGCATCGCGTCGATCGAGGCCCGGGTGACGCCGGGCTCGTGCGTGACGCCGTCGACCACCATCTCGGGCGTGTAGACGTAACGCTGGTGCAGCACACGCGCATAAGCGTGCTGGCGATCGGTCATGACGCGCGCGGCGAACGGATCCTTCCAGCCGATGTAGTCCCAGTAGTCGACATGGAACGACAGCGCCACGATGTCGGGCCGCTCGCTGAGCTTGCCCAGCTGGGCATCGGCCGGCGGGCAGGAGCTGCAGCCCTGCGAGGTGAAGAGCTCGATCGCCCATGGTCCGGATGAGGGTCCCGAGGGAGGGGCGGCCGAGACGGAGGTGCCGAAAGCGGCGGTTGCGGCGGCGCCGATCAGGACCGAGCGACGGCGAGGAGTGAAAGTGGACATGGTGCAAACATGAGCGCTGAGCGCCTCGCCTGCCAATCAAGAACGGTCACGAGGCCGTGGACTCTCTGAAGGTAATATTATAACAATTCATTCATGCGCGGAGATCTTTCCCCCGGCACCGCCCTGCTCGCCATGAGTGCTCCCGCCCGCGTCGCGGCGGCGCTGGTCGTGGCCGGCGCCCTGTGGCTTTGCCTGTGGTGGGCCCTGTGAGCGTGCAATCGTGAACGCGGCGCTCAAGCTGGTCGATCTGACGGTGAGCTATGACCGCCACCCGGCGGTCCATCACGTTTCGGCGGAGATTCCGTCGGGTGAGATGACGGCCATTGTCGGCCCCAATGGCGCGGGCAAGAGCAGCCTCCTGAAGGCAATGCTCGGTCTGGCGCCGCGCATCGAGGGCAAGATCGAGTGCACGGCCAAGCGCATCGCCTATCTGCCGCAGCAGGCCGAGGTCGACCGCAGTTTTCCGATTTCCGTTCTCGACACCGTACTGCTCGGCCGCTGGTCGCGTTTCGGCGCCTTCGGCAAGGCCCGGAAGGTCGACATCCACGACGCGCAGCACGCCATCGAGTCGGTAGGCCTGGGCGGCTTCGAGCGCCGGCCGATCGACACGCTGTCCGTCGGCCAGTTCCAGAGGGTGCTGTTCGCGCGCCTGCTTCTGCAGGACGCCGACCTCGTCCTGCTGGACGAGCCGTTTGCTGCCATCGATGCAAAGACGGTCGTCGACCTGATGGACGTGATCCGCCGCTGGCAGGCCGAGAAGCGCACGGTCGTGGCCGTGCTGCACGACATCGACCAGGTACGCCGCGATTTCCCCAACGCGCTGTTGCTGGCGCGCGAGCTTGTTGATGCGGGGCCGACGTCGCGCGTCCTGTCGGCCGAGAATCTCTTGCGCGCGCGCGCCATGGCCGAAGCGTGGGACGACCACGCCGGCGCGTGCGACGTGCCCCTGAAGCTCAGCGCCTGATCTCGCTCTAGGGGCGCTGCTTCCATGCTCTACACCTATCTGATCGAGCCGTTTGCGGACTTCGCCTTCATGCGCCGCGCGCTGGTCGCGTGCCTGGCGCTGTCGGTCGCGGGCTCGTCGATCGGGGTGTTCCTGATCCTGCGCCGCATGAGCCTGATGGGCGATGCGCTGGCGCATGCGCTGCTGCCGGGCGCGGCGCTGGGCTTTCTGCTCGGCGGTCTCTCCTTGCCTGCGATGAGCCTCGGTGGCTTCGTGGCCGGCATGGCGACCGCGCTGATCTCCGGCGCGATCGCGCGCTTCACCTCGATGCGCGAGGACGCGAGCTTCGCCGCGGCCTATCTCACGTCGCTGGCGCTGGGCGTGCTGATCGTCTCCCTGCGCGGCTCGGCGATCGACCTGATGAACATCCTGTTCGGCGCCATCCTGGCCGTCGACGACAAGGCACTGTTCCTGATCGTCGGCACCGCGACGGTGACGCTGGTCGGGCTGGCCGCGATCTATCGTCCGCTGGTGGTCGAGTGCTTCAATCCCGGCTTCCTGGCCGCGATGGGCGTGCGCGGCGCGCTCTATCATTCGCTGTTCCTGGCGCTGGCCGTGCTCAACATGGTGGCGGCGTTCCAGGCGCTGGGCACTCTCATGGCCTTGGGGCTGATGCTGCTGCCCGCCGTCGCTGCGTCTTTCTGGGCACGCGAAGTCTGGTCGATGACGGTGATCGCGGTGCCCATGGCGTTCCTGTCGGGCGCGATCGGGTTGCTGCTGTCGTTCCATGCCGGCCTGCCGTCGGGCCCGGTGATCGTGCTGGTGGCCAGCCTCTTCTTCCTGGTTTCGCTGTTGCTGGGCTCGCGCGCGTCGGTGCGCTCAAGGGTGTCGCGTCCGGTCCATCTTCGCGGCTAAGCTCCGCGCGATGACATTGGATACCAACGGCCAGGTGGCGCTCGCCGCCTTTGCGATCGGCATTGCCTTCGGCGCGATCGCGCGCTGGTCGGGCTTCTGCATGCGCGGCGCCGTCGAAGACGCGCTCACCACGCCCAACGCTCCACGTTTGCGCGGCTTCCTCACCGCCATGGTCGTGGCGCTGATCGTCGTGCAAGCGCTGGTCTGGACGGGCCGCCTCGATCTGTCGAAGGCGGTGGTGTTGCCGGCCAGTCTCTTCTGGGGCGGCGCGCTGCTGGGCGGCGCGATGTTCGGTATCGGCATGACGCTCACGGGCGGCTGCGGTACCCGGCTTCTCGTGCTGTCTGCCGGCGGCAATCTGCGCTCGGTGGTGTCGTTCCTGGTCTTTGCGCTGGTGGCCTACGCCACCATCCGCGGCGTGCTGGCGCCTGCGCGCTCTTCCTTTTCCGCTGTGACGACGGTGCCGCTCCCGAAGCAGACGCTGCCGCTCGCGGCGGGCGCGGTCTTCGTCGTGCTGGCATTGGTCTTCGTCGCCTGGAAGCGCGTGCCGTCGAAGCATCTGATTGCGGGCCTGCTGATCGGCCTGCTGGTGCCGGCGGGCTATCTCGCGACCGGCATGCTGGGCGCCGACGATTTCGAGCCGGTTACCGTCGAGAGCGTGAACATCACGCGCGGCGGCGGCGATGCGCTGCTCTATCTGCTCACCTTCACCGGCGCCAAACTCAACTTCGGCATCGCCTTCGTGGCCGGCATCTTCGTGGGCGCGCTCGCCGTCGTGGCCGTGACGCGCGACTTCAAGCTGGTGGGCTTCGAGCAGCCGGCCGACATGCTGCGCTATGCCGGCGGTGCCGCGCTGATGGGTGCGGGCGGTGTGCTGGCGCTGGGCTGCACGGTGGGCAACGGTCTCACTGGCGTCGCGTCGCTGGCGCCGACCTCGTTCATTGCCATGCCGGCGATGGTGCTGGCGGCGGCCGCGACGATGAAGTGGCGCCAAAAAAGAAACGAGAGGAGACGCGCATGACCATTCCGCTGAAGACGATCACTGCCAACGGCATCCACATGCGCTACGCCGAGAAGGGCAGCGGGCCGCTCGTGCTGTTCTGCCATGGCTGGCCGGAGAGCTGGTATTCCTGGCGGCATCAGATCGAGGCGGTGAGCGCGGCGGGCTTCCGCTGCGTCGCGCCCGACATGCGCGGCTACGGTGGCACCGAGGCGCCGGAGGGTGCAGACCAGTACACGCTGATGCATCTCGTGGGCGACATGGCCGAGCTGGTGAAGGCGCTGGGCGAAACGAAAGCGATCATCGTCGGCCACGATTGGGGCGCGCCGGTCGCCTGGCATGCAGCCCTGTGGCGGCCCGACCTGTTTCCCGCCGTGTGTGCGATGAGCGTGCCGTACTCGCCACCGGGTTACGTCGACATCCTGACCGCGCTCGCCAAGCTCGGCATCACCGACTTCTACCTCCAGTATTTCCAGAAGCCCGGCGTGCCCGAGGCCGAGCTGCAGAAGGACATCAAGGCGTCATTGCGGCGGCTCTACTACACGGCAAGTGGCGATCTCGACGACGACAAGAAAGGTTTTGGTCGGCTGCCCGATGGCACTCTGCTCGGCAACACCGCGAACCCGGAGAAACTGCCGGCGTGGCTCACCGAAGCTGATCTCGACTACTACACGCAGGAATTCACGCGTGCGGGTTTCCGCGGCGGACTCAACTGGTATCGCAACCTGCGTCGTAATTGGGAGCTGGGCGGACCGTGGCGCGGCCAGCCGATTCGCCAGCCATCGCTGTTCATCGCCGGCAAGAAGGACGGCGTGCTGCGCTTTCCCGCGGCGCAGGCGCAGCTCGACGCCTATCCGAAGACTCTGCCCGGCCTGCGCGGCTGCCATCTGATCGACGGCGCTGGCCACTGGGTGCAGCAGGAAGCAGCCGGCGAAGTGAACCGGCTGCTGATCGGGTTTATTTCTTCTCTTCGAACTTGAGTGCGGCGCCGTTCATGCAGTAGCGGTCGCCGGTGGGCTGCGGGCCGTCGGGGAAGACGTGGCCGAGATGGCCGCCGCACTTGGCGCAGGTCACTTCGGTGCGGGTCATGCCGTGGCTGACGTCGGTCGTGATGGCGACGGCGTCCGACAGCGGCGCCCAGAACGAGGGCCATCCCGAGCCGCTCTCGTACTTGGTCTTCGAGTCGAACAGCGGCTCGCCGCAGCCGGCACAGCTGAAGATGCCGGTGCGCTTTTCATAGTTCAGCGGGCTGCTGCCCGGGCGCTCGGTGCCGTGCTGGCGCAGCACGTGGTGCTGCAGCGGATCGAGCTCCTTGGCCCATTCGGCGTCCGATTTCTGGATAGCGGGTTTCTTGTCCATCATGTCCTCCGATATGGCGATCATGGCCGATGAAATAAAGAGGGGCTAGGCAAGCGCGCGCAACTCCGCCGTGGCGACCGCCAGCATGGCGAGATCGAGCTGGCCCGCAGCCGCCAACTCCTCCTGCAGCCGGTCGACCCGCTCCAGCGCCGTGGTGCGCGTCTCGCTCCACCGCGCCAGCGCGGCGTCAGGATCCGCGGCACCGGCAGGGCCCGCGGCGCGCAGCACCGAGGCCAGCAGCTCGGCATGGATCGCCGCCAGCTCGTCGAGCATCGAGATCGCGGCCTGCGACGGCCACTGGCCCTCGCGCGGCAGCTTCTGGGCGCCGAGGCCCAGGCTGGCCAGCGACAGCCGCTCGCCCAATTTGAAGTAGACGCGCGCGGCGGCCTCGATCGAGCAGTTGTTGGCCCGGGCGGCCAGCATGAGATC